>NZ_JBNNJJ010000012.1:0-107767 GCF_050269995.1 Hyphomonas sp. NPDC076881 | reverse complement strand
GGGCGGCCGGCCGCCGGGGGGCCACACCCAACCCCCCCCCCTATCCCCTGGGGGTGGTGTTGGGGGGGGCCGGGGGCCCCTAGCCAGGCAGACCACCCCTAGCGTTGCGCCCCCTCACCCCCAGCCCCTCTCCCCAGGGGGAGAGGGGAGCCAAGTGACACGGCGCGCGGCGCCCCCTATCCTGCCCCCATGAAACAGCTTCTGATCATCTGGCATTCGCGTACGGGGACCGCCGAGGCGATGGCGCGGGCGGCGTTTGAGGGGGCGCAGGCGCTGGCAGAGGGAGAGGAGGCGTGCAGGGCGCGGCTCGTGCCCGCGCGGGCGGCGCAGGCGGAGGATTTGCTGGCCGCCGATGGCTATCTCTTCGCCGCGCCGGAAAACCTGGCCAGCCTTTCAGGCGAGATGAAGGAGTTCTTTGACCGCTGCTATTATCCCGTGCTCGGACGGATCGAAGGGCGCCCCTACGCCCTGATGATCGCGGCGGGCAGCGACGGAGACGGCGCCGCGCGGCAAGCGGCGCGCATCTGCAAGGGCTGGCGATTGCGGGACGTGCAACCGCCCCTGATCGTCAACACCCGCGCTCAGACGGCGGAGGAAATTCTGGCGCCGAAGGTGCTGGGCGAGGATGTGCTGGCGCAATGCCGGGAGCTGGGCGCGGGGATGGCGGCGGGGATTGGAAGTGGGATTTGGTGAGGGGTAGATCGGATGGCCATAGGGTACATTAAGTGAAGCGAAATGCTACCCGTGCCCGACTTCATTGGCTTACCCCATTTCAATCGAAAGAATGAAGGAGTTGAGCGCCATAAGAGCGCTCAACTCGAAGGGTGAGGGAGGAGTATCCAATAGCCGCAACGACACTAGCCCCAACCGCCCAGGTTGTTTCGACAACGCTTAGCGCGACCTTTTCTAGTTCAATTTTGCAACTCTTAACGGAGCAGGCTTTAGACTTCAGTTTCGTCTTCCGCTTTTTGTTCATGATGTCCTCCTTTCGTTTATCGAGGATTTCTCGAATGAGACTCAGAAGGGCAATCAGAACTAGGACCGTCGCGGGGTTCGAACCCGCCCCAACCCCCGAAGTGGTTGTCGATAAGGACATGGGAATTGAATACGGGACTTGCAAGACGCCTCTTTGTTGTCCTGATGCGGGAAGCTGAGCCGAACCGCTGCGAATCGGACGACAAAGACGGAGCATTGAGACCGGGCGCCCCCTAAGGCGCCCCATGCGTCACATCCAGCATAAGATTACCGTGAGGCAAAGAATGAGTCGCCCGCTTATTTATTTCGATCAGAACCTGCTTTGTGAGCCCATTGAGGCTATCATCAATTCAGATAAATATGAGATATGGAGAGACACCGTAAGTATTGCGTACTCTGACGAAACCATATTGGAGATTATCCGATCCGTAGGACTTGAGGATCGCATCCTTGGAAATCTCGAAAAATTCCATACGGTTCGAGTTTGCCGTGAGTTGATCAATTTTAAGCAGACTGATCGATTTCTATGGGGGCCACAAAATCCTAGGCAGCGGTTTGAAGAGCTGCGGAGTGATCCATTCTTCATGTCACCGGGTTTAAATGGCCTCGCGAGCCTACATAAGTCGTTCGGAGGTCAACAAGACAAGAGCTATCAAAACATATTGGACGATCAGATGATCGCCCTATCGCACACCTTGAGCAGCGCACTGAATGACACTGGCCTAACTCAAAGTGAGATCGATGCACTTGTCAGCTTGTTGCCAAACTCGGCCGGAGTTCTTGACGAAGACGTTTTGGAGCAAGCGATGGGATCGGGAGCAAGCTCTTCGCCAGCCTTGCAGTTCCAAAAAGCACTTGGACTAAACTTGCAGGAACTCAACAAAATTACAGCAAGCAAAGTGATTGAGCGGATATGGGCACTAATTCAGGCCTCGCCAACACAGCTTCGATACACTGATATCGACGACTTCTTTCAAATCAAAGGTTTGAATCCGATCACCCGTGAACCGTACACGGTTCCTGACAAAGTTCGTAATATGATGCTAATGTTGAACATGATCGGGTATTTCCCCGACAAGAAACTACGAAAAGAGCGGCAGTTCAAATCCAGCGCGTCAGACTTGAGTCACGCGTCATGGGGCAGTTTGTGCAGCGCATTCATAACAAGAGATAAAAACTTTAGGCAACGCCTTATGGCTACATATGAATACCTGGGAGTTGGGACGTCTATTTATGGTATTGAGTATACGGACGGATTTGAACTGATAGATTTCTGGGCTGGTTACTGAAGCCCCCGAGACCGGTGGCAATCGCCGGGTGGGTTGAGCGGAGCGATACCCACCGGTTTGCGGCGGCGTGGGATGGCGGGTATCGCTTCGCTCGACCCGCCCTACGGATTACCCCGCCAACACCCGCGGCAGTTTGAATGTCACGGTTTCGTCTGCGGTTTTCACCGTTTCCACGGTCACGTCGAAGCGTTCGCGGCAGGCGTCGATGACGCCTTGCACCAGGTCTTCGGGGGCGCTGGCGCCGGCGGTTAGGCCGAGCACTGAAACGCCTTCGAACCAGGACCAGTCTATGTTTTCGGCGGAGGCGATCAGTTCTGCCCTTGCGGCGCCGGCGCGGAGGGCGACTTCGACGAGGCGGACGGAGTTTGAACTCGTCCGGGCACCGATCACCAGAACAAGACCCGCGCCCGGCGCGAGGACTTTGACAGCATCCTGACGATTGGTGGTGGCGTAGCAGATGTCTTCCTTGTGGGGCACGGCGATGCCGGGGAAGCGTTCCTGCAGGGCGCCGACGATTTCGGCGGTGTCGTCCACGCTCAGCGTTGTCTGGGTGAGGAAGGCCAGGTTGGCGGGGTTTTTCGGCTGGTAGGCGCGCGCGTCTTCCACAGTCTCGATCAAGGTGACGGCGCCTTCGGGAAGCTGGCCCATGGTGCCGATGACTTCGGGGTGGCCGGCATGGCCGATGAGGAGGATCTCGCGGGCCTGGTCATGATGGCGGGCCGCCTCGACATGTACCTTGGAGACGAGGGGGCAGGTTGCGTCGACATAGATCATGTTGCGCTGGCGCGCCTCGGCGGGGACCGATTTGGGCACGCCATGGGCGGAGAAGATGACCGGGCGGTCATCCGGGCATTCTTCCAGCTCCTCCACGAAGACGGCGCCCAGGGCCTCCAGCCGCTCCACCACATGCCGGTTGTGCACGATTTCGTGGCGCACATAGACCGGGGCGCCCCACTTTTTCAGGGCCTCCTCGACGATCTGGATGGCGCGGTCCACCCCGGCGCAGAAGCCGCGCGGGGCGGCCAGGCGCAGGGTGAGGGGCGGTTTCGTCGTCATCTGGGCACGTCTCCTGCGCCGAATGCGTTGCGTGGGCGCCGCAAGGCCTTTAACACGGGGCGGGTTATCACATGGACAGGCCTTTGCATAAGGCCAAGATGGACACGCCGACGCATGCGCAGAACTGCCCTGATCCTCGCCGCTACGTTCCTGGCCGCCACGGCGGTGACCGGCTGCCGCAGCAGCCGCCTGGCGCAGAGCCTCGACAATACGCCGAACGCCGGCCCCTGCCCGGTGGTCGGCTCTGTCTATGACGCGGCCCGGTATGTGAAATTCGCCGATGGTTCGGGCGAGCTTTACTCGGATATCGCCTTTACCGGCGAGATCACCGATGTGCGCATCTATTGCCGCTATACCGACGACATTCCGCTGGCCGCCGAGATCGAGATCGACTTTGCCTATGGCAAGGGCCCGAGGGCGGATGGCGACAGCCACACCTACCCGTATTTCGTGGCGGTGACGCGCCGCAATGGCAAGGTTCTGGCCAAGGAGACCTTCGCCAGCCAGGGCGAGTTCCGCGGCAAACCGGTGACCGGCAAGACCGAACTGGTGAACCGTATCTCCATCCCGCGCGCCGATGGCTCGATCTCGGGGGTGAACTTCGAGGTGGTGGTGGGCTTTGACCTGACGCCCGAGCAGCTGGAATTCAACCGCGCCGGCAAGCGTTTCCGCCTCGATGCGGGCGCGAAGCTGGCGGAGTAAGCCATGGCCAGCCTTGCCAAGGAGCTATCGGCAGCCGCTGGCGCCGCCTTCGACGCCATGGGGCTGGAGGCGCGTTTCGGCGAGGTGCGCCGCAGCGACAAGCCGGAGCTGGCAGACTTCCAGTGCAACGGCGCGATGGCGGCGGCGAAGGCAGCGGGCAAGAACCCGCGCGAGATTGCCGGGGAGATTGCCGCGAAGCTGAAAGAACACCCCAGCGTGCTGTCTGCCGAAGTGGCGGGGCCGGGCTTTATCAACCTGCGGGTATCGGACGCGGCGCTGTCTGCGCGGGCCGAGGGCGTGCGCGGGGACGCGATGGCGGGGGCGGAGAAGGCTGCGGACGCAGCCGTGACGGTGATCGACTTTGGCGGGGCGAATGTGGCCAAGCCCATGCATGTGGGCCATCTGCGCTCTGCCGTAATCGGCGATACGCTGCAGCGCCTGCTCAGCTTCCTGGGCGATGAGGTGACCTCTGACGTGCACCTTGGCGACTGGGGCCTGCAGATGGGGCACCTTGTAACCGAGCTGCAGGACGAGCAGCCGGATCTGATCTATTTCGACGACGCCTATACCGGCCCCTACCCGGCTGAGCCGCCCGTCACCATCGACGATCTCGGCCGGCTTTATCCGCAGGCGAGCAACAAGGCGAAGGCGGATGAGGCGCGCAATGAGCGCAGCCAGAAGGCCGTCGCCGAAATGCAGGCAGGCCGGGCGGGCTATCGCGCGCTGCTGCGCCATTTCATCGATGTTTCGGTGGAAGCGCTGAAGAAAGACTATGGCTTCCTCAATGTCTCGTTCGACCTCTGGAAGGGCGAGAGCGATGTGGATGGCCTCATCCCCGGCCTGGTCGAGCGCTTCAAGGACGCCGGCCTTGCCGAGCTGAGCGATGGCGCATGGATCGTGCCGGTGGCGCGGGAAAGTGACAAGAAAGAGATGCCGCCTGTCATGCTGGTCAACAGCCGGGGCGGCACGGGCTATCACACGACCGACCTTGCCACGATCCTTGACCGGATGGACAATCTGAAGCCGCTTCCGGAGCGGATGCTCTATGTGGTGGACCAGCGCCAGGCGCTGCACTTCGAGCAGGTGTTCCGCGCGGCGGGCCTGCTCGGCCTGATCGCCGAGGACAGGCTGGAACATATCGGCTTTGGCACCGTGAACGGGCCGGACGGCAAGCCCTTCAAGACGCGCGAAGGCGGCGTGCTGCGCCTGGCTGATTTAAGTCAAATGACCGTTCAGGCTGTAATAGCCAAGCTGATGAGAAAAGAAGCCAGTACTGGTGAAATCATTATTCATGAAGGTCTAATGTCCGTTCTTGTGGACGAGATGAAACGACTGGAACAATTGTCATCAGACTTAGATGTATTGAAAGAAGCGCGGCAGAACCGAAAAGAGTGGAATGACGATGCAAAAAAAAGGAACCAGATCTCAAATATTCTAGCCAATATGTTTTTGGCTGACCCTCTTCCTGTTTTCCAAGAAGATAAGCTTGCCAGAGGGGTTGCTGAATACTTGCTGGATCGATACGTGCAGCCTATTGCGGTGGCCGCGCTTCGATTTGCAGACTTAGTAAACACGCGGACGACGAATTATGTGTTCGACCTTGACCGCTTCACGAGCTTTGAAGGCAAGACCGGACCTTACCTGATGTATGCCGCCGTGCGCGTGAAATCGGTGCTGCGCAAGGCCGCCGAGAACGGCCATTCTGCGGGCAAGGTAATGGTTTCCGAAGACGCCGAACGCGCCCTCGTGCTGCAGCTCGACGGCTTCGGCGCCGCCCTGCTCGGCGCCCGCGAAAAGCGGATGCCGCATATTCTGTGTGAGCACCTTTACAGCCTCGCTCAGGCGTTCAGCAGCTTTTACGCGGCGCTGCCGATTGCCTCGGAAACAGACAGCGAGAAACGCGCTAGCCGGCTCGCGCTGGCAGACGCTGTGCGCCACCAGCTGGAGACGGGGCTGGGGCTGCTTGGGATTGATGTGCCGGAGCGGATGTGACCGTTTAAGGATATCTCGAATGCCAGCATGGTCGTTATATCATCGAACCGTAAGTAACGATGGAAGGCGAGCTGTAGCATTTTTTGTCGACAAGCAAGGACACGCAAGATTTGTCCATGAGCGTTGGCAAAAATATTACGGCCCCTCACCAGCAGATGAAAACGAACCAGTCGTAGGTGGCCTTTGGCCAAGTGATTTTGAATCGGGCCTGTATGCCACACTGGCGGAAGCCGAAAAGGAAGCTCAGGAAATTATAGATTGGTATTCACAAGCGGCAGCACGCTGAGCGTGCAGGCACCTGATTGAAGCTATAGCGACACAGACCAACGCTCATCCTGAGCGAAGTCGAAGGATGCACCAAGCAGCGCTCCGCAAGCCCCGGCTCGTCCTTCGACTTCGCTCAGGATGAGCCGTTCGAGGCGCTGCCTAACTGCTGCGAAACGCTTGCCGCCGCTCGCAGTCTTCCCACCTGAAGAAGGTTAAGCCCTTTTCTTCAGCCTGGAGGACACTGCTCATGGCCAACGCGCCCGTTCCGGTTCCTGCTTCGCCGCTTGCCGAGAAGCCGCCGCAGCAATGGGAGCTTGCCGCGCAATGGGCGCAGGGGTGGCGGGTTTTGAAGGTGGCTGCCTCGGTGGCGGTGGGGATCGCTTTCCTGATGGTGATTGGGCAGGGATACCTCTTCTACCGGCTGTTTGATGATATCCATCCGGTGGCGGGGTTTGTTTACATTGTGGCGCTGACTGCGGCGCTGGCCTGGCTGGTGGCGCGGCCCGTTGCGGCGTTTCTTTCCATGCCGGTGGCGGCCCGGCCGCCGGACATTCTGATTGATCCCAAGGCGCCGGACCCGAAGGCGATTGCGGCGCGCCTCAGCTATGACGTCCGCTATCTGAAGATGCTGGCGGCCAATCCCGAAGTGCAGGCCGAGCGCGCCGCCATCGAAGACGCCATCGCCAAGGGGAAAGCCCTCGCCGCGCGCGCTGGCCGCGCCAAGCCGGAAGAAGCTCTCGCCCTGTCTCTGGAACTCCAGACATTTGAGCGGGCGCATATCGAGGCGCTGCTCGCCCCGCTCGACCGCCGCGTGAACCAGATCATCCATGCCGAGGCCGTCGGCGTGGGCGTGGCGACGGCCATCTCGATGAATGGCACGGTGGATGCCTTCATCGTGCTGTGGCGCAATGCCAATCTGGTGGCGCGCGTTTCGCGCATCTATTTCGGCCGGCCGCACCTGATGGGCAGCCTGCGCATCCTGCGCGATGTGGCCGCCATCGTGGTGGCCGCCCGCGCGCTGGAGGATGTGACCGACATTACCGGCGAGGTTGTCGGCAGCCTGCTCGGCCGGATGGGCGGGCTGATTGCCGGACCGGTGATGGATGGCGGCATCAACGCCATGATGACGTTGAAGCTCGGCTATCTCGCCAAGCGCCGCTGCCGCAGCTTCAAGGGCTGGACGGCGGTGCAGGCTGCGGCGATTTCCGAAGGCGCGCTGCAGGAGGTGAAGGCCGAATCGGGCTCGGTGATTAGCGATCTTCTGAAACGGGTTGGCGGCCTCACCACCCACGCTTCCCGCGCCACAGAGCGCGTGATGGCCGGCTCGCGCAGCACCTGGGAACTGATCCGCAGCTGGTTTGGCGGCGGCAGAATGGCCGGCGGCGCATAAAGTGAACGCTGCGTCAGCTGCGCGGCTGGACACAGGCGCCCTGCCCCGTTCTAGATAGGCGCGGGTGGATGATGGCTGACCGGGTGGGCACATGTGGCTGCGCAGGATACTCGTCTACGTCTCCCTGCTGGTGATGCTGGCGGCGCTCTATGCGGGCGCGGCGATCTTCGTGACGCTGACCGATGAAGGCATTCCGGAGCGGCGGGAGGCAGCGCCCTCTGCCCTGCCCGCCGCGCAGGCGCCGCTGAAGCTGATGATCTGGAATATCGGCTATTCGGGGCTTGGCGAAGAATCCGATTTCCAGATGGATGGCGGCGAGATGCTGCGCCCGCCGGGCCGCAAGGCGGTGGAGAAAAACCTGGCCGGCATTCAGGGCGTGCTGCGGGAAGAAGTGCCGGACATCCTCCTGATGCAGGAACTCGCCGCGCGGGGCTTCCTCAATCACAATGTCGATGTGCTGGGCGGCGTGAAGGCGGCGCTGCCCGGTTATGGCATGGTCTTTTCCTCAGACATCCGCACACGGCTTTTCCCCGGCCCGCTTTCGATGCGCCACGGGCTTGGCACATTCCTGAAGGTGGCGGCGGACGAGACAGAGCTGGTGCGCCTTTCGGAGGAGCCTGAACCGATCATGGGCTTCATCCAGCGGCGCTATCATCTGCAGGTTACCGAACTGGAGGTCAGCGGGCAGCCCTGGGTGATCATCAATGTGCATCTTTCCGCCTTTGACGAGGGCGCCAATACGCGGATGCGGCAGCTGCGCGAGGTGCTGGATCTGGCGCAATCCTATTACCAGCAGGGCGCGGCGGTGGTGATCGGCGGGGACTGGAACATGCGCCTGGCGCAGACAGACTTTGCCTATACCAGCGCGGAGGAAGCCCTCTTCTGGGTGCATGATTTTCCGCAGGAAACCCTGCGCCGGGGCTGGCAGATCCTGATCGACCCGGCCGTGCCCACCACCCGCACCAATGAGCAGCCTTACACGGCAGGCGTGAACTATACGACGATCATCGACGGCTTTGTCGCCTCCCCCAATGTGGCGGTGGATGAGGTGCGCGGCATTGATCTTGGTTTCCGGTTTACCGATCACCAGCCCGTGGTGGCCCTGCTGCGGCGCACCGATGAGCCCGTGCCTGAAGACAGCAGCCCTCCGGCGGATTGAACCTTTCGGCGGCCCCGCGCGACTATCCCTATGAAAGACAAGGGCGCGGCATGGCACTGAGCGATACAGACAGAATTTATGACGAATTGCTCGTCACGCTCGTGCGCGGGGGCGATGTGCGGGCGGGCGAACGCCTGGCGGCGCGCTGGCATCCCCGGCTGCTGCGCGCGGCGCGGCGGATGCTGGGCGATAGTGAGGAAGCGCGCGAGGCGGCGCAGGAAGCCTGGGGCGGCATCTGCCGGGGCTGGATGCGCCTGTCTGATCCGGCGATGTTTCCGGGCTGGGCATACGGCATCCTCACCCGCAAATGCGCTGACCGCATCCGGCGGCGAAGCGGTGAGCGACGGTATTTCGCCCCGGCCCTGGAGGCGGAGACTGCGGAGCCTGCCATCGCTGCGGCCGCGCCGCTGCGCCATGCGATCCTGGAGGCGCTGGGCCAACTCAGCCCCGAGCATCGCATCGCCGCCATCCTCTATTTCAGCGAGGGCCTCACCCTTGCCGAAACAGCCGCCGCCACCGGCGTTCCGGTCGGCACGGCCAAATCGCGCATCTTTCATGCGCGCCAACACCTGAAAGTGCTTCTTGAAGGAGACCTGACATGACGAGTTTTGAAACACGCCTGAAAGAAAGCCTCAGCGCCGAGGACGAGGCGTTCCTGAAAACCCTGGAGGAAGGCGAAAGCCTGTTCGGCCAGTTGGGCGCAACCTTTACCGGCCCGATGAAATTCTGGACCGGCTTTGCCTTCATGCTGGGCTTTGTCTTTTTCTTGGGCATGATCTGGTGCGCGGTGGAGATCAGCCGGGCAGCCAGCGTTCAGCAGGTTGGCCTGTGGCTGGCGGGCTTTGTCTTCGCCATGGTGGCGACCGGCATGATCAAGACCTGGTTCTGGCTGCGGATGAACCACCTGGCCACCTTGCGTGAACTCAAACGCCTCGAGCTGCGCCTGATGCACCGCGCGGCCTGAGCAAATCTCAATTGCCGGGTCGCCGCCTTCTGCTGACACTCAAACCCGCAAGAAACGGGTCGCGGCGGAACGCAGGCGCTGGCAAGCCGTTGCTTTGCCACGCGCCACATAAGGAGCCGCCCCATGCCCACACAGACCGAGAAGCTTGCTCTGTTCCGCCAGTTGCATGGCGGGGACACGCCGCTGGTGCTGGTGAACATCTGGGATGCCGGCTCTGCCCGCACTGTGGCCGCCGCCGGCGCTGCCGCGCTGGCCACGGGCAGCGCCTCGGTGGGCGGGGCGCTCGGCTTTGGCGATGGCGAGACGGTGCCGCTGGACGCCGTGCTGGAGAATGCCGCGCGGATTACCGGCGCGGTGGATCTGCCCGTCTCGCTGGACTTTGAAGCCGGTTATGCGGCGGGGGAAGCGGGGCTCCGCGAGAATATTGGCCGCGTCATCGATGCCGGCGCCGTCGGCATCAATCTGGAGGATGGCTATCCGGCCGGCGATGGCGCAGGCGTGCGCCCGCTGGAGGAGGCCGCCGCCCGCATCCGCGCCGCGCGCCAGGCGGCGGAGGCAAAGCTGCCCGGCTTCTGGATCAATGCGCGCACCGATATCTGCCTCAACGCCAAACCCGAAGCGCATGACGCGCTGATCGCCAGCGTGATCGCGCGCGGAGAGGCGTATGCCGAGGCGGGCGCCAGCAGCTTCTTCGTGCCGGGCCTGCGGGACATGTCGCTCATCCGCCAGGTGTGCGCGGGCTCTCCCCTGCCGGTGAATGTGATGGCCGGGCCGGAGGCGGTTTCCTTCCGGGCGCTGGCCGAGGCGGGCGTGCGGCGTATCAGCTATGGCCCGTTCCCATGGCGGGCGGCGATGGCAACGCTCACTTCCTATGCAAAACGCGCGGGCGAAGCGGGCTAACACGCCCGGCCCTTGCCGCGCCCGAGAATCCGGGCTAGCTGACCCTGACATCATCCTCTTCCGGGAGAGAGCGGCATTCGGTAGCCGCCGCCGAAGGCGCAACCGCCCCGGAAACGCTCAGGCAAAAGGGCCGGAAGAGGGTCAACACGCTGGAAAGAGGCTGCAACACGCCTCGCCGAAGGAGCAAGCTGTCCTTCGACTTCGCTCAGGATGAGTGGGTCGGGAAAAGCGGAATCTCTCAGGCGCCCGGACAGCGGGGGCGACGGACCTAAGCAGCGCTGCCGCGCTGTGTCCGTCACTCTATGGAAGGGCGCCATGGCCGAGGCCTCAACAGAAAACCTGAAGCGCACGCCGCTTTACGCTTCCCACGTCAAGATGGGCGGCAAGCTCGTGCCGTTTGCCGGTTATGAAATGCCCGTCCAGTTTGAAGGGGTGATGGCCGAACACCTGTGGACCCGCAGTCAGGCCGGCCTGTTCGATGTGTCGCATATGGGCCCCTGCTTCCTGACGCTGGAAGCGGGCATTGGCGGGGGCGACGCGGCCCATGCCGAGATTGCCGCGCTGATCGAAACGCTCGTCCCCTCCGACATCACCAGCCTCAAGCCTGGTCAGGCGCGCCTGACGGTTCTGCTGAATGAAGACGGCGGCATCCTGGATGACCTGATCATCACCCGCCCGATTGGCGACGAGGCCCAGGGCACGCTCTACATCGTCGTCAATGGCGCGATGAAGGAGCAGGACTGGGGCATCTTCGAGAAGGCGCTGGCCGGCAAGGCCGTGCTGACGCGCGCGGACGACCGCATCCTCTTCGCGCTGCAGGGCCCGAAGGCCGTGGATGTGATGACCGATTTCTTCCCCGGCTGCGAAGAGCTGAAATTCATGCACCACATGCCGTTTGAAATGAACGGCCAGCGCTGTATCGTCTCGCGCTGCGGCTATACCGGCGAAGACGGCTTTGAAGTGCTGATCCCGGCAGAGGCCGGCCTGCCGCTGATTGAAGAGATGTATACGGACGAGCGGGTCAAGCCCATTGGCCTGGGCGCGCGCGATTCGCTGCGCCTGGAATCCGGGCTGTGCCTCTATGGCCACGACCTCGCCCCGGACATCTCCCCCATTGAAGCAGACCTCGGCTGGGTGATCCAGAAGCGCCGCCGTGAGGCAGGAGATTTCCCCGGCGCGGCGCGCATTCTCCGCGAGTTGAAGGAAGGCCCCGCCCGCAAGCGCGTCGGCATCCGCCCGCTGGAGCGCGCGCCCGCGCGGGAAGGCACTGAAATTCAGGTGGGCGGCGAGACCGTTGGCACCATCACCTCCGGCGGTTTCGGCCCCAGCGTGGATGGCCCCGTGGCCATGGGCTATATCGCCGCCGCGTATGCCACGCCCGGCACAAAGATCGATCTCATCGTTCGCGGAAAGGCACGCCCCGCCGAAGTGGCCGCCCTTCCATTCGTTCCGCAAAATTACAAACGCTAGACCAGAAGGGGCACGCACATGACCACCTATTACACCAAAGACCATGAATGGATCCGCGTCGAGGGCGACACCGGCACCGTGGGCATCACCGCCTATGCCGCCGGCCAGCTGGGCGATGTTGTCTATGTCGAGCTTCCCGAGAGCGGCGCCAAGATTGCCAAGGGCGACGGCTTTGCCGTGGTCGAGAGCGTCAAGGCCGCGTCTGACGTTTACGCCCCGATTTCCGGCTCCGTGGTTGAGGCCAATACCGGGCTTGCCGATGCGCCGGAAAAGGTCAACGAAGCCGCCGAGGGCGACGCCTGGTTCGTCCGCATCAAGATTGCCGACGCCGGCGAGCTTGACGGCCTGATGGATGAAGCTGCCTACACCGCCTATTGCGAAGGTCTCTGATACATGCGCTACCTGCCGCTCACGCCTGAGGATCGCGCCAGCATGCTGGCCACCATCGGCGCAAAGTCCGTCGATGATTTTTACACGGATGTTCCCGAAGCCGCCCGCCTGAAGGGCAAGGTTGCCGGCCTACCCGACCATCAGGGCGAACTCGCGGTCGAGCGGCACCTGACCAGGCTCGCCGCGAAGAACCGGTCGGCCTCCTCCGGCCCCTTCTTCGTCGGCGCGGGCGCCTACAAGCATCATGTGCCCGCTTCGGTGGACATGATCATCCAGCGCTCGGAATTCCTGACGACCTACACGCCCTATCAGCCGGAAATCGCGCAGGGCACGCTGCAGACCCTGTTCGAATTCCAGACCCAGGTTGCCGCGCTGACCGCCATGGATGTGGCCAACGCCTCGATGTATGATGGCTCGACCGCCTGCGCCGAGGCCGCCGTGATGGCCGCGCGCGTCACCCGCCGCAAGAAGGTGATCCTTTCCGGCGGTCTGCATCCGCACTACGCCGCCGCCACGCGCCTGCTCTGCGAAGCGCAGGGGCTGGACGTGGTGCAGCTCCCCGTGGCCATTGATGGCGAGGGCGAGCTGGCTAAGGCCGTGGACGGAGAGACTGCCTGCGTCATCGGCCAGAGCCCTAACGTGTTCGGCACGGTGACGGATCTCTCTTCTGTGGCGGACGCCGCCCATGGCAAGGGCGCCCTGCTCGTCTCGGTGTTCACCGAAGCGGTCAGCCTTGGCCTCGTCACCCCGCCCGGCGAAATGGGCGCAGACATTGCCGCCGGCGAAGGCCAGTCCATCGGCAATGGCCTGAATTTCGGCGGGCCTTATGTTGGCCTCTTCTCGGTGCGCGACAAGCTGGTGCGCCAGATGCCGGGCCGCCTCTGCGGCGAAACGGTGGACGCGGACGGAAATCGCGGCTTCGTGCTGACGCTCTCCACCCGCGAGCAGCATATCCGCCGCGACAAGGCGACCTCGAACATCTGCACAAACTCCGGCCTCTGCGCCCTCGCCTTCACGTCTCACATGACGCTGCTGGGCGGCAAGGGCCTGAAGCAACTGGCAGAGCTGAACCATGAAGCGGCCATCGAGTTGGCCGACGCGCTCTCCTCGGTGAAGGGCGTTGAAGTGCTCACCCCGCGCTTCTTCAACGAGTTTGCCATCCGCACACCGATGGACGCCGAAGCCGTGCTCGCCATGCTGGACGAAGCCGGCATCGTGGGCGGCGTGCGCGCCTCCCGCCTTTTCCCCGGCGGCCATCTGGGTGACGTTATCCTCGTCGCCGCCACCGAATGCACGACAGCGGACGATATCGCCGCCTATGCCGACGCTCTGAAGGAGATCGTGTGATGCCTTCGCTGCGCGTTCTCATCATGATTGCTCTGGCAATTCCTCTGATGGGGGCGTGCGCCTTGTTTGCCGCTCAGGATTCCCTGCTGTTTCATCCAGACCCACAGAGACTTGATCCGGAAGCAGACTATATCGAGGTGGTGGAATTCCCTTCAGGCGACGGCGAACAGCTTGTGGCATGGTATAGCCCGCCACAGGCTGGTTGTCCGGTGCTTCTTTTCTTTCATGGCAATGCCAGTCGCCTCGACCGTGACAGATGGCGTTATCAGCGTATCCATGAAAACGGCGCTGGCATGCTGGCTCTCGCCTGGCGTGGCTATTCCGGCTCAACTGGAAAGCCTTCAGAACAAGGCTTCCATCTTGATGCAACAGCCGCATGGGATTGGCTCATAAGTAGCGGTCATGCGCCTAGCGACATTGTGATAGAGGGTTTCTCCATCGGGAGCGGTCCAGCTGTCCGGCTTGCATCGAAACAAAATCCGGGCGCTCTCATCCTTGAAGCGCCCTATTACTCCATCAGAGACCTGTTCAACAGCAAAGCTGCCGACCTGCCTGTTGGGATGCTGGTTCGGCATTCCTTCTACAGCGACCGCGATATCGGCGCCGTGAACGCACCCTTGCTTGTCGCGCATGGCACTTCTGACCGCCTTATCCCCGCCAGCCAATCTAGACGCCTTTTCGACAAGGCGAACGAACCCAAAACCTACAAACTTTTCGAAGGCTCCGACCACAATACACTCGTGCGCGATGGCCTTTATGAGGAAGCCATCTGGCCCTTCCTCGCCCCGCTTTATCCCGATTGCCCTTTCACCGTATCAGCTGAGGTGACACCGACATGACCATGAACTCCCAAGGCCGCCCCACGGCGCCCGTTTCCGTCTCCGCCGCGGCCATCGAGACCGTTTCTGGCTCGCGCGGGCTTCTTCAGCATGAAGATCTTCTGTTCGAGATCGGCACACCCGAAACGACCGGTGTCGACCTGCCCAAACCCAAGGGCCTCAAATCCCGCCTCGGCGGCGTGGCCCGCAAGGTGGACACCGGCCTGCCCGGCCTTTCCGAGCCGCAGGCTGTGCGCCACTACATGCGCCTTTCCCAGAAGAATTATGCCATCGATCTTGGGCTTTTTCCTCTCGGATCGTGCACGATGAAGCACAATCCGCGCCTCAACGAGAAGATGGCCCGCCTGCCCGGCTTTGGCGACATTCACCCGCTGCAGCCGCAGGCAACCGTGCAGGGCGCGCTGGAACTCATCGACGAATTGGCAACCTGGCTGAAGACGCTGACCAATATGCCTGCCGTGGCCATGAGCCCGAAAGCCGGCGCGCATGGCGAGCTGTGCGGCCTGCTGGCCATCCGCCAGGCGCTGATCGCGCGGGGCGAAGGCCAGGTGCGCAAGCGGATGCTGGTGCCGGAATCCGCCCACGGAACAAACCCGGCGACCGCCGCCCAGTGCGGTTTCATCGTGGACGAGATCAAGGCCAACAAGCGTGGCCGTGTCGATATGGCAGACCTGAAGGCAAAACTTGAGAAGTCTGATGACGTGGCCGGCATCATGCTGACCAACCCGAACACCTGTGGCCTGTTTGAAACCGACATCCGCGAGATTGCCGATCTGATCCACAAGGCGGGCGGCTATTTCTATTGCGACGGGGCAAACTTCAACGCCATCGTCGGGCGCGTTCGCCCTGGCGACCTCGGCGTCGATGCGATGCACATCAACCTGCACAAGACCTTCTCCACGCCCCATGGCGGCGGCGGACCGGGTTCTGGCCCGACCGTGCTGTCCGAGGCGCTGGCCCCCTACGCGCCTGTGCCCTTCGTGACGAAGGATGAGGACGGCATCTACCGCCTCGTTGAGCAGACCGAGGGCGAAGCCAGCGAGAGCTTTGGCCGGATGGTGGCTTTCCATGGCCAGATGGGCATGTTCGTGCGCGCGCTCGCCTACATACTCAGCCATGGCGCAGATGGGCTGAAGCAGGCCGCTGAAGATGCCGTGCTCAACGCCAACTACATTCAGGCGCGGTTGAAGCATGTGATGAGCCCGGCCTTTGATGGCTATTGCATGCACGAGGCGCTTTTCTCTGACGCCTTCACCGCAGACGGCGTCGAGACCATCGACATCGCCAAGGCGCTGATCGATGAGGGGTATCATCCGATGACGATGTATTTCCCGCTGGTGGTGCATGGCGCGATGCTGATCGAGCCGACGGAGACAGAGTCCAAGGCTGAGCTGGACCGGTTCTGCGACGCGCTGGAATCCATCGCCCGCCGCGCCGCGCAAGGCGATGACACGCTGAAGGGCGCGCCTTACCTTGCCCCCGCCAAACGCCTGGACGAGACGCGCGCGGCGCGCAAGCCGGTGCTGAAATGGGCCGCGCCGGACGCCAGCAAGGTGGCGGCCGAATAGGCCGCGCCTGACTTAAGGCAATTGATCTTCACGGGCACGGCGGCTGTAGGGAAACAGCCGCCGTCTCACCATCCGGAACAGGGAAAGCGCCGGGCGCTCCACCAGCATGTAGCCGAACCAGCCCGCCAGCAGCGCGCCGGCAAAGGCGCCCGCGATATAGAGTAGATCGTCCAGCAGGCCCGGCGCGCCCAGCACGAAGGGCGCGGCCCAGTCGCCAGCCCCTGCCAGCCAGCGCTGCAGGAAGACCAGGCCGCCAATGGCAAAGATGTGCCCCAGATAGATGGAATAGGACCAGTCGCCGATATGCCGGCCGGCGGCATAGAGCATCTCCAGCGGGCGGCCGAGCGCGTAGATGAGCCCCGGCGCATACCGCCCGCCGAGCCAGCCAAGGCCGAGCACGATCCCCGCCGTAACCGCCCCTGCCGGCAGGGCGATCAGCGTTGCGCTCTGGCGCAGGGCAAGGTCTGCGGCCGGCGAAACGCCCTGCATCTGGTAAACCGCCCCGCAGGTGATCACGGCGGCGGCCACCGGTACCAGCCATACCAGCCGCCCATGCTGTTCCAGCGCGGCAAAGCCATAAACCAGCAGCGCGCCGGGAATGCCGAAGGCCAGCACCCTGCCCCATTGATGGGTGTAAGGCGTCATCTCTCCCTGCAGGCAGAGGCTGGCGGTGAACCAAAGGGCGGCCACAAGCGTTAGGATACCTGAGCGGGCGACAAAGCCCGAACTGACCATCAGCCCGATCATTGCGCCGAAGATGAATTCCATCGTCAGCGGGTGGATGGCGAGAGTGAGGAAATTGATCGCCATGGGCTCTGACAGCCCTAGGAGGGAGGCGGTGACCACCAGCCCGCCCCAGCCGAGAAGCGCGAAGGGGATAGCCGCGCGCGGAACCAGCAGCAGGCAGGCGAACACGGCGTAAAAATACAGCTCGTGCATCAGCGTCCAGCCAAGGCTGAGCACGGGCAGGTCCGGCTGGGGGATCAGAAGAAAAGACTTCATCAGGAAGCCTATCCCCCCGCCATTCTGCACGGCGGCGCGCCAGGCCGGGTCGTCCGCTTCCGGAACATGAAGGAAAATATAGTATGTCGCCGCCAGCGCCGCTGCGGCCCACCAGAGCGGATAGATCCGCGTGATGCGCGCGAAGAGGAACTCCCCCACCCCCGGCAGGCCCGGCTCACCCCGCCGTGTGACCCACACCATGATGAAGCCGGAGATCACGAAGAACAGGTCCACGCCCGCAAAGCCGTTGGCAAAAACGCCGCCGAGTACGGCATTGTCCGCTTTTTCCGCGCCGATCGTGAGGAGCTGTAAACCAACGGCGTGGTAGAAGACTACAAGCAGGGCCGCGATACCGCGAAGAAGCTGGATGGAGTAAAGCTTCATGTCTGGTGGGGCCAACTTCCGGTTCGTTATGTGGATTTTTTTGAAAGTGTAGCAATGGGGTCACGCCCTTGCCAGAGTTTCGACACATCTCGCGCGTTACTCTGGTAAGTATCAACAGCAAACCCATATTGATCGCCATGTCGCACGAAAACACCACCCTGATGAACGAACCGGTCTACGCGCCGCCCAAACCTATTCACGTCCTGCGTAATGGCGTGAATGTCGTTGCTCGCCAGACGCTGGCGGTGACAGGGCTCGGCATGATCGTGCTGGCCATCCCGGTGGGCATCGCCACCCCCTTCCTCCCGATCGGTCTGCCGATGGCGATCGTCGGCGCCGTGCTGCTGGGCCGCAATGCGGTCTGGGGCCGCCGCTGGATGGAAAGCGTCATGGCCCGTCATCCGCAGGTCGAGCGGTTCGCGCCCGGCTGGCTGATGCGCAGCGTGTTCGGCCGCGAAAAGCGGATCGTGTCCAAATAATTCCCTGCGGGGGTCAAACCTGCCCTCTGCCCCTTGCAAGCTGCAGCAAACTTTGCCCTGATACCGGGCAAGGATTAGCTGACTTGCGGGGCAATTATGAAGAAGCTGCTGTTGAGCGCCAGCCTGGGCGTTTGTCTCGCCCTTGGCGCGTGCGGAGGCTCTGGCGATGGGAAGAAGAAGGATGAAGTTCCGCGCGTCTTCGATCCCTTTCCGTCCACCTATGCCGCCTACCCTTCCGCCCCCACGCTGATCACCAATGCCACCGTGCTGGACGGCAAGGGCGGGCTGATCGAGGGCGGCAGCGTTCTGATCGAGGGCGGCCAGATCAAGGCGGTCGGCACAGACCTGACCGCGCCCGAAGGCGCCGTCACGGTCAACGCTGCGGGCAAATGGGTGACCCCCGGCATCATCGACAATCACAGCCATCTGGGCGCCTACCCCTCACCGAGCGTGGACGCGCATGGCGATGGCAATGAAGTCTCCGGCCCGGTGACGGCGGAAGTCTGGGTGGAACATTCGGTCTGGCCGCAGGATCCCGGTTTCACCCGCGCGCTGGCCGGCGGCATCACCTCCCTGCAGATCCTGCCGGGCAGCGCCAACCTTTTCGGCGGGCGCGGCGTGGTGCTGAAAAACGTTCCTGCACGGAGCGTGCAGGAAATGAAGTTTCCCGGCGCCCCGCACACGCTGAAGATGGCCTGCGGTGAAAATCCCAAACGGGTCTATGGCTATGGCCGCGGCTCTTTCCCCGGCGGCGCGCCCTATTCGCGCATGGGCAATGTTGCCGGCTACCGCGCCGCCTGGATCGAGGCGGCCGAGTACAAGAAGAAGTGGGACAAGTTCCTGGACGGCGAAGGCGAACAGCCTACCCGCAATCTGGAACTGGAAACCCTGGCCGGGGCCCTTTCGGGTGACATCCTCGTCCACATGCACTGCTACCGCGCCGACGAGATGGCCGTGATCCTCGATCTCTCCAAGGAGTTTGGCTACAAGGTCGCCTCCTTCCACCATGCCGTCGAAGCCTACAAGATCGCCGACAAACTGGCCGAATACGGCACCTGCTCGTCGATGTGGGCAGACTGGTGGGGCTTCAAGATGGAAGCCTATGACGGCATCCGCGAGAATATCCCGATGGTCCACAATGCGGGCGCCTGCGCCATCGTGCATTCCGACAGCGATATCGGCATCCAGCGCCTCAACCAGGAAGCCGCCAAGGCCTGGTCGGATGGCAAACGGGCCGGGATCGACATTCCCATTGAAATCGCCTGGCAATGGCTCTCGCTCAACCCCGCCAAATCCCTCGGCATCGATGCCAAGACCGGCACGCTTGAGCCCGGCAAGATGGCCGATGTGGTCGTCTGGTCAGCCAACCCCTTCAGCGTCTACGCCCAGGCCGAGCAGGTCTATATCGACGGCGCCCTGATGTATGACCGTAACGACCCGGCCAGCCAGCCGGTGATGGACTTTGAACTTGGCCAGCCCGGCGAAGGAGACAAGAAATGATCCGTTCCCTGATCTCCTCCCTGGCCCTTGGCCTTGCCGCCCTTTCCGTGGCTCCCGCCGCTGCCGCTGAGCCTGTCGCCATCCTCGGCGAAAAGGTGTGGACGGGCACCGCGCAGGGCACGCTCACCAATGGCGTTGTCGTGATGGATAATGGCAGGATCGTCTCGGTCGGCACCGGAGCGGCCCCTGCCGGCATGCCGCAGGTGAAGGCAGAATGGGTCACCCCCGGCCTCATCTCCGCCTTCTCGCGCACCGGCATTGCCGAAGTACCCGGCGAGAAATCTGCCAATGACACCGGCGCGGGCGGCTCGCCCTTCTCTGCTGCGCTGAACGCTGCCGATGGGTTCAACCCCGACGCCACCCCGATCGCCGTCACCCGGCTTGAAGGCTTCACGCGCATTGCCGTGGCGCCGGACGCGCGCGCCAAGCTCTTCGCTGGTCAGGGCTTCCTGGCCGATACAAGCGGCCTGCCCGGATCGGTGTTCAAGAACCGCGCCTTTGCCTTCATCGTGCTGGGGGAACGGGGCGCCTCGCTCTCGGGCGGCTCGCGGCCTGCGGCCTGGGCGGCGCTGCGCGGCGCGTTTGACGATGTGCGCTTCTTCACCGCGCGCTACATGACGCATAATGACGGCAACGTGCTGACCCGCATGGACGCGCAGGCTTTCATGCCGGCGGTGAAAGGCGATCAGCTGATCCTGATCGAGGCCCGCCGGACGAGCGACCTGGAAGCCATCATGGACTTCAAGCAGGAAAACCCGATGCTGAAGATCGCCATTGTCGGCGCCGATGAGGGCTGGCGGGTGGCAGACCGGCTGGCCGCAATGAAGATCCCGGTGATCGTGGACGCCTTCTCGAACCTGCCGGCGAGCTTTTCCCAGCTTGCCGCCACCAGCGAGAACGCTGGCCGCCTGGCGAAGGCCGGTGTTCCGGTTGCCATCGTGAACCTGGATGACAGCAGCCATCAGGCGCGCCTTGCCACGCAGATTGCAGGTAACGCCGTGGCCAATGGCCTGCCCTTCGACACGGCGATGAAAGCGCTGACCACCGTGCCGGCGGAAATCTTCGGCATGAGCGGTCTTGGCGTGCTGGCGCCCGGCGCCCGCGCCGATGTCGTGGCCTGGGACGGCGACCCGCTGGAGATTACCTCGGCGCCAACGGCTGTGTTTATCGATGGGGTGAGCGAACCGATGGAATCCCGCCAGACCAAGCTGCGCGACCGGTATCTGAGCCTCGACCACACGGATCGCCCGCTGGCCTACAAACATTAAAACTGGGCCGTTGTTGCCTTCTGTTCAACTCCCGTAAATGTTCGGCGGGCAAGGTTCAGGCTTCCGGACGCTGATTATGGACGCAATCGCGCGGCAGGGTTTTCCTGCCGTGATGTTGCCGCAATCAGCCGGGATGAGTTGGCGCCGAATGCGACGGGTGGACGGATGATCCTGCAGGTAATCCTTGCGTCTCTAACGATGACAACGGGCACGGGGCCGATGCACGCAGCCCTGGCCGCCACCGAAGCGCCGGAAACCTTCCGCGCGGCGTTTACTGTCGAGCTGCGCTCGCAGGCTGCCCGGCATGTCTATACCTTTGACCCCCGCCTGCCGAAGGCAGAGCGCTGGCAGCTCGTCTCCCGCCAGGGGCAGGATCAGGAGCTGGATGCGGTCGCCGCCAATTGGGCGAGCGAACCGGCCCCCGATGGGCGCCTCTTTCCGGACGATCTGCGCGCCTGCCTTGGCCAGACCGTGCAGGTGGAAACCACCGGCCATGCCTGGCGCGTCGGCTTTCGCCACCATCCCAATTATAATGACAACGAGTTCGACCGCTGGGCCGCCGAGCGGCTGCAGGCCATCGCCCTGCTCGATCCGGTCGGCGAACGTTTCCTGCAGATCGACTATACCCTGCCCAAGGCCGTTAACGGCCCCTCGGGCGGGAAGCTGACAAGATACAATCAGTCCTACATTCTCAGCACCGAGCCGCGCTGGGGTTTCTCCTATGTCTCCGGTTTCAGCATCGACCTGGAAGCGCGCGCCGCCTTCAAGCGCATCACCCGCCGCTATGAAGCCAACGTCACAGACGTGCAGTTCTTCTTCGCCAGCCCGGAAGCCGAGCAGACCTATCTGGCCAACACCCGCGCAGGTCTCTGACAGCACACACCACATTGCGCTCGCCTCGCCGCGCCCTACGATAGGGCGCATGACGATTCACATGGTGAAACTCTGTGTCGGTGCCGATGACATCGACGACCTGGCCGACTGGCAGGCAAGGCTGCTGAAGAAGCTGCCCGCTCCCGTTCACCACACCCGCATGTATCCCAAGCGCGCCGAAGAGATGCTGAAGGGCGGATCGATCTATTGGGTGATCAAGCGCGCCATCCGCGTGCGCCAGCGCATCATCGACATTCGCACGATCAAGGATGAGGAAGGCAAGGACATGTGCGAGCTTGTCTTCGATCCTGAACTCGTGCGCACCTATGCCCAGCCCAAGCGGCCCTTCCAGGGCTGGCGCTATCTGAAACCGGAAGAGGCTCCGCGCGATCTGAAGTCCGGCGCCGAGGCGGTAGACCTGCCCGCTGACCTCGACGCAGCCCTCAAGAATGCCGGTGTCTGGTAGACCTCTGCCTGTCCCGGAACTGTCCGGATTTGTCCTCCCGCTGACCGGCTGAGGCATTGAAAAAGCCGCGCGGCTGGTAGAGAGGAGAAGGGATACGGTTTTCCGGCTTCAGAAAGGTGCTGCCATGCCCCAGTTCGACATGATCCTCCTCACCCCGAAACAAGCTGAAGGCGCCGAGATTCTGGAGCATACCGCCGGCAAGCCGGTGCGTGAAGGCGGCGGTGACGAGACCCATCGCTGCGGCGCCTGCAAGACCAAGCTGATGATCAATGTCGCCCACCACGATGTCCACGGCGTTGTGATCCAGTGCGGCAAATGCGGCCGCCTCAACACCGAAGCCCACCATCACCATCATCACTGACGCTGCCCCGTCGCTTCACTGCAGCGCGAGATAAGCTCAATCGACAGCCGGGGCGGCCCCGGCTAAGGGCTGGAAGATGATGGATTTTCTCAGCACCTACGGGACCATGCTGCTCGCCCTGGCGGCGGCGGGCCTGTTTGCCGGTCTCGTCGCGGGTCTCTTCGGCATTGGTGGCGGCGTGGTGATTGTGCCCACGCTGTTCTTCCTCCTCTCCAACATGGGCTATCAGGAAACAGCGATGCATGTGGCCGTTTCCACATCGCTCGCCACCATCATCCTAACCTCGCTGCGCAGCGTGGCGGCCCATAACAAGCGCGGCGCCGTCGACTGGTATATCATCCGCAGCTGGTCTCCCTGGATCGTGCTGGGCGCGGTGATCGGCATGCTGCTGGCAGGGTATTTCTCGAAGCAGGTGATGCTGGGCATCTTCGGCACGATCCTGATCCTCTTTGCCGCGCAGTTCTATTTTGGCCGGCCGAGCTGGAAGCTGGCGCCCGAGATGCCGAAGGGCATCGTCCGGGCCGTCATCGGCTCAGTGAACGGCGCGCTTTCGTCCATCATGGGCATTGGCGGGGGCACGCTGGGCGTCACGCTGATGACGCTGTGCGCCATGCCCATGCACCGGGCCGTGGCCACCGCCGCTGGCTGGGGTGTCGCCATCGGCCTGCCTGGCGCCATCGCCGCGATGATTGTCGGCTGGGGACGGGACGGGCTGCCGCCCTTCTCCGCAGGTTTCGTCAACCTGCCCGCCTTTGCCCTGATCTCGGTGTTTACCGTGCTGATGGCCCCGGTGGGCGCGGCCCTCGCCCACAAGCTCAATGCAGACCGGCTGCGGCGCCTGTTCGGCATTCTGCTGGCGGTCGTCTCCGCCCGGATGCTGTGGCAGGCGGCGGGCCTCTAGCCGCGCCAGAAGCGGCCGGTAAGCACCACGAACACCGCGACGAATTCCAGCCGGCCGAGCAGCATGGCTGCCGAGCAGACCCATTTGGCAAAGTCTGTGACGCCGGCAAAGTTGGACGAGGGCCCGACAATAGGCCCAAGCCCCGGCCCGACATTCGAGACCATCGTGGCCGAGGCCGAAATGGCGCTCAGCGCATCCAGCCCCGTGAAGGACAGGAGCGCGGCGGCCACCATGAAAGTGGTGAGGTAGAGGAACATGAACACCATCACCGACTGCAGCGTTTCTTCATCCACGGGCTTGCCGGCATAGCGCACCGGCGTGCGCCGGTGGGGCTGCACCATGCGCTGCGACCAGGCGACCAGCGCCTTGGCCGTGATCTCCAGCCGGAACATCTTCATGCCGCAGGAGGCAGAGCCCGCACAGCCGCCCATGAAGGTGGCCAGCAGGAACACGATCACGGCGGGCTGCCCCCAGGTGTCGTAAGCGGTGGAGGCATAGCCTGTGCCGGTCATCACGGAGACAATGTTGAAGGTGGTCTCCGTGATCCCGTGAAAGATGTGATCGAAGATCGGTGGCTCCACCACCGCCTCATGCCAGATGACAATGACGGCGCTGAAGGCCAGCAGCAAAGCGAAATAGAGCCGGGGCTGGGGATCGCGCAGCATCGGCTTGATCCGGCCCTGCAGCACCAGCATCGTCAGCAGCGAAAACGGCAATCCGGCGAGCGCCATGAAGAAGATGGCCGGCCCCATCGCCGGGCGCAGGCTCTCATGACCGAAGGAGGCATCGTAATTGGCAAAGCCTCCGGCGGAGACCGTCGACATGGCATGCACGGTGGCATCAAACCAATCCATGCCCGCCAGGCCGTAGGAAAAGGCGCAGGCGCAGGAAATGATCAGATAGGTAAGGCCCATATAGGCGGCGATATCGGTGATCCTGGGCAGGAACTTGCCGGTGATGTCGGAGCTTTCGATCTGGAAAAGCTGCATGCCGCCAACCCGCAGCTGGGGCAGGATGGCGACGGCGGTGACGACGATGCCGATGCCGCCGATCCATTGCAGGATCCCCCGCCAGAGCAGCAGGCCGCGCGGCATGTTATCCAAACCCGACAGCGCCGTCGCGCCTGTGGTGGTGAGGCCCGAGACAGCCTCAAAGATGGCGTCGGTGAAGGAAATGCCGGACACCACAAACGGGACCGCGGCAACCGCGGGCACCAGTACCCAGACTGCCACCGTCAGCAGAAAGGTTTCCCGCTGGCCGATGCGTGTATCCCCGCCGCGCGCGAGCACCCAGAGCAGAGCGCCGACAAGACCGGAGGCGAAGAAGGAGAACCAGAAGACATGCGCGTCCTCGTTCTGGTCTGCGAGATCGAGCAGCGCGCACGGGACCATCGCCCCGGCAAGGAGGACGGTCATGATGCCGAGAGCGAGGAGGACCGGGCGCAGTTGCATTCGGCGGGCACCTTACGCCTTATTCCCTGAAAAGGTGTCAATATGGGACGGGCCGCCCGCTGCGGGGCTGGGCCCGCCAGTTGACCTAACGGCGCCCGCCCGGCTAGAGCGCTGGCAACCCGTTTCAGTTGCAACCAATCCGGCCCATCATGTTCGATCACCCCTCATTCGACGCCCATGAGGGCGTTCATGCTTTTCACGATGCCGAGAGCGGGCTGAAATGCATCATTGCCGTCCATTCCACCGCTCTGGGCCCGGCGGCCGGGGGCTGCCGCATGTGGAACTATGCCAGCGGCGACGCGATGCTGACCGATGCCCTGCGCCTCTCCCAGGGCATGAGCTTCAAGAATGCGATGGCGGACCTGCCGCTGGGCGGGGGCAAATCGGTGATCTGGGGCGACCCGCGCCAGGACAAGTCCGAAGCCCTGTTCCGCGCCTTTGGCCGGGCGGTCGAAAGCCTGAACGGATCGTACTATACGGCCGAAGATGTCGGCATCGACACCTCTGACATGGCGCTTGTGCGCAAGGAAACCCGCTATGTGGCCGGGCTGGACGAAGGCGCCGCCGCCAGCGGGGATCCCTCCCCGGTCACCGCCATGGGCGTCTATCTCGGCATCAAGGAGGTCGCCAAACGTCTTTACGGGTCCGATGATCTCTCCGGCCGCATCATCGCGGTGCAGGGCGTTGGCTCGGTGGGCGGGCATGTCTGTGAGCATCTCGCCAGGGACGGCGCCAAACTCGTCATTTCCGACATCGACGAAGAGGCCCTGAAGGCCGTCTCGGCGGTGACCGGGGCCACCATTGTGCCGCCTGACGATATCTATGATGTGGATGCCGACATCTTCTCCCCCTGCGCGCTGGGCGCCGTGATCAATGAGAAAACCCTTGGCCGCCTGCGAGTCAAAGGCGTGGCGGGCGCGGCCAACAATCAGCTGATCGTGCCGGAAATGGGCGAGTTCCTGCGCCGCCAGGGCATACTCTACGCCCCCGATTACGTCATCAATGGCGGCGGCATCATCAATGTGGCGGCTGAAATCTCCGGAAACTATTCACGCGAATGGGTCGATGGGAAGCTCAAACGCCTGATCGAAACGCTTGGGCAGGTGCTCGATGAAGCCCTCTCTACCGATCAGCCCGCGAACGCCGTGGCCGACCGGATTGCCCGCAGCCGTATCGCCGAGGCGAAAACCGGCGCGCCTAAGTAGAGTTCCTTACTCAGGAACCATGCCTCTGCTGCTACGTTTATGCTAACATTCCCGGCGGGGGATGATGGCAGGAGCAGGAGAGAACCCATGTCAGTCGTCGCAATGCTTCAGGGCACGCCGGAAACGGATGTCGAGACCACCCAGTCTGCCTTGGCCATGGCCAAACGCATCGGCACCAGCCTGACGGGCCTGTGCGCCCTGCCCGACCCGCAGGCCGCCGTGATGCTCGTCACCACACCGGAATCGACCGGCCTGACGGCGGCTGCGGCGACCAACATCATAGAGCTGCAGAAAGAGATGCTTGAAAAGGCCGAGACCGCCTTCCGGCAGGGGGTTGGCTCTGCGCCCGGCATTGACTGTGTTTTCCTTCACCAGGTTGCCAATGCCGAAGCAGCGGCGGCGAGTGCGGCGACCCTGGCCGATGCGATTGTCTTTCCCCGTAGCGCCGCGCGCAGTGGCGAGCCGCTCTCCATCGCCTTTGACTATGTGATGATGGATGCGCGCCTGCCGCTGGTACTGGCCGGCACGGCCCCCTACACTCCCGGACCGGTCATCATCGGCTGGGACGGATCGAACGGCGCGGCCCGCGCCCTGCGGTTCCATACGCCCCTGCTCAAGGCGGCCGGCGAGGTGATCATCGCCCAAAACCGCAAGGATGCCGAACGTGACGGCGCCCGGCCGGGCATCGAGCCCGGTTCGCTGGAAGACTGGCTGAAGCGGAAAGGTATCAAGACCAGCATTTCGCCTATCGAAGGCGAGGTCTCCGCCGCTCTGCTGGCGCTGGCCAAGGGCAGCGGCGCAACCCTGATCGTGGCGGGCGCCTATGGCCATTCACGCATTGGCGAGCGGCTGTTCGGCGGCACAAGCAAACGCCTGCTGTCTGCCGAGGAAGCCCCGGCCCTGGCCCTCGCCCGCTGATTTCCGTTTCATATTCAGGAGACTGCCATGTCGCTAAAGCGCATATCGCTGCAACTTGCCCTCAATCCCGGCGCCGAGGCCGCGCCCGGCCAGGGCTATACGATCATCGCGCCGCTGACGGCGGAAGGACGCCTTGATGTGGACGCCTGGCGCGAAAACCGCAAAGACGCCCGCGTTTACCGCCTGCATCCCGACCCGGCCGAACGCGCCGATGGCTGGCTGACCCATCGGGGCAATCGCTGGTTCTTCCGCTATGACGAGGAAGAAGAGGGCGACGACGAGCCTGTTCACCGCCTCGGCGACCATATTTTCCGCGAAGGCGAGTACATTACGGTCGAATTCCACGGCGAAACGCCCCTGACTTACAAGGTCATCGACATCGCGGACATCTAAATTCGTGCCAGCGGAGAGGTTCGCGCCGAATGCGCCCAATCTACCGCTTTTGCCCCTTGAAAAATCCCCGGCCCGGCGTAAACACGCGGGCTTCGGGCAGCCCAAGGGCCGCCCGGCGATGGACGGCGGAGTGTAGCTCAGCCTGGTAGAGCACTAGCTTCGGGAGCTAGGGGCCGGAGGTTCGAATCCTCTCACTCCGACCATCGATCCCTGCTGCGGGTCCCGGCCGCCGCTTCTCCCGCCTTCAGAAGACCAGAGACCTGTGGACCATGATGCCCGTCAAGGCGCCATCACCCACGGCAATCGATACCGAATGAGGGATGTGCGCCGCATCTCCGCAAGCAAACACGCCGGGCACGCTTGTTTCGTGCATCTCGTTCCGGCGGATCTGCGTGCCGCTTACCGTTGCCTCCAATTCGCAGCCGAGCTGCTGCGCAATCGGCGTGGCGGGGGCATTGCGCGGCGCCGTGAACAGGCCGGCAAAGCGCAGCCGCCGCCCATCGGCCAGCCTGACATCGGCGCCCCCCTCAATGCCGAAGATAGGCGCTTCTTCAATCCGTACACGGCGCGCCGCGAGTTTCGCGCGCGCTGCCTCGTCCAGCGCGATGGCCCCGTTGACGAGCAGCGTCACCTCCCCCCACTCCGTCAGCAGCTCTGCCTGATGGAGCGACATCGGGCCGGCAGCGATCACGCCGATTTCTCCCTGATCGAGTTCATAGCCATGGCAATAAGGGCAGTGGAACACATGCTGGCCCCAGCGCTCGGCCAAGCCGCTGATTTCCGGCAGGGTATCGCTGACGCCGGTGGCCAGGATCAGACGTGCGCCCTGATGACGCGCGCCATTCCAGCTGCGCACCGTGAAGCTGGCGTCCTCCTCGCTGCGCGCCGCTTCCAGGGCCAGATCATCCAGCCATTGCAGGGTGGGATACGCCTCAAGCTCGCGGCGCGCCTTGCTGGCGATGAGGGCGGGGTCTGCCCCGTCCTGCCCCAGGAAGCCGTGCGACGCTTCTGCCGCGCGGTTCCGCCTCTGGCCCGCATCAATGATCAGAACCTTGCGGCGCGCACGCAGCAGCTGGAGGGCAGCGGCCATACCGGCATAGCTGCCCCCGATGACGATCACGTCATGGCCCATGGGTCTATCCCTTTCGGAGTTTGATTTCCTTGAAACGCTGCGTGAATTCCGCCGACAGATCAGCCAGCGTCACGGACGCAAACCGCTCCAGCAGCAGCGCCTCGGCCTGCGCGAAGGCATCGTCCAGCACCGCATTGACCGACTGCTCGACCAGGCATTCGGGCGTCTCATGCCGGTTGCCGATGGCAAATACGGTAGGCTCGCCCAGGGCCTCATGAAGCTGGCGAAGCGTGACGCTGGCAAGGTCTGCCTCGATCCGCCAGCCGCCGGAATGTCCGCGCTCGGAGCTGACCAGGCCGGCCTCGCGCAGAAGGCCCATCGTGCGGCGCACCACGACCGGATTTGTCCGCATACAGGCAGCAAGCTCGTCCGATGTCATCGGGCGGTCCTGCTCGGCCATGTGCAGCAGGGCATGGAGCACGGAAGAAAGGCGGCTGTCTCTTTTCATGTAACTTCATTTATTACGTTAGTGGCGTCATTCAAGGGATAGCACATAAAAAAGAGCGGCAGGGAAATTACCCCCTGCCGCTCCTGGTCCTGGATCTGCCTTGCGGCGCGAAGGATCAGCCCTTCAGCGCAGCGCGAACTGCTTCAAGCGCGTCATTGGCCTTGTCGGCATCCGGGCCGCCGGCCTGCGCCATATCCGGACGTCCGCCACCGCCCTGGCCACCGATGGCGCCAGCGGCCGCCTTCACCAGTTCGACGGCAGAGAATTTGTCCGTCAGATCTTTTGTAACACCGATCGCGACGCCGGCCTTTCCGCCATCGGTGCCGACAAACACCACAACGCCCGAGCCGATCTTCGACTTGGCTTCATCCACCAGCGCGCGCAGCTCCTTGCCGCCAACGCCTTCTGCCACGCGGGCGATCAGGTTCACGCCATTGATGACTTCCGGCCCGGCCGGCGCGCCGCCGCCCCCGCCCATCGCCAGCTTGCGCTTGGCCTCGCTGAGCTCCCGCTCGAGCGTGCGGCGCTCCTCGGTGAGGGCGGCCACGCGGCGCGGAAGATCCTTGAGCGGAACTTTGAGGCTCTCGGCAACATCTGCGGCAATCTGCGCGCGGCCCTTCAGATAGGCCAACGCTTCGGCGCCGGTTGTCGCCTCGATCCGCCGGATGCCGGCAGACACGCCGCTTTCGGAAATGATCGTGAAGACGGCGATATCGCCGGAGCGGGACACATGCGTTCCCCCGCACAGCTCGACCGAATAGGGCCGGTCACCGTCGCCGGTCTCGCCCATCGACAGCACACGGACTTCATCGCCATACTTTTCGCCGAAGAGCGCCAGCGCGCCCGCTTCGATCGCCTTTTCCGGCGTGGTCACCTTGATGCCCGTTTCGATATTGGCGCGGATCTGGGCGTTGACCTGATCCTCGATCGCCTCCAGCTGGGCCGGGGTGACAGGCGCCCCATGCGAGAAGTCAAACCGGAAACGGTCTGCCTCCACCAGCGAACCCTTCTGCGTGACATGCTCGCCCAGCACGCGGCGCAGCGCGGCATGCATCAGGTGGGTGGCCGAATGGTTGGCCATGATGGCCTTGCGGCGGGCAGTATTGACCGTCATCTGGGCCTTGGCGCCGGTCTTCACCGAGCCGGACACCAGTTCGCCGATATGCACATGCAGATCGCCCGCGCGTTTCTGAACGTCGCGCACGATGAAACGGGCGCCGCCCTCGAAGACGATTTCGCCATGGTCACCCGCCTGCCCGCCGGATTCGGCATAGAAGGGCGTCGTGTCGAACACGAGTTCGGCAGGGCCTGCGGCCAGCGTATCGGTCAGGGCGCCGCCGGTGGCGATGGCCACGAGCTTGCCCTCACCCGACGTGGCGGCATAGCCGGTGAACTTCGTGGCGCCCTTCCCGTCGCGTACGGAGAACCAGATTTCATCCGTTGCCTGATCGCCCGAGGAGAAGCCCCCCGCGCGGCTGGTCTCGCGCTGGGCGTCCAGCGCCGTTTCAAAGCCGGCGACATCCACCTCAAGGCCGCGGCCGCGCAGAATGTCCTGCGTCAGATCAAGCGGGAAGCCGTAGGTATCCGACAGGCGGAAGGCCACATCGCCGGGCAGCGCCGCGCCGGGAGCGAGTTCCGAAACCGCCTTGTCCAGCAGGCTGAGGCCGTTGCCCAGCGTGCGCTGGAAGCGGGCTTCTTCCTGCTCAATCGCCGCTTCAATGGCCACCTTGGCGCGGCCAAGCTCGGGATAGGCCTTGCCCATTTCGGCAATCAGCGCCGGCACCAGCCTGTGCATCAGCGGCTCGCGCGCGCCCAGCATGTGGCCATGGCGCATGGCGCGGCGCATGATCCGGCGCAGCACATAGCCGCGGCCCTCATTCGACGGCAGCACACCATCAGCCACAAGGAAAGCAGAGGTGCGCAGATGGTCGGCGATGACGCGGAAGGACGCGGTCTTGTCGCCGGCAGCCTGCTGGCCATAGACCTCTTCCTCGGCCGCGATCAGCGCCTTGAAGAGATCAATGTCGTAATTGTTGTGAACGCCCTGCAGCACGGCGGCCACCCGCTCGAGCCCCATGCCGGTATCGATGGAGGGCTTGGGCAGGTTGGTGCGCGCGCCGCCTTCATGCTGCTCGAACTGCATGAAAACGAGGTTCCAGATCTCTATGAACCGGTCGCCATCCTGCTCGGCGCTGCCGGGGGGGCCGCCCCAGACCTTGTCGCCATGATCGAAAAAGATTTCCGAACAGGGACCGCAGGGGCCCGTATCGCCCATCGACCAGAAATTGTCGCTGGTGGCGATGCGGATGATCTTGGAATCGTCAAAGCCTGCCACTTTCTTCCAGATGGCAGCGGCCTCGTCATCTTCGGCATAGACGGTGACCAGCAGACGCTTGGCATCAAGGCCGTATTCCTTTGTCACCAGCTCCCAGGCCAGCGCGATGGCGTCATCCTTGAAATAGTCGCCAAAGGAGAAGTTCCCCAGCATTTCAAAGAAGGTGTGATGGCGGGCGGTGTAGCCGACATTGTCGAGGTCGTTATGCTTGCCGCCGGCGCGAACGCATTTCTGCGAGGTGGTCGCGCGGGGCGCGAACGGCTTCTCGGCGCCCGTGAAGATATTCTTGAAGGGCACCATGCCCGCATTCACGAACAGGAGCGTGGGATCATTCTGCGGCACCAGCGGCGCGGAGGGGCGCCGGGCATGCCCGTTTTTCTCGAAAAAGCCGAGGAAAGTTTCCCGGATATCATTGACGCCGTTCATGTGTCGTTTCTGGCCCTTACCGGTTCAACAAGAGGATATGCCGGAATCAGACAGGAAACCGGCACATGATTACACCGGCGATATAAAGGCCCCTTTGCGGCCCGCCAAGCTCGGCGTACCGCAAAGGGGGGAATCTTCCGGTCAGGAGATCAGATAGAGGACCGGAAGCCTTGTCATGTCAGCCTTCGGCGGCTTCGTCGCCGTCATCGCCTTCTTCGGCTGCCATGCCAGCCGAGAGCAGTTCCTCGGCCAGAAGCCCTGCATTCCGGCGGACGGCATCTTCGATCTCGTTGGCCATCGCCGGATTATCCTTGAGGAATTGCCGCGCCTTTTCACGGCCCTGGCCAATCCGCTCCCCATTATAGGAGAACCAGGAGCCGGATTTTTCCACGACATTCGCTTTGACGCCGAGATCGATCAGCTCGCCCGTCTTGGAGATGCCTTCCCCGTAAATGATATCGAACTCGACCTGCCGGAAAGGCGGCGCCACCTTGTTCTTGACCACCTTGACGCGCGTTTGGTTGCCGATGACTTCCTCGCGGTCCTTGATCTGGCCGATACGGCGGATGTCGAGGCGCACGGAAGCGTAGAATTTCAAGGCGTTACCGCCCGTCGTCGTTTCCGGGTTGCCGAACATGACGCCAATCTTCATCCGGATCTGGTTGATGAAGATGACCATGCATTTCGATTTGGAGATCGAGCCGGTCAGCTTGCGCAGCGCCTGACTCATCAGACGGGCCTGCAGACCCGGCAGCTGGTCGCCCATCTCGCCTTCGATCTCGGCGCGCGGCGTCAGGGCTGCCACCGAGTCGATGACCAGAAGGTCCACCGCGCCCGAACGCACCAGGGTATCGGCAATCTCCAGCGCCTGCTCGCCCGTATCGGGCTGCGACACCAGCAGATCATCCAGGTCCACGCCGAGCTTGGAGGCATAGACCGGATCCAGGGCGTGTTCCGCGTCGATGAAGGCGCAGACGCCGCCATTCTTCTGAGCTTCGGCCACACAATGCAGCGACAGCGTCGTTTTGCCCGAGCTTTCCGGCCCGAAAATCTCGATGATACGGCCTTTGGGCAGGCCGCCGATACCAAGGGCGATATCCAGCCCGAGCGAGCCGGTCGAAACCGCCTCGATATCGAGGGCTTTCTTGTCGCCCAGGCGCATGACCGAGCCCTTGCCAAAGGACCGCTCAATATTGCTGAGCGCAGTTTCAAGGGCCTTCTGCTTATCCACGCCGGATTCCTTGTCCACGAGAGTGAGAGCGGGTTTGGTCACGAGTCGTCTCCTTAGGTCTACCATGAGGGCCCGTTTGGCAAGGCCCCCGATTGCCATCTCAATCGCGGATGTACCATGTTTGTTCTGGAGAACAAAGCAGAAACTTGTGAACAGCCTGACTTTCCTTACCCCCCTTTTTCAGGCAAGGTGCGTCTATGCTTACACGACCCGGTTCCGATGGCGGCGAAGCCCGCGTGATTTTTGGAGACAACGACTTCGAGCAGCTATCTGCCGGAAGTTACGTCACATGCGCGGTCACTGGCCGCAAAATCCCGCTCGGCGCCCTGCGCTACTGGAGCGTCGATCTTCAGGAAGCGTACTGGGACGCCGAAGCCGCTTCCCAGAGGCTGGCGCCCAAGCGCTGATGCAGGCCGCAGCCGGCTGCTTTTCCACACCGCTGATTGCCGCGCTGTTGCTTGCAGGGTGCTCGGTAGCGGCAACCCCATCCGAGCCACCCGTCCTGGCGCCGCCGGAAACCGAAGCGGCAATCGCCCCTGAAGAAGCGGCCACCTGTTTCGGCATTCTCAAGCAGGGCGGCCTGATCATCTGCCCGGCTGAGCCAGGTAGTCTTGTCGAGTTCGGCGAGATGCGCCTGAGCGTGGGCGAAACGGGAACGGCGCAATATGGCCTGCCCCGCACCCTGCCGCCGGAAATCGAAGTCCGCCGGGACGGGATCGCCACGCACCTGCCCATCGCGCCGCGCGAGGATGAACTCCGCATCGTGCCCGGCTTTGACTGCGACAAGATCGATGCGCGCACGCCGGCCCAGAAGGCGCATGCCGCCGACAGCTGGACCAAGAAGCAGGCGGGCTTTGCCAGCCTCAATCCGGGCCGGGGCGCGCTGGACGGGTTCATCCTCCCGGCCAATGCGCCGCCCTCTTCCCCCTTCGGGCCGACGCGGAAATATGTCGGCGTCTCCAAGACCAGCGGCAAGCCCTGCGAGTCGCTGTCGGTACATCAGGGGTTTGACCTTGCTGCGCCAGTTGGCACACCCGTGGTCGCCCCGGCCGCCGGGGTCGTGACGCTGGCAGACCCGGATCTTTATTATGAAGGCGGCACGGTTTTCCTCGATCACGGCCATGGCCTGCTATCGGTGTTCATGCACCTGTCGGAAGTCACGGTCGCCGCTGGCGATGAAGTGAGACGCGGCGACCTGATCGCGAAGACGGGAAACACAGGGCGCAGCACAGGCCCGCATCTTCACTGGGCGGTAAAATGGCGTAATCCGGATACGGATAACCGGGGCGGGGACTATTATATCGACCCTGCGCTGCTGCTCGAACTGCCCGTAACCGACTGACGCCATGCCCGGCGCCGCCGTCCCCGCCCGCGAGCCGAATAGCGAAATCGCGCCGTATGTCGCCGCCTGGATCCGCCGGGCTATGGAGGCCGCGCCCCCCGGACATATCCCGCTGCTGTTTCTCTCCGGGGCGCAAGGCTCGGGCAAGTCAACGGCCTTGCACCAGGCTGTTTCGATGCTGCCCGAGCCGGTAGCCGCAGCGAGCCTTGACGATTTTTACCTGAAGAAAGCCGAGCGGGCAGAGCTTGCCCGCCGCATCAGCCCGCTCTTTGAGACGCGCGGCCCTCCGGGCACGCATGATCTGTCCCTGCTGCGCGAAACAGTTGCCCATCTGCGCGCTGCTACGGACACTTCCGGCACATTGATCCCCGCTTTCGACAAGCTCGCCGACGACCGGTCCGCGCGCGAGAAATGTCTGAGCTTCTCAGGGCGTCCGGCAGCCATCGTGATCGAAGGCTGGATGATGGGCGCGCTGCCCGATGCGGGCGCCGCCGATGCCCCGCCGCTCAATGCGGTGGAGGCGGAAGATGCTTCCGGCGTGTGGCGCCGCTATCAGGAAGACGCCCTTGCCGGGGACTATGGTGGGCTGTGGAATAGCGCCGATGGCTTCTGCCACATCCTTGCCCCCGGCTTCGACACGGTGCTGGGCTGGCGGCTGGAGCAGGAAGAGGCCCTCTGGCAAGCGCGCGGCGAGGCTATGCCGCAAGAGCGGCGCGCCTGGGCGGCCCGTTTCATCCAGCATTATGAGCGGATCACCCGCCGGATGCTTTCCGGCGGGCGCCGTCCGGGGGCAGATATTCTGATTGATGCCCAGCGGCGCGTGTGCCTGCCTCACGCTTCATAAAGCCTGCCAAGCTCTCGAATGCCCCCGCCTGCTCGCTCCTGTAATCCCGGATCGGTCTTGCCCCCCGGCGGCAGAGCGCGTCAACACAGGTGATCCGGGAGGCTAATTCCCGTCCGGCGGCATCATCGGGGCGAGATGGCTGTCGATTTCGGAGCTGACCGGTTCGGGCCAGTCATCAGCCGTGCCCACACAGTCGCGCCGGAAGGTGGCATCGGTCCAGTCTACACTGTCAGGGCGGGCCGGGTCGCTGGTCAGGCTCAGCTCCCAATCCATCTGGCAGGCCCGTGTGGCAAAGCTGTAGGTGCAGACGGCAGCAGGCTCGGGATAGTCTTCGTGGCCTTCACCATAGGTGCATTCATAGCCCGCCGCCTGGATCTGGGCCAGCGTTGCCGCGCGGCCGGCTTCCTGCGCGATGCGCGAGAAATCGTTCGCCAGCGCCGCCTGCAACCGCGCGCCTTCCCCATGCTGCCAGTCATTGTCCTGATGAATTCCGGCAACCGTCTGAGGCTTGCCGGCCCCATAGGCGCACGCCGCGACAACCAGCAAAGCCAGCCCTGCAATTCCCACCCTCATGAACCTGCGTCCTCCTCCGTTCACACCGCAATCTGTGCGCCGATTGCGGCGGAATGGAGGTGATGGCTCAGGGTTGAAGGATCGTCGCGCCGGTTGTCTTGCCGCTTTCGAGCGCCTTGTGGGCCTCGGCGGCATCTTTCAGGGCAAAGCGCTGGCCGATGTCTGCCTTGAACACGCCCGCCTTCAGGGCATCAAAGACGAGCCCCGCCCCGCGCGCCAGCGCGCCGGGCGCCTGGATGAAATTGAACACGCCGGGGCGCGTCATCACAAGGCTGCCCCCCTGGGCAAGGCGGGAGGGCGGGATCGGATCGACTGGGCCGGAGGCGTTGCCATAGGTGATGAACCAGCCGCGCGGCTTGAGACTGCCAAGCGAGCCTTCCGCCGAAATCCTGCCGACGCTGTCGAAGGCAATATCAACGCCCTTGCCACCGTTCAGTTCACGCACTTTCGTGGCAACGCCGTCATAGCCGACCACCACTTCCGACGCGCCGAGCGCCTTTGCCTTTTCTGCCTTCTCCGGGCTGGAGGTCACGCCGATCACGCGGGCGCCCAGATGCGCCGCCCAGGGCGTGAGGATAGAGCCGACCCCGCCGACCGGCGCCCAGATCAACGCCGTATCTCCCGGCTGGACCGGGCGGATCTCGAACAGCAGCATCCAGGCCGTCAGGCCCTTCAGCATGATCGCCGCGCCCTCTTCATCGCTGACGAAATCGGGCAGCTTCACCATGCTCGCCGCCGGGCCGGTATAGTGGGTCGCGTAGGTGCCCCCGGCCAGATAGGCCACCCGGTCGCCGGGTTTCACATCGCTCACACCTTCGCCCACCGCCTCGACCACACCGGCCGCTTCAGAGCCAAGCGTCACCGGAAGATTCAGCGGATAGAGGCCGGAGCGGTGATAGGTGTCGATGAAGTTGAGCCCCACGGCGGTCTGGCGCACCAGCGCTTCGCCCGCGCCCGGCGCGCGCGGCTCCATGGCCTGAACCTCGAGCACCTCCGGCCCACCGGTTTTCTGTATACGGATGGCATAGGGGGCGGGCTGCGTCATGGGGTATCTCCTCTTGGGCCCGCTATGAAGCGCATATGCCCGCTAACGTCAATTTTCGATCATTCCGCTCGACAGGCAAATTTGTTCCTGTTATGTTCGATTCGTGGCTGAAGGAGGCAAACATGATCGGCTATGTGACACTCGGAACGACGGACCTCGACCGGGCCGCAAAATTCTATGACGCGATTGCGGAGGAGCTTGGCACACCTCGCATGTTCGCCACCGACACCTTCATTGCCTGGGGCACGCCTGATGGCCCCGCCGGCATCGGCCTCTGCTATCCCCATGATGGCAACAAGATGAGCGTGGGCAATGGCGTGATGGTTGCCCTTCAGGCAAAGGACAAAGCGCAGGTCGACCGGCTGCACGCCATCGCGCTCAGCCAGGGCGGCACCTGCGAAGGCCCGCCCGGCCCGCGCGGGGATACCTTCTATGCCGGCTATTTCCGCGATCTCGACGGCAACAAGCTCAACGCCTTCGTGATGGGGTAAATCATCCCATTGTCCGTACGGCATCCTAATTGTGGGACGCGGGCGGGGGTGGCAGGATCATGCCTTCATAGAGGTAGAGGTCTGGCCGCTCCGCATTGCCGGGACGGATTCGCGCAAGCCCGTATCGCGACAGCGCAATGCGGCGAGGAGGCGTGAACCCCGTTCCGGGTATGGGATAGATCGCTTCGGCATACGGCTCTCCTTCAACGGAGATGAGGCGGGCGACAGCAAAGGTCACACCGCCCGTCTCGATCGGCAACGGGATCACCACCATATCGTCCGTCATCACTTCCCCGTGAACTTTGCCGGCCGTTTCTCAAGGAAGGAGGCAACGCCTTCCTTGTGGTCGGCAGATTTGAAACAGGCGGAGAGCGCGGTGACATGTGCCTGCATGTGATCGGCCACGTCGCGCTCGAGGCCCTTCCACACCAGCTCCTTCATCCGCCGGATGGAGAAAGGCGAGGACGCCAGATAGCGGCGGGCTTCGGCGCGGGCGGCGTCCAGCAGGGTCTCGGGCTCGGCGACGGCATTGGCATAGCCGATGGCGAGCGCTTCTTCGGCTTCGAGGAAGGCGCCGGAATAAAGCAGCCGCAGCGCCCGGCTTGGCCCGATGATGCGGGGCAGCAGCCAGCTGCCAGCACCGGTATCGGGCACAAGGCCGCGATGGGCGAAGTTCCAGGCAAAGCGCGTGCGCGGCGTGATGATGCGCACATCACACTGGCTGGAAAATTCCGCGCCCATGCCGACCGCATTGCCATCAATCGCCCCGATCACCGGCTTCGGGCAGGAAACGAGCGGCCACCACACATCGCCCTCATGCGCCTCCCCGCGTACGCCGCGCGTTTCGCCCGGCTTGGTGGATAGATCGGCCAGGTCCGTTCCGGCGCAGAAGCTGCCGCCTGAGCCCGTGACGATCAGGACACGGACGGCGTCATCGGCGGAGACCTCCCGCACCTTTTCGATGAAGGCGTAGAGCATGGCAAAGGTCATCGCGCCGCGTTTTTCCGGCCGGTCGATGGTCAGGATGGCAATGCCATCCTCCTCTTTTGCAAGCTTGATATGATGCGCTGTCATATCCATTCCTCCCAGGGTCGTTGTTCTTGTTTTGGGAAAGCTTGCGTCTGGCGAGGCCGGGGCGCAATCCCCGCCCCGGCGTAAACTCTTCCCCGCCCGCGCGGCTTTACGCGGCGGCCCTGCTTGCCAGCGGCCCTGCCCTGTCGCAGCTTTGCGGGGGAGAGATTGGGAGGATAAGCCATGCCGGAATTCCGGACGATTGATGCGGGCGAGGCGCAGATCCGCGTGGCGCTAGAGGGCTCAGGCCCGCTGGCCTTGATGGTGCATGGCTTTCCGGAGAGCTGGTATTCTTGGCGCCATCAGATCGGCCCGGTGGCCGCGGCGGGGTTCACGGCGGCGGCAATGGATGTGCGCGGCTATGGCGGCTCATCGAAGCCCGGCACGGTGCCGGATTACCGGATGGAAGCGCTGATCGGGGATATTCTCGGTGTCGGCAAGGCGCTGTCGCCGGACGCACCTTTCATTCTGGTCGGCCATGACTGGGGCGCGCCGCAGGTATGGAACACGTCCCTGATCCACCCAGATCGCATCGCGGCGGTAGCGGCAATGTCGGTGCCCTATTTCGGGGTGCCGCAGATGTCCTTCGATCTCGTCATCAAGCAGGTATGGGACGACAAGAATAAGTTCTTCTACCAGTCCTATTTCCGTGAGCCCGGCCGGGCCGAAGCGGCTTTCGAGGCGGAGCCGCGCCGGTTCCTCAAGGGGTTCTACCATGCGATTTCCGGCGAAGCGAAACGCGGGGATTTCCCGGTGGACCAGCCATCAGATTTCCCGTTGATGGACGGGCTCCATCCGCCCGAAACCATCGGCGCGTGGATGAGCGAAGCCGATCTTGATTACTATACGCGCGAATTTGAAGGATCGGGCTTTTTCGGCCCCCTCTCGCGTTACCGCAATCACACCCGCGACTGGGAATTCCTGCAGGCCTACAAGGACCGGAAGATTGAACAGCCCGCCCTGTTCATTGCAGGGGATAAAGACCCGGCCTATTCCGGTTTCGGCATGATCGACGATCCAATCGGCCGTATGCGGAATTTTGTGCCGGGCCTGGAAGTGGCGGAAGTGCTGCCGGGTTGCGGGCACTGGACGCAGCAGGAGCGCCCGGCAGAGGTCAATGCCGCGCTGGTGCCCTGGCTGGCCTCGCTGAAGGGCCGGGTTGTCTGACAGCGCTTGCATCCGCGCAAAAGATATACCAAAGTCTGCAAAGGTTATACCAAAGCCTGCCCCGGCGCATGCCGGGCCAGCAGGCTCAGCTTATGCAGAAAGGCTCCTCCCCATGGCATCTGGCCCCAAGCACCGCGAGATTTCGGGCACCATCAGCTATCAGATCGACGGGCATCCGGACTTTCCGGACCGGAACTGGGGCATCGAGCGGTTTCACATGACCCATCATGGCGACGGGCACCGGGTAATGCGCGCCTATTGCGAGCTGCATGACGTTGCCCTGACCCGCGATGTGGTAGCCACCGTGGACGCCGATTTCCACCCGCATGACACCTTCGTGCGCCTGACCAAGGACAACACATTCTATGGCAGCACCTGGTATCGCTGGACGGATACGCAGGCCGAATATCAGGGCTTCAATATCGAGCGCGGCCGCATCAGCGAGACGGTGGAGATTGACCGCAATATCCGCGGTTTCGGCACACACAATCTGACCGGCGATGCCTGGCTGGCCGCGCGGTTTGACCGCTCGAAAGGTGAAGGCATTCAGACCTTCAAGAACAACCTGCTGAGCTCCATCGACCATCGCGGCGCCACAGGGCCGGACTTCCAGCGCACGACCACCAGCAGCCTGCAATATTCCGGCGTCGAGACTGTGACCGTGCCGGCGGGCACGTTCGAATGCTATAAATTCGCCTTCGTGATGACGAGCAATGATCATCCGCCCTATGAGTTCTGGGTGACGACGGATGGCGATTTCCTGTTCGTCAAGGGCGCCGTGGCCGCGCCCTATAACTGGACGTTTGAACTGGAAGAACTCAACATCATCCGCTGACGCCAGCAGGCCGCCCTGTCAGCGGGCGCTTCAGCGCGTTTGCCCGCCGTCTACGGCGACGACGGCGCCGTTGATGAAGCTTGCCCGGTCTGACAGGAGGAAGGCGGCGGTATCCCCGATTTCCTGCGGGGTGCCGAAGCGATTGAGCGGCACTTCGCGTTTGATCCATTTGGCCCAGGCCTCAGCGCGCGGGCCGGTGGCGTTACGCTCCCAGTCCCCGCCGGGGAAGATGATATTGCCCGGCGCAATTGTATTTACACGCACATTCGTCTTGCCCGAGAAACGGGCAATCGAGGTGGAGAGGTGATTTACCGCCGCCTTGGTGGCGCCATAGATCAGCGGCGAGCCGAGCGAGGCAAGGCCCGCAATGGAAGAGATGAAGAGAAAGCTGCCCCCGCCATTGGCCGAGATGCGCGGGATGGCCGCGCGGGCGAGGCGGAAGGCGGAGTTCAGGTTCTGATCAAGCCCGCCCTGCCATTCCTCATCGCTGACATCGAGCCCCAGCGGCGAGGGCGACAGGCCGACATTGGCGACCGCGCCGCGAATGGGGCCGAACGCTTTCTCACACGCCTCGACAGCGGCATTGATGCCTTCCGATTGCGTCAGATCGCCGGCAAAGGACCACACCTTGCCCTCGCCATAGGCGGCGGCGAACTCTTTCCGCGTGGCCTCCAGAGCTTCGGCGCCGCGCGCGGTAAGCGCGACTTTTGCCCCCTCTTCCAGCAGGCTTTTGGCAATGCCGTGGCCAATGCCCCGGCTGGCGCCGGCGATGAAGACGACTTTATCGGTGAGGCCGAGATCCATGTGTTCCTCCAGTTTTTCAGCGATCATGCTGGCCAAGGCCGAGGGGGATGGCCAGCCCTTCCCCAACGCGAGGGCCCAACGCGAGGCCCCACCACGAAGCGGCCTCAGGCGGGCAGCGGCTGAAGGTCTGGCGGGGTCCATTCGCGGCGGGCTTCCACAGACAAGAGACGCTCTTTGGACCAATGCGCGAAGATCCAGTCTGACCGGCCGCAGGGGCCGGCGAGCAGGCTGGCCAGAAGCGCAGCGTTGCTGGCCCCCGGATGGGCCGCGACATGCGCCGCAACGACCGCGAGCGAGGCGGCCGTGATCGTCTCGTGATAGCCGGCCGTGTCGGTGTTCTCGCCACCCACCGCGACATTATAAGCGCAGATCGCCGTGCGGACGGCCGGGAGAATATCCCCGCCCCGCTCTACCTGCATCCAGATGGCGAAGGCGAAATGGGCCGCATGGGTCCACGCTTCCCTGGGCAGCGTGCAGGCCAGAACGCCGCGCGCGATATGCTCTATCTCTTCATCCGTGATCTCAGACATTGTCTGTAATTCCTTGTTCCATAATTGAAAAACCCGCCTGGGGAGAACCGGGCGGGCGCGACGTTCAGCGGAGGATCAGAGGGGCCTTAACCGGCCCTGTGTTTCCCCATACGGCCGCGCGCCGCCAGCAATTGCAGGCGGGTCTGTTGCTGGAGCAGGCATTTGGCGCGGCGCATGGGGACAAGGCGTAGGCCCCGGCCGCGTGGGCGTCAACAGCCGCGATCTTGGCAGAGCGCTGCGACTCCTGCTGTGATGGCGGGATGAGCAGTTTCTCCTTGATTATCGGCGTGGACGAGGCAGGCCGGGGCCCCTGGGCGGGGCCGGTGACGGCGGCAGCGGTGGTGCTCGATCCGGCCCGGCCGGTGGAGGGGCTGACCGATTCCAAGAAGCTGTCGGAAAAGGCCCGCGACCGGCTGGCCCCGCTGATCCGGGAGCGGGCGCTAGCCTGGAGCGTGGCCGAAGCGAGCGTGGAAGAGATCGACACGCTGAACATCCGGCAGGCCACATTCCTGGCCATGCAGCGGGCAATCGCGGACACTTTCCGGACACTTGCGGACAAATCCGGACAATACGGGACAAGACCGGGCACCGGCGCGGTCATTCTGATCGATGGCAACGCCCTGCCAGCAGACCTGCCTGCCCCGGCGCGTGCGATCATCAAGGGCGACCTGACGGAGCCCTGCATTTCGGCGGCCTCGATCCTGGCCAAGACGCACCGGGACGCGCAGATGGCCTCACTCTGCATTTCGTATCCAGGCTATGGCTTTTCTGGGCACAAAGGCTATGGCACCGCCGCCCATGCCGAGGCGCTGGCGCGGCTTGGTCCGTGCGCGGTGCATCGCCAGAGCTTTGCCCCCGTCCGGGCCCTTTTAAGACACTGTTAACCGGCACCGGAGAGTTTCCCCGGCAGGCTCTCATGGGGACGCGCCGCAGATGTTTCTTCTCAACTGGTTTCTTTTCGGCTGGCACACCTGGTATGGCGAAAGCGGCCAGGCTTACCGGTTCAAGATCACGCTGACGCGCAAGGGCATTCCCGAGGGCGGCGGGGTTTATATCTTCGTGGTGCGCCGCTTCGCCTTCTTCCTGTTCCCGCTCTATATCGGCAAGGCGACAAACTTTAAGTCCCGCCTCTACGGGCATGAGCGCTGGTGGGAAGCCTGGTGGAAGCGCGGCGCTACCGAGCGGCATGTGCTGGTCATCCGTGGGGGGATGGACCGGGCGCGCATCGAGGAAGACCTGATCCGCCGCTATCAGCCCAAGATGAACGACATCCTCATTCCCCGCGGGGAGCTGGACGCGCCGCGCAATGCCAAGCTGCGCCGTGCCTGGCGCTGGCGCCGGTGGTGGGCTGAGTTCTTTGCCGGGCTGATCGGCTTTGGCAAGCGCAAGGCGGGGTGAGGCCGGCTGGCCTTACGGCAAAAGCAGGCAGGCATCGCCATAGGAATAGAAGCGATACCTTTCCGCGATCGCATGGGCGTAGGCGGCGCGCATGATGTCTGTTCCCATCAGGGCACAGACGAGCATGAAGAGGCTGGAGCCCGGCAGGTGGAAGTTGGTCATCAGCGCGTCTGTGGCGCAGATGGGGTCACCGGGCTTGAGGAAAATGTCGGTTGGCCCTGACGCGGCGTGGATGTGGCCGTCTTCCCCTGCGCAGCTTTCCAGCGTGCGCATGGCGGTGGTGCCCACTGGTACGATACGGGCACCGGCCGCGCGCGCGGCGTTGAGGCGGTCAGCCACTTCCGGCGTCACGCGGCGCCATTCCTCATGCAGACGGTTTTCGGCGAGGTGTTTTTCTTCCAGCGGCTTGAACGTGCCGAGCCCAACATGCAAGCGGACGGTTTCGCGCTTCAGGCCCGCCGCCTCCACCTCCTCCAGAAGGCGAGGCGTGAAATGCAGGCCGGCGGTGGGGGCGGCCACGCTGGCGGCCTCCTCCCCGGCAAAGCGCGTCTGGTAGGTTTCCCGGTCCTTCGCATCCGCCGGGCGGCGGCGGGCGATATAGGGCGGCAGCGGCATGGCGCCGTGCGCGTCCAGCGCGGCGATCATCGCCTCGCCCTCGCAGTTGAAGTTCAGGAGGATTTCGCCGCCTTCACGGCGCGCGCCGATGGTGGCGGTAAAGCCTTCGGCGAAATGGATCTCATCGCCTTCCTTCAGGCGGCGGCCGGGCCGGGCCAGCGCCAGCCAGACGCAATCGCCCTGCCGCTCGACGAGGTTTACATCCACCTCGACATCGCGGCTCGCCCCGTCGCGCGCCGGGCGGATGCCCTTGAGCGCGGCGGGCAGAACGCGCGTATCGTTGAAGACGAGAACATCGCCGGCGTTCAGATATTTCGGCAGATCACGGACGGCCGCATCTTCCAGCCGGCCATCGCCATGCACGACCAGCAGGCGCGCGCTATCCTGCGGCTCAGCCGGGCGGAGCGCGATGAGATCTTCGGGAAGATCGAACTGGAAGACGGAGAGGTCCATGATGCCTATACCGGAGCAGCCGGCGCGCGGCCTCTCTATTCCAGGATGACGGCCGGAACCGGGGCAAGCTCGCAGATGTTGACTTCGCCCTTTGCCTCAAGCGCCGCGCGGAAGGTATCCGTATCGGTGCGCAGGACATAAGCCTTCGGACGCTCCGCCTCCGGAAGGTCTGCGGCAATCCTTGCCGATTCCAGAATATCCGGATCTCTGACCGATCCGTTATTCTGCTCAGAGCCTGTCTTGATGGACATCACCACATCCTGGCCATCGATCACGCGGCCCCAGGAGGAATAGAGGCGGTCAAGATGCGGAGAATAACCGCGCATCAGGAAGAACTGGCCATTGGCCGAGTCCGGATCGCTGGTGCGCGCGGTGGAGACGATGCTGGCGCAGTGCGGGATGGAGCTTTCAACCAGTCCGTCCACCGACATTTCAGCAAAGAAGGAAGGCTGGGTCTGGATCGGGACACCGTGATAATAGCCATGCTTGGCGCTGTCTTCCGGGCCGATGGTGGCCTCCAGCGGCATCTTCGCTACGTCGCGGCGGAAGGTGAACTCGCCCTTCACATTCGGCTGGCCGGACTCCCTGCCCTTCAGCGCGAAGATATCTCCGCCCTGCGCCATGAAATCATCGATCACGCGGTGGAAGCTCGTGCCGTCATAATCGCCCGAACGGGTGATGGCCGCGAAATGCGCCACATGGTTGGGCGCCACTTCGGGAAAAGCCTCGATCAGGATGCGGCCTTTATTGGTGTCGAAGATGAACAGCCGCTCCGGATCAACCGGGCGCCAATCGGGGCTGGCAGCGACATTTTCCGGCGTTTCGAACGACCAGGCGCCATCGACCGGTTCGGCGCAGGCCGGCAGGAAAAGTCCCGCCAGAGCCACCGCCGCTGCAAAGCCACGTATCTTCATTGCTTGTACTTCTCCAGCAGAGCCTTTTTCACCGACGGGGTTACGAACGGCGTGATATCGCCGCCGAGGCTCGCGATTTCCTTGACCAGCCGCGAAGCCACCGCCTGATGACGAACATCGGCCATCAGGAAGACGGTTTCAATGTTCGGATTCAGTTGCTCGTTCATCGCCGTCATCTGGAACTCGTATTCGAAGTCCTGAACGGCGCGCAGGCCGCGCACGATGATGTTGGCGTTGCACTTTTCGGCAAAGTGCATCAGCAGGCCGTGCATGGGCTGGACCTTGATCTCAGCCAGGCCCGGCCCTTTCAGCTTTTCGCACTCATATTCGACCATGGCGACACGCTCTTCCAGGGTGAACAGCGGTTTTTTCGCCTCATTGATGGCCACACCGATGATCAGCGTGTCCACAAGCTTCATGGCACGGCTGAAAATGTCGATGTGGCCGGCTGTCGGCGGATCGAATGTGCCGGGGTAAAGGCCGATACGATGCACGGGGCGCCTCCTCTCGTTAATTATACCGAGAGCCTTCCGCCGCGCTGCAACATCAACCCTCCGCCTTATCCATACTGCCTTCGCCGTCATCGACAAGCCGCGCCGCAGAGACAACCCGCTCGCCTACGCCCGTGCGCAGCACCCAGACGCCGGCCGTGGAGCGGCCCGCGATGCGGATCTGATCGACCGGCGTGCGGATCAGCTGGCCGCCATCGGTGACCAGCATGACCTCGTCGCCATCACCGACCGGGAAGGACTGGGCGACCTTCTTGACCGGCCCACCTTTCTTGTCGCGGCCCCAGATATTCTGGGCAACGAGGCCTTTTCCGCCCCTGCCGGTGACCCGGTAGTCATAGGCGGAGGAGCGCTTGCCCATGCCATCATCGGCAACGGTGAAGATGAACTCCTCGGCGGCGCCCAGCTCGGCAATCCGCTCGGCCGACAGGGCGGCCTCGGCAACGGCTTCTTCCTCGTCGTCGGAGATTTCCTCTTCCTCGCCGGTGGCTGCGCGTCGCATGGCCGCAGCGTGCTTGAGATAGGCACGCGCCTCTTCGGAGGTGACGCCCATATGGCGCAGGATGCCCATGGAGATGACTTCATCCCCCCCGGCCAGACGGATGCCGCGTACGCCGGTGGAATCCCGGCCCGCGAAGACGCGCACATCGGTTACTTCAAACCGGATGGCCTGGCCGAGCGCTGTGGTCAGCAGGACATCATCCTTCTCCGAACAGAGCTGGACCGAGACGATGCCATCGCCCTCATCCAGCTTCATCGCGATCTTGCCGGCGCGGTTGACGCGCGTGAAATCAGCGAGCCGGTTGCGGCGGACATTGCCCGAGCGCGTGGCGAACATCACATCGAGATGTTCTGCGGCCTCTTCACTGTCGGGCAGCGGCATCACGCTTTCGATGCGTTCATCCGTGGCCAGCGGGAAGATGTTGACCAGCGCCTTGCCGCGCGAGGTCGGCCCGCCGACAGGCAGGCGCCACACCTTCTCCTTGTAGACCATGCCGGCCGAGGAGAAGAACAGGATTTCCGTATGCGTCGTTGCCGAGAAGACGCGGACGATGAAATCCTCATCCTTCATCGACATGCCGGAGCGGCCCTTCCCGCCCCTGTTCTGTGTACGGTAAGTCGACAGCGGCGTGCGCTTGACATAGCCGCCATGGGTCACCGTGACGACCATATCCTCGACCTCGATGAGGTCTTCATCGTCCATATCGACGCCGCCATCGACAAATTGCGAGCGGCGCGGCACGGCAAACTTTTCCTTCACCTCGCCCAGCTCGGCCTTGATGATGCCGAGAATGCGCGGGCGGGAACGGAGAATGTCGAGATATTCGGCGATCTTCTCAGCCAGGCCGCGGGCTTCATTGCCGATCTCGTCGCGGCCAAGGCCGGTGAGCCGGTGAAGCGGCAGGTTGAGGATCGAGCGGGCCTGCTCGTCGGAGAGATAGATCGTGCCGTCTTCGGTGCCGCGGCGCGTGCGGCGGTCGGCGATCAGGTCGATCAGCGGGCCCATATCCTGCTGCGGCCAGGCCTTGTCGAGCAGGCGCTGGCGCGCTGTTGCCGGATCAGGCGAAGTGCGGATGAGGCGGATGACCTCATCGATGTTGGCAACGGCCAGCGCGAGGCCGACGAGGACGTGGGCGCGGTCGCGCGCCTTGCCCAGCTCATGTTTCGTGCGCCGGACGATCACTTCCTCACGGAAGGCGATGAAGCATTCGAGAACCTTGCGCAGGTTCATCAGCTCCGGCCGGCCGCCATTCAGCGCCAGCATGTTGACGGCGAAGGAGCTTTGCAGCTGGCTGAACCGGTAAAGCTGGTTGAGCACAACGTCCGCGCTGGCATCGCGCTTGATCTCGATGACGACGCGGATGCCGTTGCGGTCGGACTCGTCGCGCAGATCCGAGATACCCTCGATCTTCTTCTCACGGACAAGTTCAGCGATCTTGGTGATCATCGCCGCCTTGTTCACCTGATAGGGAATTTCGCTGACGATGATTGCTTCGCGGCCATTCTTGGCCTGCTCGATGTCTGTCTTTGAGCGGATGATGACGCTGCCCCGCCCGGTGAGCAGTGCCTTGCGGCTACCCGAGCGGCCCATGATCAGTGCGCCGGTGGGGAAGTCCGGCCCCGGAACAATGTCGCACAGGGCTTCTTCGGAAATCTGCGGGTCATCGATCAGCGCGAGCGTGGCGTCGATCACCTCGCCCAGATTGTGGGGCGGGATATTGGTGGCCATGCCGACCGCGATGCCGCCGCCGCCATTGACCAGCAGGTTCGGGAACTGCGCCGGCAGGACGACGGGCTCTTTTTCCTTGCCGTCATAGTTGTCCTGGAAGTCGACCGTGTCCTTGTCGAGATCGGCAAGAAGATAAGTCGCCTCCTTCGTCATGCGGCTCTCGGTGTAGCGCATGGCGGCGGGCGGATCGTTGTCGATCGAGCCGAAATTGCCCTGGCCATCAACCAGCGGCACACCCATCGAGAAGGGCTGGGCCATGCGCACGAGCGCGTCATAAACTGCCGAGTCGCCATGGGGGTGATACTTACCGATCACATCGCCGACGATACGGGCCGATTTCGAATAGGGCTTGTCGGGCGTGTTGCCGCCTTCGTTCATCGCAAACAGGATGCGGCGGTGAACCGGCTTCAGGCCGTCGCGCACATCCGGCAGCGCGCGGCTGACAATCACGCTCATCGCATAATCGAGATAGGAGGATTTCAGCTCCGTCTCGATGGAGATCGCTTCGATACCGTCCTCGGGCGGGGGCTTGCCCGCGCCATTTTCCGGGGTTCCCGGCTCGTCCGGAGGGGTGGTCGGATCGCTCATGGAAAGGCCTTCTGCATTGGTCCGGCAAAGTTCGGAACGGGACGTTCGAATCGCCATTTTTGCTGGATTCCAGACTAGCAGCCGCGCCCGCCGGGGGCTACCGTCCAGATGCCTTTATTTGCAGTGAAATCCGGGCTTTCGGGCAGGTTTTCGTCCTCGGCCGCAAGGAGCCTAACATGCCAGAATCATTGAAGTTTCGCCTCTCGCGGCGTGAGGCCTGCCTGGGTCTGGGCGCCGCCCTTGCGGCAACCGCCTGCACTGGCCCCGGCGATCCGGCGGCCCGGGCCCTTCAGCTGCTGCCCGAAGGCTGGTCCATGGGCGAGGTACTGCCCTTTCCGGTGCAGGAGATTTATCCCTGCCGGCATGAGGGCGCGATCCATCTGGCAGGCGGCTTCATCGCGGAAAACGGCCAGATTACCGGGCCCACGGCGGCACATCATTCCTGGCGGCCAGACGGGCGGGGATGGCGCGCAGAGGCGCCCCTGCCGGTGGCCCGGCATCACCCCCACCTCGTCAGCTATGCCGGGGCGCTTTACGCCATCGGCGGGTTCCAGTCTTCCTCGCCCGCCGCCATGTGGGAGATGCAGGGCACCGGCTGGCGCCTGAATGCGGCCACCGGGCGCTGGGAAACGGCGCCTGCCCTGCCCCGGCCCTGCGCCGAAGCGGTGGTTCTGGCCGATACGGCCGGCGCGCTGCACCTGATGGGCGGGCGGTCACCATCCGGACAATCGAACGCTGCCTGGACCGATCAGGCCGACCAGACGCATCATTTCATGCTGACCGGCCCGGACGGGCGGTGGGAGGAAGCCGCGCCCTGCCTGACAGCACGCAACAGCGCGGCGGGCGCAGAAATTGCCGGAAACCTGCATGTGGTGGGCGGGCGCAGCGTGCGCGCCGGCAATTCTGCCCAGCACGAAATCTATGATCCGCGCGAGGACCGCTGGCGCCGCGCCGCGCCAATGCCCCAGGCTCAGGGCGGGTTGGCAGCGGCCGCAGCGGGCGGCAAGCTTTACGCCTTCGGCGGGGAATTTTTCGACAATGGCGGCGGGGTCTATCCGGAAGCCTGGGCGTATGACCCGGCCCGCGATGGCTGGGAGGCCATCGCCCCGATGCCCCATCCCCGTCATGGCCTTGGCGCGGTGACGCTGGACGGCGCGATTTATGTGATCGGCGGAGCGCTGAAAGCGAGCGGCGTGCAGACAAGCGCCCTGGTTGAAATCTACCGGCCCTGAACCCAGACCCGATTGACTGAAGGAAAACGCAATGAAGCTCGCGCTGTATGGCCACCCCTTCTCCTCCTACACCCAGAAGGTGCTGATCGCCCTTTATGAGAACGCCACACCGTTTGAATTCCGGACGGTGAGCCCGGAAACGCCGGAACACTCGGCAAGCTGGCTGGCGCGCTGGCCGATCGGCAAGTTTCCGTTGCTGGTGGATGGCGGCCGGAACATCGCCGAGACGAGCATCATCATCGAACATCTTCACCTCCACCATCCCGGCCCGGTGCGCCTGTTGCCGGATGATCCGGCAGCGGCGCTGGACGTGCGCTTCCTTGACCGGTTTTTCGACCTGCATGTGATGGACGCGGCCCAGCATGCGGTGAACGGCGCGCTTACCGGCGATCCGGTCAAGCGTGCAGACGGCGCGGCGCTGTCGAAGGAGAAGCTGGAGCGGGCCTATGCCTGGCTGGAGGGCGCGCTGCAGGGGCGCAACTGGGCGGCGGGTGAGGCCTTCACGATGGCAGATTGCGCCGCCTCCCCCTCCCTCTTCTATGCCGATTGGGTGCATGAGATTTCAGGCGGCTATCCTATCTTGCGCGCCTATCGCTCCCGGCTGCTGGCGCGGCCAGCCTTCGCGCGGGCGGTGGAGGAAGCGCGCTATTTCCGGCCCTATTTCCCGCTCGGCGCGCCGGATCGGGATTAGCGCTCTGCCGGCAGAGCGCCCAGTGAGCGCAGCGCGCGCTCGACGGCAGCACGCCGCCGGGGGGCCTCTTCCATGCCGCCGGGCATGTCCATGTTGAGGGCGAAGACATAGGTGCCGGGCGCGTCTCCGGCGGACTGCTCAAGCCAGCCGACAAGCCAGCCAATGTCCATCTGGCCCTCAACGCTTTTCCAGCCGGTCTTGCCATAAAGCGTCCAGCCTTCGCCGCGCTCCAGCACCATGACCGGCACGGCAAGATCATACGTGCTTGCCGAAAGCGGCAGCGTGCGGCGCGCGAGGCGGGAGAGGAACTCCACCTGCTCGGTGGCCGAAATGGCAAGCGGGCCCTCAAGCCAGTAGCGCGTGATCTGCTCCGGCCCGCCAATATCGGCATTGCCATAGCCAAAGCTCTTGAGGCCCTCGGTCAGGCGCGCGGCACCGATGCGCGGCACAACGATCTGGTAGATCCAGACGGTGGAGCGCTGGAAGGCCTGGCTGAAAGTCTGGTCCTCGTTCCAGCTGTCGGCGAAGCGCTTCTGGCCGTCCCACTCGAAGCGCTCGTCCGGTCCTGTGACAGCGCCGAACTCATAGGCGAGCAGGGTGTGGGGGATCTTGGAGGTGGAGGCGGGCGTAAACCGCTCGCGGATACGCGCGCCGCCGCTGGCCCAGACCTTTTCATCCTCCAGCCGGTAGATCACCAGCGCGGATTTTGCCGGGCTCACGCCTTCCAGCATCATCGCCTGTTCGAGCGGGTTTTCTTCCGGCGCCGGCAAGTTCCAGCCGGAATTGGCGCAGGCGGCCAGCAAAGCCACCGCAAGCATCAACAGGGCGGCGCGGAGGCGCATACCCGCAGAAGAGGCAGCAGCCAGCATCACGTCCCCCTCATCCCCGCATCAGAACGGGATCTCGTCGTCGAGATCCTGGCTGAAGCTTTCCTTCGGGCCGCTCATCTGCTGGCGCCCGCCACCGCCGGAATAGCCCATGTCACGGTCACGGCCACCGCCGCCAGCACTCGCGCCGCCGCCTTCGCCGCGGCCATCGAGCATCACGAGCGTGGCATCAAAGCCCTGCAGGACAATCTCGGTCGAGTAACGGTCATTGCCGTCCTTGTCCTGCCATTTGCGGGTCTGCAGCTTGCCTTCCAGATAAACCTTCGAGCCTTTTTTTAGATAATTCTGGGCCACCTTGATGAGGCCTTCGGAGAAGATGGCAACGGTGTGCCATTCAGTCTTTTCCTTGCGCTCGCCGCTGGCCTTGTCGCGCCAGGTTTCCGAGGTGGCGATGCGCAGGTTGCACACCTGGCCGCCATTCTGGAACTGACGCACTTCCGGGTCTGCCCCGAGATTGCCGACCAGGATCACCTTGTTGACTGAACCCGCCATGATGGGGCCTCCGCGCTGAAATTCTGTTTCGAGTCCGATTCGAGTTGTTCTACTCTGCTATGCGCGCCCTGTCGCCTGACAGCGATGAAATTCCACCGCCCCGCCCGCGTCCAAAAGCAGCTTGCACATGAAGTTCACATTTTGTTCTTGTCGTCAAGCCAGACTCGGACCAACATATATCCCATCTGATCCCCATCCCCTTCTGACCCGTTGAGCGACCCTCCCCCATGGCCGAATCCCCCTTCATCCGCGTGCGCGGCGCCAAGGAACACAATCTCAAGAACATCGACGTGGACATCCCGCGCGGCGAGCTTGTGGTGATGACCGGCCTGTCGGGCTCGGGCAAATCCTCCCTCGCCTTTGACACGATCTATGCCGAGGGCCAGCGCCGCTATGTGGAGTCGCTTTCGGCTTATGCGCGCCAGTTCCTGGAGCTGATGCAGAAGCCGGATGTGGAGAGCATCGAGGGCCTCTCGCCGGCGATTTCCATCGAGCAGAAGACGACGAGCCGCAATCCGCGCTCAACCGTCGGCACGGTGACCGAGATCTATGACTATATGCGCCTCCTCTGGGCGCGCGCGGGCATTCCGTATTCGCCCGCTACCGGCCTGCCGATCGAGAGCCAGACCGTCAGCCAGATGGTCGACCGGACGATGGAACTGGAAGACGGCACGCGGCTTTACCTGCTCGCCCCGATGGTGCGCGGCCGCAAGGGCGAGTTCCGCAAGGAATTTGCCGAGCTGCTGAAGAACGGCTTTCAGCGGGTCAAGGTGAATGGCGAGTTCCATGAGCTGGAAGATCCGCCGAAGCTCGACAAGAAATTCAAGCATGACATCGATGTTGTGGTCGACCGGGTGGTCGTCCGTGCCGGCATGGAACAGCGCCTGGCCGAGAGTTTCGAGACTGCGCTCGGCTTGGCGCAGGGCATCGCCGTGGCAGAGTATGCCGATATTGCACCGGGCGAAACCGAACCCAAACGCATCACCTTCAGCGCCAATTTCGCCTGTCCGGTTTCCGGCTTTTCCATTCCGGAGATCGAACCGCGCCTCTTCTCCTTCAACAATCCCTTCGGCGCCTGCCCGACCTGCGATGGTCTCGGCGAGCAGCTGAAGATCGACCCGGCCCTGATTGTTCCGGACAAGGATCTTGATCTCCTGAACGGCGCAATTGCGCCCTGGGCGAAATCTTCCTCCCCCTATCAGACGCAGACCCTGCAGGCCCTCTCGGCGCATTACCGGTTTGACCTCGGCAAGCCTTGGAACAAGCTGCCGGAAAAGGTCCAGGACATCATCCTCTACGGCACCGGCGACGAAGAAATACAGTTCGTCTATGATGACGGTATGCGCAGCTACAAGGTGAAGAAAACCTTCGAAGGCGTGATCCCCAATCTTGACCGGCGCTACCGGGAAACGGACTCTGCCTGGGTGCGCGAGGAAATCAGCCGCTTCCAGTCTGCCGCGCCCTGCCCCGATTGCGGCGGCAAACGCCTGAAGCCGCAGGCCCTGGCGGTAAAGATTGCCGGGCTCGATATCTCCGAGGCCGGAGAATTTTCGATCCGCAAGGCGGGCGAGTGGTTCGGCAAGGTCCACAAATCGCTGACGAAACAGCAAAATGAGATTGCCAGCCGCATCCTGAAGGAGATCAACGACCGGCTGATCTTCCTCAATGATGTGGGCCTCGATTACCTCACGCTCAATCGCGGCTCGGGCACGCTGTCTGGCGGCGAAAGCCAGCGCATCCGTCTTGCCAGCCAGATCGGCTCAGGCCTCACCGGCGTGCTCTATGTGCTCGACGAGCCCTCCATTGGCCTGCACCAGCGGGACAATGAGCGCCTGCTGGAAACGCTGAAACGCCTGCGCGACCTTGGCAACTCGGTCATCGTGGTCGAGCATGACGAGGACGCGATCCTGCTGGCCGATCATGTGATCGATATGGGGCCGGCGGCCGGCGTGCATGGCGGGCAGATCATTGCCTCAGGCACCCCGGATGAGGTGATGCAGAACCCCAAAAGTCTGACGGCGGATTATCTCAACGGCACGCGCGAGATTGCAATCCCGAAGCGCCGCCCGGTGGTCAAGGGCTCGCGCCGCATCACGCTGAAGGGCGCAAGCGGCAACAACCTCAAGAACGTTACCGCCTCGATCCCGCTGGGCACGTTCACGGCCATCACGGGTGTTTCGGGCGGGGGCAAGTCCACGCTGATCATCGAGACGCTCTACAAGGCGCTCGCCCGCAAGCTCAACGGCGCGTCGGACGCGCCCTCGCCCTATGAAAGCCTCGAAGGGCTGCAGCATCTCGACAAGGTGATCGACATCGACCAGTCGCCCATCGGGCGCACACCGCGCTCCAATCCGGCGACCTATACCGGCGCCTTCGGGCCGATCCGCGACTGGTATGCCGGCCTGCCGGAAGCCAAGGCCCGCGGCTATGCGCCCGGCCGGTTCAGCTTCAACGTCAAGGGCGGGCGCTGCGAGGCGTGCCAGGGCGACGGCGTCATCAAGATCGAGATGCACTTCCTGCCGGATGTCTATGTCACCTGCGAAACCTGCAAGGGCAAACGGTATAATCGCGAAACGCTGGAAGTCCTGTTCAAGGGCAAGTCGATTGCCGATGTGCTGGACATGACGGTGGAAGACGCAGCGAAATTCTTCGCCGCGATGCCGGCGATCTTCTCAAAGCTCGATACGCTCAACCAAGTGGGCCTTGGCTATATCAAGGTGGGCCAGCAGGCCACCACACTGTCGGGCGGGGAGGCGCAGCGGGTGAAGCTCGCCAAGGAACTCTCCAAGCGGGCAACCGGCCGTACCCTGTATATCCTCGACGAGCCGACGACCGGCTTGCATTTCGAGGATGTGAAGAAGCTGCTCGAAGTGCTGCATGAACTGGTGGATGCAGGCAATACGGTGGTGGTGATCGAGCATAACCTCGACGTGGTGAAGACGGCTGACTGGGTGCTCGACCTTGGCCCGGAAGGCGGCGATGGCGGGGGCCGGCTGGTCGCCGAAGGCACGCCGGAAGACATCATCGCGGTGGAGGAAAGCTGGACCGGAAAGTTCCTTGCTGAAACCTTCCGCCGCCAGGACGAACGCCGCGCCGCCCGCAACAAGCGGGAGAAAGCGGCCACAAAGTCCAAAGGCGCCGCCCCCGAAGAAAAGCCGAAGGCGAAAAAGCCCGTGAAGAAAACCAAGGCCGGCGCGGGCGCGAAATAAGCGCCCCGCCTGCCCGGCTCCTTCAGCTGAAGATAGCGACCCGCTCAGCGTCGCCCAGATCATTGCGCGGGTCATGCCGGGCGGCGAGCGCGGCCGGCGCGCCAACGAAATGCTGCATCAGCCCCTGCACAAACAGCAGCCCGAAATAGATAAGCGCCATCGGCACGATAAAGGCGGGCGAGAGGAAGATCGCCGCCAATTGTTCTGTCGGCACGTCGCCGTCCACGGGCAGGCGCATCATGAAAGGCACCATCAGCATTTGCGCGATGGCTGAGATGATCTGCGACAGCACCGAGACCACGATCACGATGATCACATAAGCTCCCAGGATCGGCCAGAAACGCCCGCGCGACACGTTCCAGGCATCGAAGAAACGGATCTCCTTATCCTTCACCGTCAGCCCGAAGCAGGGCGCAAGCCGCGTCGCCACGAAGATGTAGAGGAGCAAGAAAAGAAACATCAGGCCGAAGCCTGCGAAGAAGGTGCCCAGGAAACGGGCCGCAGTCTGATCATCCAATTGTCCGCTCGGGTCCATTCCTGCCAGCGCGCCAAAGGCGCTCACAAAAAGAACGATGGGAACAACAAAGATCACCAGGCTCATCAGCGCCCAGAGCAGTCCCACGACCATCATCCGCACTTCATCCCCGCCAAAACCGAGGGAGAATTTCGCGCCGAAGATATAGCGCCGCTGGGACGCCGTTTCGAACATCGCCCAGACCACCCAGCCGGCCACCGAGCCAATGAGAATCAGCGGAACAAGATTGCCCAAGCCGCCAAAGATGAGGCCAAAGACATCCGCCGGCATGGGGTTGGGATCGTTCTCCAGCTGCTGCAAAGCCAGGATCCATTCGGCCAGCGCCTGCCAGCCCAGAAGGCCGATCACCAGGAAAAGCGCCACATAGACCGCAGCATAGGCCAGCCCAAACAGCCAGGGGAAACTCTTGAAATGCGGCGCCTTGAACGGGTAGGTCAGCGCGCGATCGAATGAAAATCCGGTATTCATCTCGGTCTCCCCTTCAGCCGGTACACGCGCACCTAAACCTGAATGGGCCGCCGCATCAATCGCCCGAAGAGGGGGGCTCCGGCACCGGCTCTGCCGGTTTCAGCTTCTCCCAGGCCGCCGCCGCCATGCCATGGCCAGCCAGCAGGAAGGGCGCGAAGACGAGAACGCCCGCTGCCCCGCCAATGAAATGGCCAGGCCCAGCATCTGGCAGGGCCCGGTGGAGCGCGCCATTGACCGCCACGCCGAGTGCAAAGGGCAGGATATGCGTCACAAGGCTCGCCAGGCCGAGCGTCTTGAGATGCCCTTTGGTGCGCCCCCAGCTGCGGAATACCTGGGCCTTGCCGAGCGCGCTGGTCGCCGCGCCATAGAGCGTCAGGCGCAGAGCGATCCACCCGAGCAGCCCTGCCCCCACCGCGCAGCAGGCGATGAACACCGCGCCATAGGGCGTGCCCAACAGCGCAATGAACGCCTCGCGCACCAGCGCCGGATCGGACTCGTCGTTCAGCTGATACTGCCCGGCCTCATTGATCAGGATGCCCGGCAGCATCATCAGGAAGAAAACAACGAAGAAGCCGATGAACAGAAACGCCGCATAGGCCGCCAGATTGGCATGGGCCAGCGGCAGCAACTTTGCCACCGCGCCGGGGATCAGCCGCTGATAGGCGCGGCGCGACAGCTCCGTTCCGGCCAGAAATGCCAGGATCGCCGCGCCCAGCGGCAGCCAGAGGCCGCTTTGCGAACGCAGGGCAAAACTGTACAGCCCGGCGGCGAGCGCGAACAGGATCAACCAGGGCGCGGTGGGCACAAGAAGGCGGCCCGCGCCGCTCCAGGCGGCCGAAATCAGGGGGAAAATGGCAAGGCGCGTCGTCATCTCGTCTCGTCTCATCTCGGGGCGCACACCTAAAGCCTCCCGCCCTGCCCGGCAAACGCTATCTTGACGCGCCGGAGCGGCGGCCTCATGTCCGCCCCATGACCCTGAAACCCATCCATGTTATCGGCGGCGGCATGGCCGGCTCCGAAGCGGCCTGGCAGATCGCGTCTGCCGGTGTCCCCGTCATCCTGCACGAAATGCGGGGCGTGCGCGGCACCGATGCCCACCAGACCGACAAGCTGGCCGAACTCGTCTGTTCCAACTCCTTCCGCTCGGACGATCACACGACCAATGCCGTCGGCGTGATCCATGAAGAGATGCGCCGCGCGGGCGGCATCATCATCACCACCGCGAAGGATCATCAGGTGCCCGCCGGCAGCGCGCTGGCGGTGGACCGGGAAGGCTTCTCGCAGGCCGTGACGGCCAAGCTGGAAGCCCATCCCCTCGTCACCATCGTGCGTGAGGAAATCGCCGGCATCCCGCCCGAAGACTGGGACAGCGTGATCGTGGCCACGGGGCCGCTGACCTCCATTGCCCTCGCCGAAGCCATCCGCGCCCATACCGGCGAGACTGACCTTGCCTTCTTCGACGCCATTGCTCCGATCGTCTATTTCGACTCGATCGATATGGGCCAGGCTTGGCGCCAGAGCCGGTATGACAAAGCCGGCCCTTCGGGCGACACCGCCGCCTATATCAACTGTCCGATGACGGAAGAACAGTATAACGCCTTCCTCGATGCCCTGCTCGCCGGGCCGAAGACAGAGTTCCGCGACTGGGAGAAAGATACGCCTTACTTTGAAGGCTGCCTGCCCATCGAAGTGATGGCCGAGCGCGGGCGCGAGACGCTGCGCTTCGGGCCGATGAAGCCGGTTGGCCTCACCAATCCGCACAACCCCACCGTCAAGGCCCATGCCATCGTCCAGCTGCGCCAGGACAATGCGCTGGGCACGCTGTGGAACATGGTCGGATTCCAGACGAAGCTGAAATATGCGGCGCAGACGGACATTTTCCGGATGATCCCCGGCCTGGAGAAGGCGGAGTTTGCCCGCCTTGGCGGCATCCACCGCAACACCTTCCTCAATTCGCCCAAACTGCTCGACCGGCAGCTCCGGATGAAATCCATGCCGCGCTTGCGCTTTGCCGGCCAGGTGACGGGCGTGGAAGGCTATGTCGAAAGCGCCGCCATGGGCCTGCTCGCCGGGCGCCTCGCCGCGGCTGAGCGCCTTGGGCGCAAGCTCGAACCGCCGCCACCCACCACCGCCATCGGCGCCCTGGTCAACCACATCACCGGCGGGCATCTCGCCGAAGGCCAGACCTTCCAGCCGATGAACGTGAATTTCGGCCTCTTCCCGGACATAGAAGAGTATGACCGCAAGGGCCCGGACGGCAAACGCCTGCGCGGCAAGGACAAGGGCCGCGCCAAGAAGGCAGCCCAGGCGATCCGTGCTCTGAATGATTTTGATGCCTGGCTGGCGGGCGAAGCGGCCGTAGCGGCGGAGTAGACATCATGCCCGACACCTCCCTCTCCCCCGTCCTGCCGCTGTTTGCGAACACGCCCTCCAGCGTCAGCTTCAAGAAGCTGCGCAAGCGGCTGGTGCGCGGGGCGCTGGAGGTGATCGACACCTACGGCCTTGTAGATCGCCGCGCCATCGAAACCGGCGAAAAGCCGCGCCCGAAATGGCTGGTGTGTCTCTCCGGGGGCAAGGATTCCTACGGGCTTCTGGCCGTGCTGCTGGACCTGCAATGGCAGGGCGCGCTTCCGGTAGACCTCATCGCCTGCAATCTCGATCAGGGCCAGCCGGGCTTCCCCAAACACATCCTGCCGGACTGGCTGACGAAAAACGGCGTGCCGCACAAGATCATCACCGAGGATACCTATTCCATCGTGACGGAAAAGGTGCCCGAGGGGCGCACTTATTGTTCCATGTGTTCCCGCCTGCGCCGGGGTATCCTTTACCGCGTGGCGCGCGAAGAAGGCTGCGAAGCCATCGTCCTTGGCCACCATAGGGATGATGCCCTGGCCACCTTCATGATGAACCTCATCCATGGCGGGCGCCTGGCGGCCATGCCGGCCAAACTGCTGAATGATGAGGGCGATGTGCAGGTGTTCCGCCCCCTGATCACCGCTGCCGAAGATGATCTGGCAAAGTTTGCCGAGGCGATGGAATTTCCCATCATTCCCTGCAATCTCTGCGGCAGCCAGGACGGGCTTCAGCGCGTGGCGATGAACCGCCTGCTGACGGAGTGGGAACAGAAGAAACCCGGCACGCGGCAGGTGATGGCCCGGGCGCTCACGAATGTGCGCCCGAGCCATCTGCATGATCCGCGGGTGTTCGACTTTGCCGGGCTGATGTTGGGTGGCAAAGGCGAGGACGACCCGAACGTCCCCTTTTGATCATGCAATCTCGCGCGTGGGCGGCCAGGCAATGCCGGTCTCCGGGCGGTGGGCGGGATAATCGGGCACTTCCCGGTATTTCTTCAGTTCATTGCGGGCAATTGCGCGCAGGTGAACCTCGTCCGGCCCATCCGCAAGGCGCAGCGTGCGGATACCGGCATAGAGTTCAGCCAGGCCGAAATCATCGGTAACCCCCGCCCCGCCATGGGCCTGAATGGCGTCATCGATCACTTTCAGCGCGGCGCGCGGGGCGGCCACCTTAATCATGGCGATCTCATTGGCCGCGCCCTTGTTGCCCACCGTGTCCATCATATAAGCCGCTTTCAGCGTCAGCAGGCGCGTCATCTCGATGTCCAGCCGGGCTTCCCCAATCCTCTGTTCCCAGATGGACTGCTGATAGAGCGCCTTGCCGAAGACAGCCCGCGTCAGCACGCGGCGGGAGAGTTTTTCCAGCGCCACTTCGGCGGCCCCGATGGTGCGCATGCAATGGTGGATACGCCCGGGCCCAAGGCGGCCCTGCGCGATTTCAAATCCCCGCCCTTCGCCCAGAATCAGATTTGCCACCGGCACGCGCACATTCTCCAGCAGCACTTCGGCATGGCCATGCGGGCTGTCATCATATCCAAACACAGGCAGCATACGGATAATCTTCATCCCCGGCGCATCCATCGGCACCAGGATCTGGCTCTGCTGGCGGTGACGCTCGGCGGCGGGGTCTGTCTTGCCCATCACGATGGCCACCTTGCAGCGCGGATCCCCCACACCGGAAGACCACCATTTGCGCCCGTTGATCACATATTCGTCGCCCTCGCGGACGATAGATGTCTCGATATTGGTTGCGTCTGAAGAGGCAACCAGCGGCTCTGTCATCAGGAAGGCCGAGCGGATTTCCCCGCGCAGCAGCGGCCCCAGCCAGCGCTCTTTCTGGAAGGTCGAGCCATAGCGGTGCAGCACTTCCATATTGCCGGTGTCAGGCGCCGAACAGTTGAACACTTCGGAGGCAAAGCCCACACGGCCCATGATTTCCGAAAGCGGCGCATATTCGGCATTCGTCAGCCCGGCCCCGCGGAACATGCCCTCATCATGATCGGCGTTCGGCGGCAGGAAAAGGTTCCAGAGCCCTTCCGCCTTCGCGCGCTCCTTCAGCCCTTCAAGCACCGGATTGACGCCCCACCGGTCTTTCTCATGATGGGCCTTGTAGGCGGGCACAGCAGGATAGACATGCGCGTCCATGAACTGGGTGACGCGGGCCATGTATTCCTTCGTCTTCGGGCTGTAGTCGAACTGCATCGTCTTTCTCCGGTCTCACTGATCCGGGTCAGCCTGCGCTGGTGCGACAATGGGGGGAATACGGATGTTTGCGGATGCGCCCGCGTCAGCTCGCCGCTGCGCGCGGCGCCATCTGCCCCATCAGGCGCGGCCAGTAGAGCGCCAATGCCCCGGCGCGGTAAACATAGCTCAGCAGAAAGGCCGTCCACACGCCCGCATTCGCAAAGGACGGCGCCAGCAGAAGATCACTCGCCAGATAGGCGAGCATGGCCATCATGCCGGCATTGCGCACCGCCTCCCCCTGTGTGGTGCCCAGGAACAGCCCGTCCAGCTGCCAGGCGGCCACACCGATCAGCGGCACAGCCGCGCACCAGGGCAGATAGGCCAGGGCCGCTTCCCGCGCCGCCGGGTCCAGTATGAAGGCCTCGATCACGGCGCCGCCGCCCAGCCAGAAGATCAGCGAAAACGCCGCGCCGCAGACGACCGCGATCTCGCTCGTCACGCGCATCGCCCGCTTGAGCCTTGCCCTGTCCCGCGCGCCATAGGCGGCGCCCGCTTCCTTCTCCGCCACAAAGGCAAAGGCATCCAGCACGAAAGCGGAGACAGCGATAAACTGCAACAGCACCTGATTGCCCGCCAGCGCCGCCGTGCCCTGCCTTGCGCCGGAATTGACGAACCAGGCGAAAGTGAACAGCAGCGCCAGTGTACGGATCATGATGTCGCGGTTGGCGTTAAGCAGCGCCAGAAGCTTTGCCCGGTCAAAGAGGCGCGTGCCGGGGTCAAGGCCTTTGCGCACGATGATCAAACCGAAACCGAGCGCCGCCCATTCGGCAATCGCCGTGCCCGCGCCGATGCCGGTGGCGCCCCAGTCCCAGATCGCCACGAAGGCATAGTCTAGCCCGGCATTGATCCCGTTGAGCACGATCTGCATGGCCAGCAGGGCGCGCGTGCGCCCCGTGCCGATCAGCCAGCCGGAAATGGCATAGCCCATCAGAATGGCCGGCGCGCCCCATATCCGTGCCCAGAAATATCCCGACGCTTCGATCTCGACGGCGCTCTCTGCCTGGAACAATGCCAGCGCAATCCGGGAGGTCAGCGGAAAGGAGAGGACGAGGATGACGCCAAGGCCCGCGCCGAGCATCAGCGCGCGCATCAGGATCGCGCGCACTTCCAACCCGTCCCCTGCCCCATCGGCCTGGGCGGTGAGGCCGGTCGTCGCCATCCGCAGGAAGCCGAAACCCCAATAGAGGAAATTGAACACAACGGCCGCCAGCCCCACGGCAGCCAGCTCAATCGCCGTGCCATAACGCCCCATGACGGCGGTATCGACAATGCCGGTTGTCGCCATCGCCACCTGCGCCAGCATGATCGGCCAGGCAAGCTGAAGCGCGCGGGCGCGGGTGAGGATGGCGGCAGTCATGAACCGCAGGCGTTAGCGGGTTTCGCGCCGGTGGGAAATGGGTCTGGCAAACGCTCACCTGTCCCAAAAACAAAACGGGCGCCCGAAGGCGCCCGCTTCTTCCTATGGCCTGTCAATCAGGCAGCAGATTACTTCCGCCAGATCGCAGCCAGTGCCGGGTCTTCCACGCCGCCTTCATATTTGCGCAGCTCGTGGCGGCCGACGACCATGTGATGGACTTCGTCCGGGCCATCAGCCAGGCGCAGGGTGCGCTGGTTGGCATACATGCGGGCGAGCGGCGTCCATTGGGAAACACCGGTGGCGCCATGGATCTGGATCGCCTGGTCGATGATCTGGCAGACGCGCTCGGGCACCATAGCTTTCACCATCGAAATCCAGATGCGGGCTTCCTTGTTGCCCAGCACATCCATCGCCTTGGCGGCTTTCAGCACCATCAGGCGCATCGCCTCAATCTCGATCCGCGCGCGGCTCACAATCTCGGTATTGCCGCCGAGCTTGATCAGCTGCTTGCCGAACGCCTCACGCGAGAGACCGCGAATGCACATCAGGTCGAGTGCTTTCTCAGCCGCGCCGAGCGAGCGCATGCAGTGGTGGATACGGCCAGGGCCAAGGCGCAGCTGCGAAATCTCGAAGCCGCGCCCTTCGCCAAGCAGCATGTTTTCCTTCGGCACACGGACGTTTTCGAAGCGCAGGTGCATGTGGCCATGGGGCGCATCCGGATCGCCGAAGACATGCATCGGACCAACGATGGTGACCCCGGGATGGGGCAGCGGCACAAGGATCTGCGACTGCTGGCGGTTCACATCCGGGCCGTTATTGGTCTTCACCATGCAGATCATGATGCGGCAGCGCGGATCGCCGGCGCCGGAGATGTAATATTTCTCGCCATTCAGCACCCACTCATCGCCTTCCAGAATAGCGCTCATCGAGACGTTCTTAGCGTCCGACGAGGCCATGCCCGGCTCAGTCATCACATAGGCGGAGCGGATTTTGCCTTCGAGCAGTGGCTTCAGCCACTGTTCCTTCTGGGCGGGCGTGCCGACGCGCTCGAGCACTTCCATATTGCCGGTGTCGGGGGCCGAACAGTTCATCGATTCAGACGCCAGCGGGCATTTGCCAAGCTCAGCGGCGATATAGGCATAGTCGAGGTTTTTCAGGCCCTCGCCGGTTTCGGCGTCGGGCAGGAAGAAGTTCCAGAGGCCCTGCTTCTTGGCCTCGTCCTTGGCTTTTTCCAGCGCTTCAAGCTGGCCGGGGGCATAAGACCAGATGTCCTTCTTGCCTTCGCCGAGACGTTCGAACTCCTCATACATCGGCTCGACGGTTTCGGCGATGAACCGCTTCACATGCTCGTAGAGCGGGCGGGCGCCTTCGGACATGCGCAGGTCGTTGAGCTCTTCAAGAGCGTCGGGGGTGCGTTGGGTATCAGCCATGGCTGTGTTTCCTCTCTGGATGGGTGTGCTTGTTTCTTTTCCCTGATTTCAGGGTAGCTGAGATGAGGGGGCGCGTGCAAATTCTTTCGCCCCCTCGTGAGGTGGGGAGAAATGCGCTAAGGCGCGGAGCATGAGCCCAATCACCGCCCTTGTCCTGCTGATCACCGTACTGATCACATCCTTCATCTCGGGCATTTTCGGCATGGCGGGCGGGTTGATCCTGATGGCCGTGCTGACCGCGATTGTGCCGGTGGCCACCGCCATGGTCGTTCACGGCGCGGTCCAGATGGTGTCCAATGGCTACCGCGCGATCCTCTGGCGCAAATATATCGACTGGGCGATCTTCCGCCGCTACGCGCTCGGCTCGGTTGCGGCGATCCTGCTTCTGTTCGCCATTTCCTGGCGCCCCGAAGCGACCGCCGTTTACCTGCTGCTGGCAGCCGCCGCCTTCACGGTATGGATTCCCAAGGCCTGGATCGACATTGACGTGCAGCGCCGGGGCCAGGCGGAAGTGGCCGGTTTCCTGCTGCAGGCCATGAATACGCTTGCCGGCGTTACCGGCCCGCTGCTGGATATCTTCTTCGCCCGCACCGTGATGGACCGGCGCGCTGTGGTGGCCACCAAGGCGATCACGCAGGTGTTTGCCCATCTGGTGAAGGTGGCCTTCTGGGGCTCGGCCCTCTGGGCGGCTGAAACGATGAGCTCCCTGCCCCCGCTCTGGTTCTTTGTGGCGGCCGTGCCGCTGTCCATGCTGGGCACGACGCTGGGCGGCAAGCTGCTGGAAAGAATGACGGATATCGACTTCCGCCGCTGGATGCGCCTGCTGGTCACCGCTGTCGGCCTGTTCATGCTCGCGCGCGCCGCCAGCTGGCTCTGAGCCAGCCAAACCGGCGCCGTCCGGCAGCGCTCCGGGGCATTCAGGCGGGGACATCCACATCACAATCGCGATAATGCGACGGCCATGACTATTCGGCTACTTTATTTTATGAAACAATATCATCACTCATCGTGATAACTCTCCTGTTCCTCCCACAGGCTGCCCATGAACCTCCGCGCGCTTGATCTCAATCTCCTCCCCGTGCTGGAGGCGATCTATGCCGAACGCAGCCTGACACGGGCGAGCGAGATGCTGCACATCACCCAGCCTGCCGTCAGCAACGCCCTCTCCCGCCTGCGCCTGCATTTTGAAGATCCCCTCTTCGTGCGTGAAGGCCGCGGCGTGAAACCCACCGCGATGACCGAAGCGCTGATGCCGGCCGTCCGCGAAGCGCTCGACAAGCTGCGCAACGGGCTGGAGCCGCGCTCGGTGTTTGAGCCCTCACGCTCCACCCGCGTCTTCAATATCTCCTGCCGCGATGCCAGCGCGCTGATCCTCGCCCCGCCCATTGCCCGCCGGCTGGAAACACAGGCCCCCGGCATCCGCATCGCCTGGAGCCAGCTTCACCGCTCGGCCATTTCCAGCGAGCTTGCTTCTGGCCGGCTGGACCTTGCCATCGACATCCAGGATCTGCGCGGGGCAGACCTTGAGCGCGTGCTGCTCTCGTCAACCGACTACACCTGTGTCCTGGCCGCCGATCACCCTCTTGCCCAGGCGCCGCTGACTGCCGAAGGCTTCTTCAGTATGCGCCATATCGCCGTTTCCAGCCGCCGGGAGGGGCGCAGCCTGATCGAGGAAATGGCGCGTTCCATGGGCCAGCGGATCACCCCGGTCCACCGCCTCCCGCATTACCAGCCGGCGCTGGAGATCGTCCGCTGCACCCGGCTTGCACTTGCCGCGCCCAAGCCCGTTGCGGCCGGGTCGGGCCTCGCCATGCTGGACCTGCCCTTTGAGTTCCACTCCCCCGGCTCGATGCTCTACTGGCACCGGGAGTTTGCCCAAGACCCGGCGCTCACCTGGCTGCGCGGCCTGATCCGGGACATCTCCGTCACGCTCTGAAGCCGGGTCAGGCCCGCCGGTATTCCTCGTCCCTTATCAGGGCGAGCCGGTCGCGCACGGTTTCGGGCTCATAGCCGAAGGCCTCCAGCGACATGCCCCCCATCTGAAGGCCGGATTCCACCGCTTCGGGCACCACATGCGCGGCCCCGGCTGCTTCCAGCTTGTCGGCATGTTCCCCGTCATGCGCGCGCGCCAGGATGAGGATCTCCGCATGCAGCCCCCGGGCACAGCGCACCATCGCCTCGGCCCGCGCCGGATCGTCCACGGTCACGATGAACTGATCGGCTTTGGAAATACCCGTCAGCGTAAGGATTTCCGGGCGCGAGGCATCGCCAACAAAGGCAGCAAGGCCGTCCAGCCGCGCGCGGTGGATCTTCTCCGGGTCGCGGTCGAGCGCCAGCAGAGTGACACCCTCCTGACGCAGCACATGCGCCACCGCCTGCCCCACCCGGCCATATCCGGCGAGGATCACATGGTTCTGCAGCTCTGCCGCCTCGGTCAGCGCCATCTCGCTCGTCGCCTGGCGCCGGGAGGGCCGCCCGGCCAGCCGCCGCCCGATATCGCCGAGCAGCGGGGTCAGCAACATCGAGAGCCCGGCGATTGCCGCTATGAAGGCGGCCAGTTCCGGCGTCACCGCCCCGCCTGCCTGCGCCGCCGTCAGCACGACGAACGCAAACTCTCCCGCCGGTGCCAGCAGCAGCGCCGCCTCCAGCGACACCGGATGGCCGCCGGCAAACACGCGGCAGGCAAGATAGGCAATCGCCACTTTCATGGCGATCAGCCCCGCCAGCGCCGCCAGGATCCAGCCGATCTGGCTGGCAATCTGCGGCAGGTTCAGGCCCATGCCCACCGTCATGAAAAAGAGGCCCAGCAGCAGCCCCTTGAAGGGCTCAAGGTCCACTTCGGTCTGGTGCTTGAACTCGGTCTCCCCCACCAGCAGCCCGGCCAGAAATGCGCCCAGCGCTACCGATAGCCCGGCGCTGTAAGTGATCGCGGCAGCGCCCACCACCGTCAGCAGGGTCAGCGCCATCAGGAAGTCCCGCCCGCCGCTCGCCGCCGCCAGGCGGAAGATCCGGTCCAACAGGAAGTTTCCGATCACCCAGATGATGGCAACGGCAATCAGTCCACGGATCAGCGCGTCCAGCAGCACCCCGCCAATATTGGCCCCGGTTTTCAGGGCGGCAAAGCCAACGAAGATCAGGATCGGCGCCACCATCATGTCCTGGAACAGCAGCACGCCCAGCGAGGTGCGCCCCACTGGCTGGGCTGCCCGCCGCTCCTCCACCAGCACCTGCATCACGATGGCCGTCGAGGAAAGCGCCAGCGCCAGGCCGATGATCATCGCCACCGCCAGATCGAGCCCCAGCGCCCAGCCCGCCGCCGCAATTGCCGCCGCGCTCAGCCCGGTCTGCACCGAGCCTGCCCCCAGCACCACCCGGCGCAGCGCCCAGAGGCGCTGGAAGGAAAACTCCACGCCCAGAAGGAACAGCAGGAACAGCACCCCCAGCTCGGCAAAGGGCAAGGCCGCTTCCGGTTCGGTAATCGAGAAATATTCCAGGATGGGGTAAGCCTGCGCAAAATGCCCGAGCGCAAACGGCCCCAGCGCGATCCCCGCCAGCATGAAGGCAATGATCGTCGGCATCTTCAGAAGCCGCAGCACCGGCACCAGAATGCCCGCCGCCAGCAGGAAGACCAGAAGATCCTTGATCAGGGTCGGGCTTGGCCCGTGTGCTACGCCATGTTCCATCGGCACCTGTCCCCTGTTTACCAGGTTAAGTAATGGCGCGCGGATGGCGCCTTGTCAGCCCCGGCGCTGCCGGAAGAAATCGCGCAGCAGATCTGCCGCCTCGGCCTCATGCAGCGGGTCCTGCCGCCATTCGGGCCGCCAATGGCAGGTCGGCTGCTCGAAGAAACGGGGCCCATGCATCACCGCCCCGCCCTTGATGTCCTGCGCCGCAAAGATCAGCCGCCCGATCCGCGCAAAGCTGATCGCCCCGGCGCACATCGCGCACGGCTCCAGCGTCACATAGAGGTCCAGCCCCGGCAGCCGGTAATTGCCGAGTTTCTGCGCCGCCGCGCGGATCGCCACGATCTCGGCATGGGCGCTGGGGTCATGGCTGGCGACGGGGTGGTTATACCCCTCACCCACAATCTCCCCCGTCTCCGGGTCCACAACCACCGCGCCCACAGGCACCTCGCCCGCAGCCGCCGCCATGCGGGCAAGTTCCACCGCGCGGGCCATGGGAAGGGTCATGCTAACTCCGCCGAAATACCAAGCTCACGCGCAGCCTCTGCCAGCCGGCGATCCCTTGTCCAGAGGGTTGCACCCGGCGTCAGAAGGCAGGAGGTCAGCAGATGTGCATCAGAATAACCAATGCCGCGCGCGTATAGCTGCTTCTGTTCGACCACCGACAGAACCTCCCCATGGGAAGCGGGGAACGCAGCCGGCAACGCCACAAGCATATCGAGAAACACCGCCCGCCCCTTGATAGAGCCGAGCGCAAGTTCGCCGGTCACATGTTGATGAACCAGAATCAGTCCGTCCGTGAGCAGCGTAACGAGACGGGCATCTGTCTTGTGCAGATGGTCAATCCAGACAGAAGTATCGGCGAGGATCAATACCGCCGCCGGGGCGCAGCCGCCGCTTTCGGATCACTCCCGCCCAGCAGCGCCAGCCGCCGCGCCGCTTCCCGCGCAATCAGCGCCTTGAGCGCCTCGCGGATCAGCGCGGGCTTTTCCTCAATGCCGGTCAGTTCTGCGGCTTTCGCCATCAGATCATCGTCCAGATTCAAGGTTGTTCGCATGACGGGCCGTCTCCATTGAGCATCATTTGTAGCATCAGATGATGCTCAATGTCGAGCGCCCCTCACCCCTCCAGCGTTGGCGCTATCAGGTCAATCGCCGGCTGGCGCGCCAGTTTCTTGTTCCGCCCATAGGCATAGGTCGCAATCGGCAGCAGGCGCTCTGCCTCGGCCATTGCCGCGCTCATCACCTCGCCCGGCTCCACCACCTGATCCACCCAGCCGACGGGCAGCGCCTCATCCGGCGTGTAGAGTTTCGCCTGCGCCAGCGCCTGCGTCAGATACATCGGATTGAGCCGTGCCCGCGGCAGCTCCACCCCAAAGCCCGGCAGCGTCATGCCGTTCACCGTCTCGTTCGCGCCGATCTTGTAGGCGCCGCGCGCCGCAATCCGGCTGTCCCCGCCCAGCAGGAGGAACGCCCCCATGGCAATCGCATGGCCCGTACACGCAATGACGATGGGCTTGTCAGAGGTAAACAGCCGGAAGGCCAGCTTGCCCCCGCCCATCACCAGCCTGCGCACCTGTTCCGGCTCGGACGAAGCGAGAAACTTGAGGTCAAACCCCGCCGAAAACCGCTCCGGCCGCCCGGCCAGCACGATCACCTTGGCTGACGCTTCCGCCTCATCCAGCGCCGCATTAACCGCGTCCAGCATGGTCAGGCTGATGGCGTTGGCCTTGCCATCATCCATGGTGATCACGGCAATCTCGTTCTCGAGTCTAACGCTGGCGGTCATCAGCGGCACATCTCCCTGGTTGAATCATAGATAAAACTCTAGTCAGAGTAGAAATCAAGCCTTCGCGTTGGGTCAGCAGGTGAGCGGTATTAGAAACAATGCGGCAGGCACAGAGAGCTGGACTACCGGCCAGATGCACAAGCTGAATTTGAACATACGCCAATCATTCAAAAGATGCCGATACAGGCCTGTTGGTGTCGCGCACTCAGGATTCTTTTTGATGAGCCAATTCATCAACCCCACTCCACCTCCACTAAGGTACGCTTGCATCAGACGGGCCGAAATATAATGCATCTGGGTTTTATGCGATGCACCTTGGAGCATGAGGTATTGTAAGAGCGCCGTCCCGATTTGAATTGCCCCCAATTGCAAGAAGGCAACAAAGTGCGCCGAAGTTAGAAAGCCTGCCCCACACGGCCGAAGGGTTCCCCAATTCCAGAATGCAGCGAGATAGACTACCGGTATCAGGACTGCGGCCAGCGCAAGCACACTCAGGAACCGCACAAAGGCAAGCGTGCCCATAAACCCAAACGCTTGCCGGGTACTCGATACTTCACCTGTAATGTCTGCAACAATTTCTTGCGGAACACCGCAGTCCAGCAATCGCTGCTTAAAGCTAGGAAACTCTCCCATCCCCTTCCAATTCCCGGCCAGCTCGAATATGTGCCCCAACCATGCGCATCATAGCCGGACAGCACAAGGGCCGCGCCCTCTCCGCCCCCAAGGGCATGACCACGCGGCCCACCAGCGACCGCACGCGCGAAAGCATTTTCAACATCCTCGCCCATGCGCCTTGGGCCCCGCCGCTGGAAGGCGCCCGCGTGATCGACCTCTTCGCCGGCTCCGGCGCGCTCGGCCTTGAGGCGATGAGCCGGGGCGCCGCTTTCTGCCTGTTCGTGGAGACAGACCACGGCGCGCGCGGCGCCATCCGAGACAATATCGAAGCGCTCGGCCTCTTCGGGAACACCCGGCTTCACCGCCGCTCGGCCACAGACCTTGGCGAGAAGCCCGCCGGCGTCGGCAGCCCGTTCACCCTAGCCTTCCTCGACCCGCCCTATCACAAGGGCCTCGTCGCCCCCGCGCTCGACTGCCTGATAAAAGGCGCCTGGCTCAGCGAGGACGCCATCGCCATGGTCGAAACCGGCTCAGATGAAGCCCTGATATTCCCCGGCTGGGAGGCCATCGACACGCGCGACTTCGGCGCCGCCCGCGTGCAATTCCTCAGGCGCGCCTAACCCACCAGATCACTCGTGATGCACTTCTTCACGCCACGCTCGATCTTGTTGGCATGGAAGGTTGCTCCGCCGCCCACCGGCCGGAACATATAGCCCTTGGGCGCGCGCTGCCCGCGAAAGCAGGAGGTGCCGGTGCCCGGATAGGTGAAACAGGCCTCGGCCTTGTCGGTCACCTCCAGCACGCCTTCAGACCGGTATCCCTCAAACTCATACAGCGTGCGCCCGCCAGGCTCGATACATTCGCTCCAGCGCTGCCCCGTCTGCACCACGATGCCGGACATCTGTATACCGAACAGCTCCGCCTTCATGGCGTCTGCCGTCAGCGGCTCGTTCCCCACAGGCTTGGGATCCCCCAGCGCGCTGCCCGCAACCAGCCCGCCCAAAAGAAGAGACATCAGAAAACGCTGCATGGACGTATCCTTTCCGCGCCAATTCTACTTCAAACTCCGGCGCGGCCAAGCTGGTTGTTCATCCGGGCGCGCAGTGCTCTCCTCCCCCGCGTGCGGGGGAGAATTGCAGCGTCCGCCCGGCGGGTCATCGCGGGGCGCTGCCTTATCCGCCTCACCCCTCCAGAAACTCTTTCCGTATATCAAAGCTCGACGTCTTCGTGCCCACATGTTGCGCGCAGCTCGCCAGCCACCGCTCTGCCGCGGCCCGCCCCCTGTCGCGCAGTTCCAGCAAAAACCGCCAGCGCGTCTCATATTTCGTCGCCATCCCATAGCTCAGCAGATCCTGCCCGCCGCGAATGGCGTGAACGTTCAGCCTACGGTATTTCTTCAGCATCGGCTCCTTCAACATCCCGTCATCAAGCAGCCGCTGCACAAAGGCGATCGCGCGCAGCTCGCCGATCAGCGAGGCATTGAAGCTGATCTCGTTCAGCCGCTCCTGAATTTCGGCGGCGCGCTTGGGCACGCCCGGCCGCACCAGCGGATTAAGCAGCACAAGGAGCACATCCTGAGGCGCGCCCGAATAGATCAGCGGAAAGAGGCTTGGATTGCCCATGAAGCCGCCATCCCAGAAAGCTTCCTCGCCAATTTCCACGGCCTGGAAGGTCTGCGGCAGGCAGGCCGAGGCCAGCACCGCGTCTGCGGTAATCTCATCCTTGGAGAAAACGCGCACCTTGCCCGTCTCCACATTCGTCGCCGAAAGGAAAAGCTTCAGGCCGGAGGCATGCACCGCCTCGAAATTCACCTGCCGCTCCACCACCCGGCGCAGCGGATTGAAGTTGAAGGGGTTGAAGTCATACGGGCTGGCAAAGTTCTGCCAGGCGCTCGCCATCTGGAAGCCTGCCGCGCCGAACACATTCATGCCCGCCCCGGCATCGGACACAGCCCGCCATACCTGCTCCAGCGAGGCACGCGCGCCTTCCGGCCCGCCCGCCGCGAGGCCCGCCGCATAAGCCACCGCATTGATCGCCCCGGCAGAGGTGGCCGAAATCGCCTCGATCGCCAGGCTCTCTTCCCCGCTCAGCCGGTCCAGAATGCCCCAGGTATAGGCGCCATGCGCGCCCCCGCCCTGCAGGGCCAGGCTGATCGGCCGCGCTTTCCCGTTGCCATTGGCTTTTGCCATGTTGCGGCTCCTTCCGGCTGCGCCTCCTCCCTGCTAACGGAGGAAGCTGACAATCACCACCCCCCACCCTTCCAGGAAACCGGATGTCCGCCAGCCCCGCCCGCACGCTGACCATTGATCATGCCGGTGCCCAGGGCGATGGCCGCGCGCGCGAGCAGGAACGCTGGGTGTCGGTGCCCTTTACCCTGCCCGGAGAGCGAGTGGAGGTCCGCGGCGAAGGCGACCGGCTGAAACTCGAACGGGTCCTCACCCCCTCGCCAGACCGGATCGCCCCGGCCTGCCGCCATTTCACCCGCTGCGGCGGCTGCACGCTTCAGCATATGGCGCCCGCGCCCTATGCCGCTTTCAAGCGCGATCTGATCATCCGCTCCCTGAAGGCTCGCGGGCTGGAGGCAGAGGTGGCCGGCACATGGGTCACCCCGCCTGCCTCCCGCCGCCGCGCCGCCTTCGCCGCGCGCAAATCTGGCAAGGCCGTCGCTCTCGGTTTCCATGGCCGCAAAAGCCATGATCTGATCGCGCTGGAAGAATGCCCCGTCCTGCGCCCGCCGATTGTCTCCGCTATCCCGAAGCTGAAAGACATCCTCGCCCTCCTCTTCACCGGCAAGGAAGAATTGAGCGTCCTCGTCACCGACACCGCCACGGGCCTGGACCTCCACATCACCGGCATTTCGAAAGAGGCCAAACCCCTCGCCCGCGCCGAGGCGAGCAGCGCGGCCCTGCGTGCCGGCTTTGCCCGCGTGTCGCTGGAGGGCGCAGACGTGCTGACCGAGCGCGCCCCGCGCATTCCCGTGGGCGCCGCCAGCCTCCTGCCCCCGCCCGGCGGCTTCCTTCAGGCCAGCGCCGAGGCTGAGGCTGAGATGGCCCGCCTCGTCCTCGCTCATCTCAGCGGCGCAAAGCACAGCGCAGACCTTTTCTCCGGTTGCGGAACATTTGCCCTGCGCCTGGCTGAGCATATGCCGGTCTATGCCGCCGAAAGCGGGCGCGCGGCCATCGGCGCCCTGCGCGCCGCCGCCAGCGCTGCGCCGGGCTTGCATCCGGTCACTGCCGAAGTGCGCGATCTCTTCCGCAACCCCGTCTCCGCGCCGGAACTTGCCCGGTTTGACGCCCTGGTGCTGGACCCAGCTCGCGCTGGCGCGGCCGCCCAGTGTGCCGAAATCGCAAAATCCGCCGTGCCGCGCGTGGCCTATGTCTCCTGCGACCCGGCCACCCTGGCGCGCGATCTGCGCACGCTGGCCGATGGCGGCTATCGCCTTCTGCGCGTTCATCCCATCGACCAGTTCCTCTGGTCGGCCCATGTCGAAGCCGTTGCGCTTCTGGAGAAGTCATGACCGCCCCGCCCTCCGCGCCCGCGCCCGGCCGCCCCACCCCCGCCGTCGGCACCGTCTGCTTCCGGGGAGACGACGTGCTGCTCATCCGGCGCGGCACGCCCCCGCTCGCCGGAGACTGGTCGCTCCCCGGGGGCCGTATCGAGTTTGGCGAACGTACCGAGGCCGCCGCCCTGCGCGAGTTGAAAGAAGAAACCGGGGTGGACGCCCGCCTCATTGGCCTGGTCGATGTGGTCGATGCCCTCTTCACCTCCCGCCGCTCGGGCGAGGTCGCGCGTCATTATGTATTATTTGATTTTGCCGCCGTCTGGGTCTCGGGCGATCCGTTCGCGGGCGATGATGCCGCCCACGCCGAATGGATCTCACCAGACCGCCTCGCCGCCCTGCCCCTCTGGGACGAGACCCGCCGGGTGATCGAAAAGGCCCGCGTGATGGCCGCCGGCCTCTGAAAAACGCCGCCCCATTGGTTCACCGTTGGAGTTTTTGCGCCATCGGTTGGAGGAATCGTTGGAGTTTTTTGCGGTCCTTATCCCCCATTTATTTCCCCTTGACGTCCACGGTTTGTTCCACCATGTTTTACTCATAGGAGGCAGTAATGTTCGGAAATTTCCATGTCCCAAATGGGCCAGAGCTTTTGAAAGCTGCCGATGGAAACCTCGGTCACCTTATTTTGGCCATTGAGTACATTCGCAAACAGCAATTGTGGCCAGGAAAGATTAAGCCTGAAAAGGTAAAGGACGCGATCGAGAGGCTACGCTTGGAGCGGGAAGCCGCTTAACCTTGTAGTTTCGGGAAGAGGGTTGTTGACGTGAGCAGCTTTGTTGTTGCTGTTCTACTGCTCAGCACACCCGGACTTTTGTTTGGCGTCGGCAAGAGAGTCATTAGTCGCGTCAATCAAAGGCAAGCGCGGGATATATTCGCTGCGCTAGGAGAAATCGTACTTTTTTCAATACCACTTGCATTCATCGTTTTGTGGTCGATCCAGCTTACGCTTCCTGACCAGTCACGTGACATGATGGTTTGGGCAAGAGGTTGGGATGGCTCGCTAGGTGCGATCCTGAATAGCGGGTTCGTGACAGAGTTTGCGATTGCACTGACTGGGGGCGCGGGCATCTCACTTCTGTTTGGGTTGATTTATGGCCCCCTTCGCAATTGGTTTTCATGGTTTGGGTTTGGAGTCCGGCTTCCATTGGAACGGCTCCTGACCGGCTTTCTCCCACCCGGAGCTTATGCGACCGTGATAACCACTACGACACTCGATGGCGGAGTAATTATATACAGGGGCTGGGTCGAAAGTCTTCAAATGAGCCCAGAAGGGAGCATCGATTTTATAGCGTTGAGTCGGCCGGAAAAGGCATTCCTGCGGGGCCCCGTGGTCGGCGCTCCCAAGGCTTCTCAGTTTACAGATATTGTAGAGGCGGAAGCACAGTTGAGGCATGCCCCGTCCTTGCTCATCATAGAATCTGAGGACATAGCGAACCTACTCCTCACAAAGGTTCCCGGCGCTGGGAAGTCGAACTGGCTAGAGGCTTGCCTATATGTCTTTTTCTGGCCGATCAGATGGATACTGAAATCACGCAAGCCGTTATTCTTTCGAAAATGACCCTTCCAAACTCTTGACCCGCCCCTGCGTCAGGTCTGTCTGTACGCTCCAGTCATCCAGAAGATACCAGGGAGGAATCAGGTTCATGGTCTACAAACCCTTCGATTTGAGCGGCAAGGTTTGCGTCGTCACCGGCGGCAACAAGGGCATCGGCCTCGGCATGGTGGAGGCCCTGGCCGCCTCGAACGCCGATGTGGTGATCTGGGGCCGCAAGACCGCCGACAATGACGCCGCCGTCAAATCCGCCACCGGTCTCGGCACTGGCAAGGTCAAGGCCTGGGCCGTCGATGTCGGCGAAGAGTCCCAGGTTATCAAGGCCATGAAAGAAGCCGAGGAAGAGTTCGGCCGCATCGATTGCTGCATTGCCAACGCCGGCGTCGGCCGGGGCGCGGCCTCCTTCGAGACGATGACGCTGGAGACCTGGGAATATAACGCCCGCATCAATTCCGTCGGCGCCTTCTTCACCCTGCGCGAAGCGGCCAAGTCGATGGTCGCCCGCGCCAAGGCTGGCGACCTCGGCGGCAGCCTCGTCGGCACCGCCTCCCTCGCCGGCATCGAAGGCGCTGGCCGCAACCAGGCCTATGCCCACACCAAAGGCGGCCTAATCGCCATGATGAACGCCTGCGCCGTCGAATATGGCCGCTACGGAATCCGCGCCAATTCCATCCTTCCCGGCTGGATTGCCACAGATATGACGGAAGGCGCCCAGGGCAATGATGTGTTCCAGACGAAAGTGATTTCCCGCGTCCCCATTCGCCGCTGGGGCGAGCCGGCAGACTTTGGCGGGATGGCCGTTTACCTTGCCTCCGACGCCTCGAAATACCATTCGGGCGACACGCTGGTCATCGACGGCGGCTACGCCAAGTTCTGATTCGCCTTTCCGGCGCGGGGGCTATCCTCGCGCCGCCAGGCGATCCGTATGGGAATTAACCACAAAAGAAAAAGGCCGCCTCCCGAGGGAAGCGGCCTTATCTTTTTAGCCGATCAAGCCGGCCCGCAGGTTACTGCGGAGCAACTTCTTCGACAGCTTCTTCGGTCGCTTCAGCAGCTTCTTCAGCAGCGCCTTCGACAGCGTCAGCAGCTTCGACAGCAGCTTCTTCAGTTGCTTCGTATGCTTCGACGACTGCTTCTTCAGTGGCTTCGCCAGCTTCAGCAGCAGCTTCTTCGACGGTCGCCGGCTCAGCTGCCGGAGCAGCTTCTTCGGTTGCGCCGCAAGCGGCCAGAACGAGCGCAGCAGCGCCGATCAGGAACAGATTTTTCATGTGGTAGTACCCCTGTTGTGTTCTTGCGAACGGCCGGTGCTTTAGCACCATTGTCCCGTTACTGAAAGTTCATTCTTCAGATCGGAAAGGTCTTTCGCGGGTTGGTTACGGAAAAGCCCCCTCCCGCTACGGGAAGGGGCGATTATCGCAATCTTTGCCTGCTTATTCAGCAGTCTCGTCAGCGGCTTCTTCAGCTTCTTCGGCCGCCTCTTCGGCAACATCAGCAGCTTCTTCAGCTTCATCGGCGGCTTCTTCAGCCACTTCAGCAGTTTCCTCAGCAGCCTCTTCAGCAACTTCAGCGGCTTCTGCGGCTGCTTCGGCTTCAACCGGCGGTTCGGCGGCAAAGGCCACACCGGCGACAAAAGCTGCAGCGGCAACACCTGCGAAAAGTTTCTTCATAAGAGCTTCCCCTCTTAAAGTTTATTGTCTGATGACACCCGTTACCCGGATCAACCCGGCCAACGTCCAAAACTCTGGCGGGCGATCACGGCCAGATTGCGGCAAAGTGGCGGCAAAAAAGGCAAGATTGGCACTTCGCTTCTGCTCTTGCGTTGACGCTGGGGCGGCGGTTTAGCCCTCAACCCAAGCATTCGCTCCGGTAAAGGGACTAAGAAGATGGCCATCAAGACACGCCTTACTGATCTGCTGAAAGTTCAGCATCCAATCATGCTCGCCGGTATGGGCGGGGTTTCCTATGCGGAAGTCTGCGCGGCCATGTGCAATGCAGGCGGATATGGCGTGCTCGGCATGGCCGGCACCTCGCCGGATTTCATTGCCGGGCAGATGAAAAAGGTGCGCCAGCTGACCGACAAGCCGTTCGGCGTCGACCTTCTGGCCGCCAGCCCCGAAAGCCTCGAAGAATCGGTTGATGTCATCATCAATGGCGGGGCCGATTCCTTCGTCGCCGGCCTCGGCGTGCCGATGCCGATCATGGAACGCCTGAAAAAGGCGGGCCTGAAAGTCATGGTCGTTGGCGGCGCTGTCAAACATGCCATCAAGGCCGAGCAGGCCGGATGCGACGCCGTGATCCTGCAGGGCGGTGAAGGCGGCGGCCATACCGGTCTCGTCGGCACCCTGCCGCTCGTTGCCCAGGCCGTCGAAGCGGTGAAGATCCCGGTCATTGCCGCAGGCGGCATCTATGATGGCCGCGGCCTTGCCGCCTCCCTCGCGCTGGGCGCCCAGGGCGTCTGGATGGGCACCCGCTTCATCGCCTCGGCCGAAGCGCACGCCGCCAACATGTACAAAGACGCCGTCGTCACCGCAGACGACACCGACACCACCCGCACCCGCTGCTATTCGGGCAAGCCGATGCGCTGCCGCACGAACGACTATATCAATGACTGGGAAAGCCGCCCGCAGGACATTAAGCCCTTCCCCTTCCAGGCGATCCACTCCACCAAGACCGGTGTTATCGGCGGCATCGGGGGGATTACGGACGAAGCGAAACTCTCGATGGACAAGTCCTGCTTCGCCATGGGCCAGTCGGCCGGCGGCGTGAAGGAAGTGAAGCCTGTTGCCGAAATCGTTGCCGACATCATGCGCGACGCCGAAGCCGCCATCGACCGCATGTCAGCGCTCCGCATGAAGACGACAGCCTGATCTCTTCAGGGCGCGGCGGGCCTAAAGCCAGCCGCGCCATTTGAAGAACTGGTAAGGCACGATGGCCGAGAGGATCATCAGGCCAATCGCCATCGGATAGCCATAAGGCCAGGAAAGCTCCGGCATGTGCGCGAAGTTCATGCCGTAGATCGACGCAATCAGCGTCGGCGGCAGGAACACGACTGCCGCCACCGAGAAAATCTTGATAATGCCCGTCTGCTCGATATTGATCATGCCGAGCGTGGCATCGAGCAGAAAGTTGATCTTCTGTGTCAGGAAAGTTGTGTGATCGCTCAGCGACTGCACATCGCGCGACAGGGTTCGGATGCGGCCTTCATATTCCTTGCCCGGCTTGCGGCTGGCGGCAATTTCGGCCCCGAAGGCCAGCAACCGCTGAAAGGACACCAGGCTTTCGCGCACCTTGGACAAGAGATCCCCCTTGCGGCCAATATGTTCGAGTACGGACTGGTAATTGCGCGGCTTGCGCTTTTCCGGCTTCGCAGGGTTCCTCGCTGGCGCAGCCTCTTTCGCTTGGGGCTGCGGGATAGCGAAAATATTGTCGGAGAGATCGTCCAGCTCGTGCCCCGTCCGCTCAAGCACATCCCCGATCCGCTCGATCAGCCCTTCCAGAAGTCCGGTCACCACGCCGTCGGCGGTATAGGTCGCGTTTTTCTGGCAGCGCGCAATAAAAGCATCGATGGAACGCGGCTCGGCATAGCGCACGGTCACCAGCTGCTCCCCCTTCAGAATGAAGGTGATGGGAGAGAGCAGCACATTGTCCCCATCGGTGTGCGATAGCATCATGGTGGTCATGAAGGGAGCACCATCCTCCGTGTAGAGACGGCTGGACACTTCAATCTCGCTCATTTCCTCAATGGTTGGCACATCAATGCCAAGCGCGCGCTCAACGGCGCTCTCTTCGTCCCTGCTCGGCCGCAGGATATCCACCCAGACGGCTCCATCCAGATGCTCAAGCGTATCGCCGGACTGGACGAAGCGGCCATCGATATTGGTGAAGGTGCGGATCATGGGCGGCCCCTGGAACTGGTCCGCCCATGTCTGCGCAAAGTCGCGCCGAATGGCAACCGCCCGGCTAGTTGCCGGCAGGCGTCAGGCGGATCAGACGGCCATTATCGCCATCTTCCAGCACATAGATCGCCCCGTCCGGCCCTTCTTCGACCTCGCGGATACGCTTGTTCCAGCTATACCGCCCACCTTCCGAAGCGCTTGCGGTCTCCTCATCGATCTCCACGCGGATCAGCGCCTGAGAGGAAAGCCCGCCGAGGAAGGCATTGCCGTTCCAGTCCGGGAACACGCCGCCATAATAGATGACGAGCCCTGCCGGGCTGATCGCCGGCACCCAGTAAACGGCGGGCGCCGCAAACTCCGGACGTGTGTCATGATCGGGAATTCTGGTGCCGTCATAATGGTCGCCATTGGAAACTTCCGGATAGCCGTAATTCTCGCCGCGCACGATGAGGTTCAGCTCATCGCCATGCTGGGGGCCCATCTCCTGCGCCCAGAGGCGGCCGGAACTGTCAAAGTCGATGCCCAGCGGGTTGCGATGGCCCAGCGTCCAGACCTGCGCGGCCACCCCGCCCTGATCGGTAAACGGATTATCCGCCGGCACACTGCCATCCAGATTGAGGCGGACGATCTTGCCCATATTGCTGTTCATATCCTGCGCGGGCGTGAACAGCTGCCGGTCTCCCGAGGTGATGAAGAGGTGCCGGTCCGGCGAGACCACCATCCGGTGGGCATAATGCCCGCTGCCGGTATGTTTGGGCGTCTGCTCCCAGATGATCTTCCGCTCACTGAGCGCGCCGCCCGTTTCTGTCAGTCTAAGCTTAGCAAGCTCTACCACGGCATTCGAGCGTTCCATGTCTTCCGGCTCGCGCGCCGAATAGGAAAGATAGATTTCGCCGGTTTCGGCATAGTCAGGATGCAGGATCACATCGGCAAGCCCGCCCTGCCCCCAGGGCTGCACGTCCGGCCCGCCAGTAATCTCGCCCGCCTTGGTGCCATCGCTATTCAGCAGCCAGAAGGCGCCCGCCTTCTCGGTCACCAGCGCGCGGCCATCGGGAAGAAATGTCATCGCCCAGGGCGCATCAAAGGTTTCCAGCGGCGTAGCCTTCAGCTTCACCCGGTCAGAGCCCGTGACGGTAAAACTCCCCTCCCCGCCGGCGGCTGAGTTTTCTGCGGGCGTTGCGCAGGCGGCAAGGGCCATGCCAGCCGCAAGGGCCGCGGCGGAAACAAGCTTCAGATGTCGCATTGGGGTCACTCCTCTGTATCCGGATCAACCGGTCACAAAGGCAGACCGGTCGACAAGATGCTTCAACGTTTCATTGTCCAGATAGTGCCGCAGGTTGGCAAGAAAAGTCTCGTCCCCGCGCGCAATGGTTCCGGGCGTATCGGAGCTGTCATGCGGCGTGATCACGATCTTGTGATGTCGCCACAGCGGATTTTCCGGCGGCAGGGGCTCAGTCTGCGTCACATCCAGCGCGGCAAAAGCTGGCCGCCCCGCGTCCAGCGCCGCCATCAGCGCCGCCTCATCCACCAGCGCGCCGCGCCCCAGATTGAGGAACAGGGCATCGGGGTTCATCGCCGCAAAGAAGCCGGCGTTCGCCATGCCCTCAGTCTCCGGCGTATGCGGCGGGCAGAGCAGCACGACATCCGCGCCTGGCAACTCCGCTGGCAGCGCATCGGGCGGCGCAATCCGCGCGGCGCCCTCGGCCGGCCCCGGCGTGCGCCGCATGCCCGTCACCACCCCGCCCAGCGCGCTCACCCGCTTGCCCACCGCCTGGCCGATCGAGCCATAACCGACGATCAGCCAGCGCGAGCCGTTCATCTCCCGCACGCGGATGCGCTCCCATTTTGCGATGGCCTGGTTTGCCCGGTGGCCTGGCCCGTCCCGGAAGAAATCCATCGCCTGCCAGAGGGCCCATTCGGCCATCGCTTCGGCTTGGGTATGGTTGGTGGTGTAGCGCTTCGCCTTCTGGCCGATGGCCACCAGGGCCGGGTTTTCGATGCCGGCGGCGGCCGACTGGAACCAGTCAAAGTCCGGGCTTTTCAGGATCGCCGTCATGAAGTCCCGCACAGACGGGGAATAGAAGGCATCAATATTGCCAAACGCCAGATGCACCTCCGGCGGCGTCTCCAGCGCTGTGGAGGTCCAGGCATCATGGAAGCGCTGGGCGTCGTCCACCGTCACGATATTCAGAGCGGCGTTCAGCCCCTTGAGCCGGGGCGCGATGCGCGCGAAAGTCCGCGCATGAAGAAGAAGCGTTTTCATGCCTGCCTGCTTAGCTTGGCCCTTGCGGCCAGCACAAGCGCGCTGCCCGCCTTGCCGCAGGGAAACCTGCCCGTGCGGGGGCCAGATTATTTCCGCGATGCCGCCGATCTGGCAGGCGTTTTGGGCGGGGCCCATGCCATCCGCGTGCTCTGCAATGGCAATGAAGACCAGTACTGGCGCCGCTATATGGCCGACCTGCTGGCCGTGGAAGCGCCCGAGCCTGGCAATCTGCGCGCCTCGCTCGTTTCCGCCTTCAACCAGACCTACTCTCAGACCAGCGGCCAGTTCCGCATCTGCGATGGCCGCGCGGTCGAGGCAGAAGCCCGCTTTGCCCGCACCGGTGAACAGATCGCCGGGCGCCTTGCCAGCCATTATTTCCCGAAAGACGCCCGCCGTGGCGGAGGAGGATTCGAATGAAACCCGCCCTGTTGCCCGCCCTCATCGGCGGCGCCTGCGCCTTCGCCCTTTCCGCCTGTGCCCAGACGCCAGCGCCCGCCCCGGAAGCGCCGGTCGCCGCTGCGGCCGTCAGCCCGGCGCCAGACGCCGCGCCGCAACTCGACAACGCCGCCTTTCCAATGACCGGCCAGCGCCCCGAAAGCGGCCACCCCATCGCCACCCGGTCTGCCGTGGTCGCCCCCAATGGCGCCGCCGCCACGGCCCACCCGCTGGCCACGCAAACCGCGATTGACGTGCTGAAAGCCGGCGGCTCGGCCGTTGACGCCGCCATCGCGGCCAACGCCATGCTTGGCTTGGTCGAGCCGACCGGGAACGGCATTGGCGGGGATCTCTTTGCCATCGTCTGGGATCCGCAAACGCAGAAACTCTATGGCTATAACGGATCGGGCCGCTCCGCGATGGATGCCACACTGGCTGACGCCCAGGCCAAAGCCGATCAGTTCGAAGAGGGAAAAAAACTTCCCAAATACGGCGCCATCACCGTCACTGTGCCCGGCGCGGTCGATGGCTGGTTCGCTCTGCATGAGAAGTTCGGCAAGCGTCCGATGGCGGACAATCTCGCCCCCGTGGTCGGCTATGCCCGCAGCGGCGCCCCAATCCCGGAAATGATCGCCTGGTACTGGTCGCGCGGCGAAAGCCGTTTCGAGCCGGCTTTCGAGCGCGGCGAACTGGAAGAATACGCCAACGCGAAGAAAACCTATTTCAGCCCCGCCCCGGTGGCCGACTCCCTGTTCCAGAATCCGGATCTGGCGAATACGCTGGAAACCATTGGCGCCAAAGGCCGCAACGAATTCTACAAGGGCGTCATGGCCCGGAACATGGCAAACTATCTCGGCCGCGCCGGCAGCAAGCTCGACTATGATGATTTCGCCGCCCACAAGGGCGAATGGGTGGAGCCGATCTGTATCGAGTATCGCGGCGAAGTGAAGGTCTGCGAGCTTGGCCCCAACACGCAAGGCGTCGCCGCCCTCCAGATGCTGGAAATGCTGGAAACCTTTGATCTGAAATCCATGGGCTTTGGCTCCGCAGACACGGTCACGGCCATGGTCGAGGCCAAGCGCCTTGCCTTCGCAGACCGGGCGCTCGGATATTCAGACCCCGCCTTCTCCGGCGTTGATCCGTCAATCTTCGTGGCCCCCGGCTACAATTCCAGGAAGGCTGAGCTGATCGATCCCGCCCGCGCCATGCCGGAGGTTGCTCCGGGCACGGAAGTCACCGACGCCGTCCTGCGCCAGGGTGACACCACCTATCTTACCGTCACCGACAAGAACGGCATGATGGTCTCCCTGATCCAGTCCAACTATCGCGGCATGGGCTCCGGCCTCGTGGCCGATGGCATGGGCTTCATGTTCCAGGACCGGGGCGAACTTTTCAGTCTCGACCCGGATCATCCCAACGTCTTCGCCCCCGGCAAGCGGCCCTTCCACACCATCATCCCGGCTTTCGCCTTCCGGAAAGACCTGCCTGGCTGCCAGGTCCGCGCCACCGCGCCGGAACTCGCCTGCCCTTATGAGCCATGGCTCAGCTTCGGCCTGATGGGCGGCGCCACCCAGCCGCAGGGCCACGTCCAGATCATCACCAACCTGATCGATTTCGGCATGGGCCTTCAGGAAGCGGGCGACGCGGCCCGCTGGGAACATGATGGCGGCTGCGAGCCCACCAACGCCCTCGGCGACGATTGCAACACCGGCACCGGCAAGGTCATGCTGGAACGCGGCTTCGCCGGCATCGCCGGTGAGCTCGAAGCCCGCGGCTATGAAGTCGCCTGCTGCGAAGCCAACTATGGCGGCTACCAGGCCATCATGCGCGACTTCCGCTCCGGCGCCTGGATCGCCGCGACCGAAATGCGCAAGGACGGCAGCGCGGATGGGTATTAAGGGCTCCACCCCTTTGAGCCCCCTCTTTCTTTCAAGGGAGACGGCGTTGGGGGTGAGGGTTTGCGGCGCCCGAGACTGTGTGCGCTGCCTCCCCCCTCATCCCCAACCCCTTCTCCCCAAGGGGGAGAAGGGGCTTTGACAGACGACCCCGCCATTCGACGCGCCCGCCGCCTCCGCAAATCCTCCAACGCGCCGGAAGACTTCGCCTGGCAAACGCTCCGCACCTTGCGCGATCACGGCTTCCCCGTCCGCCGCCAGCACCCGATCAACGGTGTCATCGCAGATTTCGCCATCACACGCGCCCGGCTGGTCATCGAGATTGATGGCGGCGTTCACGCGCGGCCCGAAGTCCAGGAACGCGATGAAGAACGTGACAAGATGCTCGAAAGCCTCGGCTGGACCATCCTCCGCATCCCCGCTGGAGACGCCCTACACCCCGATCATCTGATGCGCCTCGTGCAGGAAAAGCTCGGCCTCTAAGCCCCCTCTCCCTCACAGGGAGAGGGGGTTGGGGGTGAGGGTCCTGAACGTCTCCATTCTATCCTTTGCCTCTCCCCCCTCAACCCCAACCCCTTCTCCCTCAGGGGAGAAGGGGCTAAGAGGCGGCCATGAAAAAAATCACTGCCGCCCCCGAAGCCCCTCGCGACTGCCCCCTTTGCCCGCGCCTCGTGGCCTACCGCGAGGCCGTACAGGCGAAAGAACCCACTTGGTTCAACGGCGCGGTCCCGAGCTTCGGCAAGGACGATGCGGAACTGCTCATCGTCGGCCTCGCCCCCGGCGTCACAGGGGCCAACCGCACAGGCCGTCCGTTCACGGGCGATTGGGCGGGAGACCTGCTCTATGCCACACTCGACAAGTTCGGTTTCTCAGAGGGCACCTTTGCTGCCGATCCCAATGACGGTCTGAAACTCACCGGCGCGATGATCACCAACGCCGTGCGCTGCGTGCCCCCGGAAAACAAGCCCGTCGGCGCCGAGATCAACCAATGCCGCCCGTTTCTGGAGGCGCGCATCGCTTCCCTGCCGAAACTGAAAGCCATCCTCTGCCTCGGCAAGATCAGCCATGATTCCACCCTGCGCGCCCTCGGCCTGAAGGTCGCTCAATATCCATTCGGCCACGGAACAAAGTATGCGGTCGCGGCAAACGGCAAACCCGTCACCCTGCTCTCCTCCTATCACTGCTCGCGTTACAACACGAACACAGGCCGGCTCACCGCAGAGATGTTCGAAGCCGTCTTCGCTGAGGCCCGCAAGGCGGTGGCATGATCCTGCAGCTGCGCCCCTGCTATGAAGGCGAGAGCTATCCTGGCCGGCACACCCCGTTTCATTTCCTTGATGGCAGCATGCCCCCGGAAGCGCTGTCTGCTTTTCTCATCGCCCTCTTCGACTATGGCAAGGAACGCGATGAGGAAACCCCCGCCACCCTGCCCGCCATCGCAGCCGGCCTGCTTGTCCGCGAGGAACAGATCCTTCCCGGCGGCCTGATCCTCCTGAAGGGCGATTACATGATCGAGCCGTCCTGCTGCTGCGGCCTGGAAAGCTGGCGGGAGTGGTATTGGGCGCTGGAAGGCGAAGGCACGCCCTGGCTCGGCCATGATCCCTCTCCCCGTGTCGAGCCCCTGCCCAGCGGTCTCCTTCTGCATACGGACATAGACAATGAGGCAGAGGATGAAACCCTCCCGATCACCTATGATGAACTCGCCGCCGCGCTGGAACGGGTCGAGGAAACCTTCAGCGAATTTGCCCTGCGCCTTGACGCTTGGCTGACGGAGATTTCCGGCGCCGAGGGCCACGCGCTCGCGGTGAAGATATGTGACTGGTTCCGCATCGGCCCGGATCACGCCTGAAGCAGATCCCCCCGCCCTCAGGGCGCCCGCACGATCGCCGCCATCGTCGCCACCAGATGCTGCAGGACCGCTGGCCGCGACCAGGTGGGGTGTGACCGGCTTGTATCGGCCAGCCGCGCTTCCCGCGCCGCCAGCACAGAGCCGAGATAGGACTCCAGAAACACGATCCGCTCGGTCTGACGGGCGCGGGGCAGATGCCCCATGAACGCGCGCAGATGATCAAGGCACCGCTTGAAGCCTGAGTTCCATTGCCCGCCGAGGGCCTCCATGAACAGCGCCCGGTGCGTCATCGCAAACAGCACGATGAACCGGTTATAGCATTCCTCTTCGCCCTCTGGCGTGAGGTCTACGGACGGATACACGATAATCCCCAGCACCTCTTCCAGCGTGAGCGCCTCGCCGGACGCCTCCAGCGCGTCCAGCGCCGCATGGCGCCGGTCATTGATCAGTCTGGCCCCGTCCACGATCAGCGCACGGATAAGATCGGCCTTCGATCCGAAATGATACCCCACCGCGCCATGATTGCGCTGGCCCGCAGCGGCGGCAATCTCGCGCACGGTCACCCCGTCCACACCCCGCTCGGCAAACAGCTTCATCGCCGCGCGTTTCAGCGCCTCAACGGCTTCACTCTCGGTTTTTTCGTGCAGGCGGACCATACGGCAAGCTTGCAAAAAGCTGTGCTTTCAGTCAACCATATTATCCAATTGACTTAAAAGAATAATCGCCGGGAGGAAAATCGTGAGCAATCCTGTAGATCTCGCTGCGCTGGCGGCGTGGATGGACAGCCATGGCCTTGGCAGCGGGCCCATCGAAAATGATGTCCGCCTCGCGGGCGGCACGCAGAACATCCTCCTGAAATTCACCCGCGCCGGCCGCGCCTATGTGCTGCGCCGCCCGCCACCGGTGCTGCGGGCCAATTCCAACGAAACGATGCGCCGCGAGGCGCGCATGCTCGCCGCCCTGAAAGGTACCAACGTCCCCCATCCCGGCCTGATTGCGGCGTGTCCGGATGAAACCGTCCTCGGCGCCGCCTTCTATCTGATGGAGCCCATCGACGGCTATAACGCCACCACGGGCCTGCCCGAGCCCTTCGCCACCTCGCCGAAGCTGCGCCATCAGATGGGCCTCTCCCTCGTCGATGGCATCGCCGCCCTCGGCGCGCAGGACTATATCGCCCTGGGCCTCGAAGGCCTCGGCAAGGTGGACAATTATCTTGAGCGTCAGGTTGGCCGCTGGAAGGCGCAGCTGGAAAGCTATGCCGAAATCCCCGAATGGGATGGCCGCAAGGACATTCCCGGCGTGAACCGCGTGGGCGACTGGCTGGACGCAAACCGTCCCCGCAGCTTCCAGCCCGGCATCATCCATGGCGATTATCACCTCGCCAATGTCATGTTCCGCTTCGATGCCCCCCGCCTTGCCGCCATCGTGGACTGGGAGCTGACCACCATCGGCGATCCGCTGCTCGATCTCGGCTGGCTCCTCGCCACCTGGCCGGATGAGGCCGACAGGTCCAGCGCCGGCACAGTCGCTGTCCAGCCCTGGGAAGGTTTTCCGACAGCGGACGAACTCGTCGCCCATTATGCCGGGCAGACCACCCGAGATCTCTCCGGCCTCCACTGGTACAGCGTGCTCGCCTGCTACAAGCTCGGCATCATCCTTGAGGGCACCTATGCGCGCGCCTGCGCCGGCAAGGCCCCGAAGGAGACCGGTGACGATCTCCACCGCCGCACTATCTGGCTGCTCGAACGCGCCCTGCGCTGGATCAGTTGACACCCCTTCCCCACAAGAAACGAAAACGCAGACAGGACCACCTCATGCAGTTTGAACACAGTACCAAGACCAAAGACCTGATCGCCCGCCTCGAAGCCTTCTTCGACAAGCACGTCTACCCCTCCGAGCAGGAACAGGTGGACTGGAACGACGATCCGGCAAATCTCTGGAAACGCTGGCCGGGTATCGACAAGCTGAAGGATCAGGCCAAGGCCGAAGGCCTCTGGAATCTCTTCCTGCCGCATGAATATGGCGAGTTCAGCCCCGGTCTCACCAATCTGGAATATGCTCCGCTGGCGGAAATCATGGGCCGCGTGCCGCATTCTTCGGAATTCTTCAACTGCTCGGCGCCTGACACCGGCAATATGGAAGTCCTCGCCAAGTTCGGCTCCCCCGCCCAGCAGGAACGCTGGCTCAAGCCCCTGCTCGAAGGCACCATCCGTTCCGCCTATGTGATGACCGAGCCGCAGGTAGCCTCCTCCGACGCGACAAACCTTGAGCTCACCATCATTCCGGACGGTGATCATTACGTCCTCAATGGCCGCAAATGGTGGATCTCCGGCGCGATGAACCCGAACTGCAAGATCTGGATCGTCATGGGCAAGACCCTGCTCGACAATCCGCGCCATGCCCAGCACTCGCAAATTCTTGTCGAACCTTCTACCCCCGGCATCACCATCGTCCGCCAGCAGACGGTCTTCGGCTCGAAGAACTCCCCCGGCGGCGAGTGCGAACTGCGCTTTGAGAATGTGCGCGTGCCGAGGGAAAACCTCATCCTCGGCGAAGGCCGTGGCTTTGAAATCGCGCAAGGCCGCCTCGGGCCGGGCCGCATCCACCATTGCATGCGCTCCATCGGCCAGGCCCAGCGCGCGCTGGAAATCATGGCCCGCCGCGTGGAAAACCGTGTCGCCTTCGGCCGCAAGCTGGCCGATCAATCCTCCATCCGCCAGGATGTTGCCAAGAGCTTCTGCGAAATCGAGATGGCCCGCCTGTTGACGCTGAAAGCCGCCGACGCGATGGACCGCTATGGCAACAAGATCGCCAAGGATCTCATCGCCGCCATCAAGGTCATCGCGCCCCAAATGGCGCAAACCGTGTGCGACCGCGCCATCCAGGCCCATGGCGGCATGGGTGTCAGCGGCGATACGCCGGTGGCAGACTTCTTCACCCTTAACCGCTTCCTGCGCATCGCGGACGGCCCGGATGAGGTCCACATGTCCCAGCTCGGCAAGATGAAGATCCAGGAATACAACGCCCTTCCGGCGCGCTGACCCATCCGCTCAAGGAGAAGTTTCCCATGAAAGCCCTCGTCTATCGCGGCCCCCGCGACATCGCCTATGAAACGATGCACGATCCTGAGCTGCATGATGACCGCGACGCGATCATCAAGGTCGACAAATGCGCCATCTGCGGCAGCGACCTGCACATCTATCATGGCGAAACCTTCTCCGAGGATACCGGCTATTGCGTCGGCCATGAAGCGGTCGGCGAAGTGGTTGAGGCTGGCCGGGGTGTGCGCCAGCTGAAGGTGGGCGACAAGGTGATGATCTCGGCAGCCGTCGGCTGCGGCCAGTGCCGCGCCTGCCTTGCCGGGGTCGTCAACCGCTGTGAATATAATGCCAGCGGCTGTTACGGCCTCTCGTCAAAGCTGCAAGGCTGCCAGGCCGAATTCGTCCGTGTGCCCGCGGCCGATTTCAATGCCCAGAAAATCCCGGACGGCGTCAGCCTCGATCAAGCCCTGATGATGACAGACGCCCTCGCCACCGCCTGGTTCGGCGCCCGCAATGCCGATATCCAGCGCGGGGCCACCGTCGCCGTCGTCGGCCTCGGCCCGATTGGCCTTCTGGCGGCGGAAGCGGCCTTCATCATGGGCGCCTCGCGCGTCTTCGGCATCGACCTTGTGGAAGAGCGCCGCGCCGCCGGCCGCGCCATCGGCCTCGAAACACCAGACCCGGCGGACGCCCGCGCGATCATTCAGGAGGCCACAAAGGGCCGCATGTGCGACAGCGTCATCGAAGCGGTCGGCCACACCGCCACCATCCGCGCCGCCCTCGGCCTCTCGGGCAAGCGCGCCACGGTCTCAGTCATCGGCGTTGCCCAGGATCGCACGATGGAATTCCCCATCTCGAAAGCCTTCGGCATGGGCCTCACCTTCCGTATCGGGACGTGTTCAGTGCCCCAGGAATGGCCGGAACTCATCCCGCTGGTCCAGTCCGGCCGCATCAAGCCGGAAAAATACATCACCCACAATCTTCCGCTCTCAGACGGCGCCCGCGCCTACGACATCTTCGACAAGCGCACAGAGGGCGCGATGAAGATGGTGTTTGATCTGAGCTTGTAGGGCCCTCACCTCCCATTGCTACGCAATGGGCCCCTCCTCTCCCGGAGGGAGAGGGGTAAGTTGCACCCGGCCAAACTGTTACCTCAAGATGGCACGCCAAAGCCCCTCTCCCTCCGGGAGAGGAGGGGCCCGCGCCCGAAGGGCGTGGGAGGTGAGGGCCTCGCCCTACCCCGCCTTCATGATCCGCGCCTTGTCGCGCGCCCAGTCGCGCTTGGCCTCATGCTCGCGCTTGTCATGCGCCTTGCGGCCTGTGGCGACGCCGATCAGCAGTTTCGCCCGGCCCTTGTCGTTGAAATAGAGCTTCAGCGGCACGATCGTGCGCCCCGCCCGGTCCACTTCCTGGCTGAGCTTTACCAGTTCCCGCCGGGAAACCAGCAGCTTCCTTTTCCGGCGCGGTTCATGGTTGAACCGGTTGGCCCCGCCATAGGTCTGGATCTCGGCATTGATCAGCCACAGCTCGCCCTGCTCCACCGAGGCATAGGCTTCGGCAATGTTCGCCCGCCCCTCGCGCAGGGATTTGACTTCCGAGCCGACCAGCATGATGCCGGCCTCCAGCGTATCCTCCACGGAATACTCGCGCCGGGAGCGGCGGTTCTCCGCCACCAGCCCGTCGGTGCGCCCTTTGATCTGCTCGTTCTTCTTGGTCGCCATACGCGCTACTTAGGTATTGATCCCCGCCAGCGCCATGGCGGCATCGATCTGCGCGCGCGCAGCTTCATCCGGCCCGGTCAGCGGCAGGCGAACCTCCGGCGCGCAGAGGCCCAGGCGGGAGAGCGCATATTTCGCCGGCCCCGGCGAGGGCGAGCAGAACATTGCCCGGTGCAGAGCGATCAGCCGCCGCTCGATGGCGCGGGCGCTTTCCAGGTCTCCGTCTTGGAACGCCGCATGCATCGCCGCGCACATTTCGGGCGCCACATTCGCGGTCACAGAGATACACCCCGCCCCGCCCATGGCCAGATGGCCGAGCGCGGACGGGTCATCGCCCGAGAGCTGAACGAACTGTTCCAGGTCCCCGATCAGCGCGGAGTGATAGGTCACCCGGTCCATGTCGCCGGTGGCGTCCTTGATGCCCACGATGTTGGGCAGCTCGGCCAGCCGCGCCACGGTTTCGGGTTTCAGGTCCACCACCGTCCGGCTCGGCACATTGTAAAGCACCACCGGCAGGGCCACCGCGTCATTGATCGCGCGAAAGTGAGCGTACAGCCCATCCTGATTGGGATTGTTGTAATAGGGACACACGACGAGGGCCGCATCCGCCCCGGCAGCCTTGGCATGGGCCACCAGATCGATTGCCTCATCGGTCGAGTTGGAGCCCGCCCCGGCGATCACCGGCACGCGCCCTGCTGCCACCTCAACACAAAGCGAGACGACCCGCTTGTGCTCCTCGGTGGAGAGCGTCGAGGTTTCCCCCGTCGTGCCGACGGGCACAAGGCCGGCCGATCCGCCCGCGATCTGGCGTTCGACCAGCGCCGCAAAGGCGGTTTCGTCGATCGCGCCGTTCTTGAAGGGTGTTACAAGGGCTGGGATTGAGCCGTGAAACATTTTAACGTGCCGTTCAGGGATTGGTTGGGATTTGCGTGCTAGGCTCAGGAAGCTGACTTGTCACGCTTTGGCGCAGAAATAAACTCGGGTAGCCGTTCCATGCTCCGCATTTCCGCTGTTTTTGTGGCGATTTCTTTCCTGCTCACGGGCACGTCGGCCGCCTCCCGGCCCGAAAGCCCCAGCCTGAAGCCGCGCGCCGATTCTCCGGCCCCGGTGCCAGCTCTGGCCGAGGAAACCACGCCCGCCCCGGTGCTGCGCGCGCTCACCCCAGGCGTTCAGCTGCCCGGCGCCGCTCCGGCCAGCCCGGGCGCTGCCCCGCTCGCCACCCCCGCAGGCGCGCCCGCGCCCCTGCCTGCCGCCATGCCCAGCCTGCTGCCGGCCCAGCCCGTCAGCCCGGCCAGCATTGCCCAGCTGCAGGCCGCCTTCACCGCCATCAATCGCGGCGCCTGGAGTGAGGCCACCCGCCTCCAGTATGACGCTGCCGACCCCACCGTGCGCGATCTCATCCTCTGGAAACGCGCCGCAGACGGCGTGCCCGGCACCACGTTCGACGAGTTGAACTTCGCCCTCACCACCCTCTCCACCTGGCCGCAGACCGACAAGATGCGCCGCCGCGCGGAGGAGATTATCGACGACAGCTCCCTATCGGCCGAAGCCAAGGTCAAATGGCTGACCGAGTCCGGCCCCATCACCGGCGCCGGCAAGGTCGCCCTGGCCAACGCCCTGCGCCAGACCGGGCAGAGCGCGAAGGCCGAAGAGGTGATCCGCGATGTCTGGCGGGGCAACACGCTGGACTCCTCGCTTCAGCGCACGGTGCTCGCCCGCTGGGGCCAGTCCCTCAGCCAGGACGACCACCGCGCCCGCGTCGATTTCCTCCTCTGGACCGGCCAGCGCTCGGATGCCGAAGCCCTCAAGCCCCAGCTCACGGCCGACTATCGCCAGCTCACCGATGCCCGCCTCGCCCTGATGAAGCGCGCCAGCAATGTCGACGCCGCCATCCGCGCGGTGCCGGCCAATCTCGAAAACCATCCGGGCCTCCTCTATGAGCGCGCCAACTGGCGCCGCGCCAAGAATATGGACGATGCCGTCGCCCCGCTGCTCACCCAGATCAACGGCAAGGATGTGCCTGCTGCCGGGCGCAGCCGTCTCTGGCGCGAACGCGCCATCGCCGTGCGCAATGATCTCAAAGCCCGCAACTATGCCCGCGCCTACAGCCTCACCGCGCCCCATGGCATGTCCAGCGGCTCGGACTTTGCCGAGGCCGAATGGCTCGCCGGCTGGATCGCCCTGCGCCTGAACGGCGACGCCACCCGCGGCGTGAAGCATTTCGAGACGATGACCAACGGCGTCTCCTCACCCGTCAGCCTCACCCGGGGCCAGTACTGGACCGGCCGCGCCCGCGACGCCCTCGGCCAGTCAGACCAGGCCCTGATCGCCTACAGCGCCGCCGCCGCCCATAAATACACCTATTACGGCCAGCTTTCGGCCGAGCGTATCGGGGATCGCAATATCCATTTCGGCCCGGCAATTGTTCCGTCGCCGGAGGAAGTCGCCGCCTTCGAGGCAAACCCGATGGTCCGCGCGCTGCGCCTGATCGGCGCCACGGGCGAGATGGGCATCTACCGCACCTTCTCCCACCATCTCGATGACGTGCTCTCCACCCCCGCAGAGTTCGAGCTGCTCGCCCAGCTCAACCACCAGATGGACCAACCCGACACGGCCGTGCGCGCCGGCAAGGCCGGTCTCTTCAAGGGCGTACTGGCGCCCGAAGCGGCCTATCCGGTGCTGATGCATCCCCTCTCGCGCCAGCCGCAGGTGGAGCGCGCCTTCATCCTCGCCATCACGCGCCAGGAGAGCGAGTTCAACCCCAACGCCCGCAGCCCCGTCGGCGCCCTCGGCCTGATGCAGTTCATGCCGTCCACCGCCCGTGCTGAAGCCCGCCTGCGCGGCATGCCCTATGAGCAGTCCTGGCTCACCACAGACCCTGCCTATAACATGACCCTGGGCGGCCTGCACCTCGACACGCTGCTCAGCCAGTTCGGCGGCAGCTACATCATGACGGCTGCGGCCTACAATGCCGGCCCCTCCCGCCCCAGCCAGTGGGTGCGCGATTATGGCGACCCCCGCACCGGCCAGATCGACCCGGTTGACTGGGTGGAGTTCGTCCCCTTCTCCGAGACCCGCAATTACATCCAGCGCGTTCTCGAAAACATTCAGGTCTACCGCCACCGCATCTCCGGCCAGGAAGCCGACATCCAGATCACCGAAGACCTGAAACGCGGCCGCCGCTGACTCCCTGCTAGCCCCCTCTCCCTGGGGAGAGGGGAGATACCCTGCCCCCACACGCCCCTGATCGGGTCAGATACCTTCTCCCGCGCGCCCTTCCCGGCCATCAGTGCTTGCGCCCTCGCCCCGGCGATGCTCAGAAACACGCAGGGTAAGCCGGGAGCCAATCCATGTCCTTTCTGAAATCGCTGTCGGCACAGGTCCTCGCCGCCTTACTGCTCGGCCTTGTCGGCGGCGCGCTGGTCGCGGGCACGGGCGATGTGCCCGAATGGCTGCCCGAAGCGGCCCAGGCCGTCGGCTCGGTCTGGCTCGGCTGCCTTCAGATGACGGTCATCCCGCTGGTCTTCTCCCTGCTGGTGGTCGGCGTGGCCGCCGTCTCCGATGCCATGACCGCCGGGCGCCTCGCCATGCGGGCCATCCTCTGGTTCTCGCTGCTGCTGGCCGGGGCCACCGTGCTCACCTTCATCGGCGTCGAAGCGGCCCTCGCGGCCTTCCCGGTGGATGAGGCAAGCGCCAGCGCCCTGATCGCCGGAGCCACCGGGGGTGAAGTGGCCGCGCCCCAGACGATCAACTTTGCCGCCTGGCTCACCTCGCTCATCCCATCCAACCCGCTCGCGGCGGCAGCCAGCAATGCCATCCTGCCGCTGGTGATCTTCGCCCTCTTCTTCGCCTTCGCCGTCACCCGCCTGCCGGAGGAACAGCGTGTCCTGCTGGTGAAGTTCTTCGATGCGGTGGCCGATGCGATGATCGTCATCGTCAAATGGGTGCTGCTCGCCGCGCCCCTCGGCGTCTTCGCTCTCGCGCTCACGCTCGGCCTGCGGGGTGGCCTCGGCGCCACCGGCGCCCTTTTCCATTATGTGGTTCTGGTGTCGGCAGGCTGTATCGCCGTGGTGCTGCTCTGCTATCCGCTCGCCGCGCTCTTCGGCGGCGTGGGTCCGCTGCGCTTTGCCCGCGCCGTCGCCGAAGCGCAGGTCGTTGCCTTCTCCACCCAGTCCTCCATCGGCACCCTGCCGGTCATGGTGGAAACCGCCCGCCGCAATCTCGGCGTGCCCGAACATGTCGCCGGCCTCGTCCTGCCGCTCTCGGTCGCCGTCTTCCGCCTCACCAGCCCGGTGGCCAATCTCGCCGTGGTTCTCTTCATCTGCCATGTCTCCGGCATCACGCCGTCGCCCGCCCAGATGATCGCCGCCGGCCTCGTCGCCTTCGCTGTCTCCATTTCCTCGGTCGGCCTGCCCGGCCAGGTCAGCTTCTTCGTCTCGATCGCCCCCATCTGCTTCGCCATGGGCGCCCCGATCGAACTTCTGCCCCTCCTCCTGGCCGTGGAAGTCATCCCCGACATCTTCCGCACCGTCGGCAACGTCACCGCAGACCTCGCCGTCACCACCATCCTCAACAAGGGCGACAAAGGCATACGCACCATCGCCCCGGAAACCGCCTGACCTCTCCCCGAAGTGACCCAAACTGTCCCTGAAACGCTCAAAAAATAGACAGTCTGACACGATAACTGCGCCGCCGCGCGACAGGGGTGTTCCTGCCTGCCCCCTCCGGTAGCGAAGGTATAAGCGTCCCATGGCGCTGCACTGCTCCTGCTCATTCCGCCCCCCCAACTCCGGGCTTCACGCGAATTTTGGAGGCGCAGGACAACACTTTACGTTTCTTTGTTTACGAGGCCGGAAATCCACTTCAAACAGAACATCATATCCGACATTTCCCTTCGATTCCGGGACACTTCTCATGCGAAAGCTGCTGGCGGGCTTCTGCGCGCTGTTCCTCGCCGCCCCTTTTGTCAGCGCCGAACCACCGCCACCTTTGGAAGCATATGGCGCCCTGCCATTCTTCACGGACGCGGAACTTTCCCCCAGCGGCGATCGGATTGCGGTCGTCGCCAATTCCAATGCGAACAGCTGGCTGATCATCATGACGCGAGCGGGTGAGTTGCTGCGTCAGCTCGGCATTGAAACTATCCGCGCCCGCGAAGTTGCCTTTTATGACGAGGACCATGTCATCGCGCTTGTCTCCGCGACGGCCCGGCCTTTCGGTATGCGGCACCGGAACGAGTTTTCCGGCGCATTCTCGATCGGCGTCCTGGGCGGCAATCCCGTCCCGCTGCTCAGCCGTGTCAGAAACCTTTACCCCTCGCAGACCGGGCTCGGCCGCATTGTTGGCAGAGGCGACGCGCCGGGCACCGTCCTCATGCCGGCCTACATTGGCAACCTTGCTTCCGTTCCGAACAACCACCTTATCCAGGTAAGCCTTGAGACAGGCGGCGGATCAACGAAACACAGAGGCACCAACGACACGATTGATTGGTTTACCGATGGCAAGGGCGAGGTGATCGCGCGCGAACGATACAATAACGAAAATAACCAGTATCAGGTTCAAATCCGGGATGGAGGATGGAAAACCATCTTTGAGCTGAAAGATGCCAAAACGATGCCGTTCTCCATTACCGGGGTCATGCCAGACGGGTCCGGCCTCGTATTCGTTTATACGAACGATGAGGAAAATTTCAGCGGCCTGATGGTGCTTGGCTTTGATGGCCAGATCTCCGGCCCGATCCTCAACCACCCGAACCGGGACATCGACATGATCTACAAGGATGACGAACGCCGGGTCCTCGGCGTCCGCTATTCGGGTATGCGTCCCACCTACGAGTTTCTTGACCCGGAACTTGGCGCAAGTTTCAAGGAAGTCTCCGCCTCAATTCCGGATGGATTCATCCAACTCGACTCCTGGTCTCAGGATCGCAAGTTCGTGCTCTACTTTGTCTTCGCGCCCGCCTACGGAGAGGCATGGATCGTGCATGACGTGGCGAACAAGAAGATTGAGCGCATCGCCACGTCACGGGACCAGATTCCGCTTGGACAGGTCTCGTTCCCGCTCGGAATAGAATATAGCGCGCGCGATGGGCTGAGAATTCCAGCAGTTCTCACCCTGCCGCCGGGCGTCGAGGTAGAAGAGAAAGTAAAACGTCCTCTGATCATTCTCCCGCACGGAGGCCCCGCCTCTTATGACAGCGCAAACTTCGACTGGATGGCCCAGTTCCTGGCGAGCCGCGGCTATGTCGTCCTCCAGCCAAATTTCCGGGGTTCCAGCGGTTACGGAATGGCATTCCAGACGGCAGGTAACGGGGAATGGGGTGGCAAGATGCAGGATGATCTCGCCGACGGTATTACGGCGCTGAATTCGCTTGGCATCATCGACCCTGAAAAGGTCTGCATCGTCGGCGCCAGCTATGGCGGCTATGCGGCGCTGGCCGGCGCGGCGCTGACACCAGATGTCTACCGATGCAGCGTTGCTGTCGCGGGTGTGTCCGATTTGAATGACATGGTATTATATACACGCAGCAACTACGGAAACGACCATTGGGCCGTCGCTTACTGGCGGCGCGTAATCGCCGATGGCGACACTCGCGCCAAACGGATGCGCGAAGTTTCTCCTATCAATTTTGCCGATCAGGTCAAAATCCCTATACTGATGGTTCACGGAGAAGACGATACTGTTGTGCCGATTGCGCAGAGCGAAAAAATGCAACGCGCCCTGAAGAAATACGGAAAAGACGTAACTCTCGTGCGCCTCAAGGGTGAAGATCACTGGCTGTCAGGATCAGAGACACGGATCGAAATGCTGCGCGCACTTGATGCCTTCCTCGCAAAACACCTTCCTGTCAGCGCATCAACTACCCCCTAAAACAAAAGCGCCGGCGGAGCCCCGCCGGCGCTTTCTGAAATAATCCGGCCAGAGCCTATTTCTTCATCCGGCCCTTCACCTGCGCGCGGTATTTGTCGCCATAAGGCGGGCGCATCATGGCCAGCAATTCGCTCTTCGTCTGGGTATAGATCGCCTTCTTGTGGCTGAATTCGAGGAAGCCCTCGCGGCCATGATAGGAACCCATGCCCGACGGGCCGATACCACCGAAGGGCAGTTCTTCCTGCGCCACATGGAAGATCACATCATTCACCGTCACCCCGCCCGACGTGGTGTTGTTCAGCACAAAGCTTTTCTCGCCCTCGTCCTCACCGAAATAATAGAGGCCCAGCGGGCGGTCATGCGCGTTGATATAGGCCACCGCGTCCTTGGCATCGCCATAGGATTTGATCGGCAGGATCGGCCCGAAAATCTCGTCCTGCATCACCCGCATATCATCGGTCGGGTCCACAATGATCGTCGGCGGGATCTTGTGGTGGGGCTGCTGGGAGAAGTTCTCGCCCTTGGGGTTGAGTTCGATCACCTGGGCGCCCTTGGCGCGGGCATCTTCGACATAGCCGGTAATCCGGTCAAAATGGCGTTGATTGACGATGGAGGTATAGTCGTCATTGTCCTTCAGGCCGGAAGCATACATCGTCTCCACCGCCTTGGTCGCGGCCATCACGAAGTCCTGGGTCTTCTCCTTCGGCACGAAGGCATAGTCCGGAGCCAGACAAATCTGCCCGGCATTCAGCGTCTTGCCGGCCATGATCCGGTTTGCCGCCTTCTGCAGGTCTGCCGAGCGGCCGAGGATCACCGGGCTCTTGCCGCCCAGCTCCAGCGTCAGCGGCACCAGATTGTCCGCCGCCGCCCGCATCACATGCTTGGCCACCGAGGTCGCCCCCGTGAAGAGGATGTGATCGAAGGCAAGCTTGGTGAACTCCGCCCCCACATCCGGCCCGCCGGTGACGACGGCGCATTCTTCGGGCGCATAATATTTCGCGATCAGCTCTTTCATCAGCTCCGAAGTCGCCTCGGTGAACTCGGACGGCTTGATCATGCAGCGGTTGCCAGCGGCAAACACGCCGGCCAGCGGCGTGAAGGTGAGGTTCACCGGGAAGTTCCACGGGCTGATCACGCCGATCACGCCCTTGGGCTGGAACTGCAACTCAGCCTTCGAGCCCAGCAGCCCCAGCGGAAACTCCACCTTGCGCTTCTCCGGCTTCACCCATTTGGCCACATGCGCCTTGGCATGTTTCAACGCGCCGATGGAGCCGGCAATGTCGGTCAGGTTCGACTGGTCTTTCGACCGGTGGCCGAAATCAGCCGCCATCGCATCGTTCAGCGCGGCGCCATGCGTGGCCAACAGGTCAATAGACTTGTCGAGCCATTCGATCCGTTTCTGCACCGACGGGATCCCGTCGCGCAGATGCGCGGCCTTCTGTTTGGCAAGCAGTGCATTCATGCCGGAAGCCGGCGCGGCGTCGAGGGCCATGTGCTGATATCTCCCAATCCCTTATGGTCGTTGAACACTGTAGCGCCTGTTCAGCGTTTCCCCAAGAGGCATCGAAAACCGCTTACCCGGCGTGAGGCGTTCACGGACGCAAAGCTTGCCTCTAGAACCTTGCCAGCAAGACCAGATTTACAGAGGGAGACGCCAATGGCGACGTACGAAAAGATTTCCTATGAGCGCAATGGCGACACCGCGATCATCGCCTTCAATGATGACAAGACGCTGAATGCCTGCGGCGTCGATACCGCCATCGAGCTGCTGCACGCCTTTGAAGTGGCCGCCAATGAAGCCCGCTGCACCATCTTCACCGGCAAGGGCCGCGGCTTCTGCTCGGGCGCCAATCTCGGCGGCATGGGCTCTGGCCCCGAAATCGCTTTCCCCGGCTCCAAGCCCGACGCCGGCAAGGCGCTGGACGCTTTCTACAATCCGCTGGTCACCGCCATTCGCGAGCATCCCCATCCGGTCATCACCGCGGTGAATGGTGCCGCCGCCGGGGTCGGCTGCGCGCTCGGTCTGATGGGCGACCTCGTGATCGCCGGCAAGAGCGCCTACTTCCTCCAGGCCTTCCGCCGCATCGGCCTTGTGCCCGATGGCGGCTCCACCTGGCTGCTCGCCCGCACCATCGGCCGTGTCCGCGCCATGGAAATGGCCCTTCTCGGCGAAAAGGTTTCCGCTGATCAGGCGCTGAGCTGGGGTCTCGTCAACCGGGTCGTCGATGACGCCGAACTGCTGCCAACGGCGCTGGAATTTGCCGGCAAGCTCGCCGCCGGCCCGACCGTGGCCCTTGCCCTCACCCGCAAGATCATCTGGGACGCCAGCGAGGCAGACTTCGGCGCCGCCCTGCACAATGAGCGCGTTGCCCAGCGCACGGCCGGCCGCACGGACGACTTCAAGGAAGGCGTCAGCGCCTTCCTCCAAAAGCGGCCTGCAGAGTTCAAAGGCAAGTAACCCAGGATTGCGCCACTGAAATCGGTTGCACCTTAAAGATTAATCAACCTTGTCCCCATAGGGTTCGCGAAAAATCGAACCTCATGGGGACGAGATAAGATGGATTTTCGGCTGATACACTTCAACTGCGTGCGCCCGCTCGGGTCGTTCACGCTCGAAAACCCTTATGTTCTGACCTTCCTGTCCATTCTGCCGCGCATCTTTGCAGATGCCGATCAGTTTGAAGGGCTTCACTATCACGAACACGGCCTGCGCTGCCCGGATCAGAGCTGGCGGACGTACAAGGACGCCTTCCCCTACCCCGAAGACTGGCGCTCGCCTGAAGTCTCGACCATGGCCGTCTGGCGCTCGCTCGAAGATCTGAAAGCTTTTACCTATAATGGCCGCACCCACCCGCCGGGCATGCGCCGCCTCGGCCAGGAGATCGACCGCAGCGACGGCCCCGGCTTCGTCATGTGGTGGGCCCGCAAGGGCGACCGCTTCACCCTGGAAGACGGCTTCCAGCGCCTGCAGCATCTGCGCCGCCACGGATCATCCGACTACGCATTTTCTCTGGAACAGCCCACCCCGCGCCCAGCCGTCGCCTGAGCTTACGCCGATTTCGGCTTGCGCTTCTTCGGCGGGCTCTTGGCCTTTGCCGCCCGCGCCGCGCTCAGCGCCCGGCGCGCCCAGAGGGCGGCCTCATCCGGATCATCCATCGCTGAAGACGGCAGGCTGACATAGCCAAGGTCTATCGGCCTGGCATCGCTTGAGCGCAGATAGAGAAAAGGCGCGCCCCCTTCCGCTGACAGATCATCCCGCAGGGCCGGATCTACCTTCAGGAATATCTGGTCATCGGCAAGAAGCGCGAACATCACGCCATCCTGATAGACGCCCGCCCCGCCGAACATGCGCCGGATATTGACCGGCCCAACGCCGGAAAACAGTTCCAGCACGAATTCGTGAAATGGGTCGGGCGGCTTCGGCATGTATCCTCACTAACGCCCGGCGCGGCTAAACCGGCACCCCTAGGCGGTACACACCCTTGAACGTGTCCAGGTCTTCCACCGGCTTACCCTTGCGGTAAATCGTGATGAGGCCCGCCTTGTGCAGGCGAATGGCTTCGGCACGCACATCCTTCAGTACCCGGACGAAGTGTTCAGAGCTGATAGCTTTCGCGGCATCTTCTGGGGCGATGGTCTTGCCGGCGCCTTTTGCCGCCGTAAGCGTCAGGATGGCCTCGCGAACCGAAACGGGCTTTGCCTCAGTCATCTTCTGCCGTCATCTTTCTAAGTGTCTGGTCGATCAAGTTAAGTCTTAGCCTGTCTTCAGGAGATAAAGAAACGCGATACCTCAACTGCTGCACTTCGCCGCGGAGGACTGCTGCGGGAAGAACCGGCGGAATGATAGTGCCGACGCAGCCTGCATAGTCTTTCCATGCCGCATCCCAAAAGCGCTCATCAAGACCGGTCGATGACTCGGCGTATGGATCGTTTGCAAGATAAGATTCGTGATACGTTTGCAGAAGTTCCGTAGACCGCTCCAGATTGATCAGTGCGCTTTCCGGGTAGTGCAGCATTCGCGCAAGCGTAACAAGGTCGGCGCGGATGAGGAATTCGCGGTATCCGTCACCGTGCACATTAGGGCTATTCCCCGAGAAGCCCGAATTGCAACCAAAAAGGCAAGGATCGCCCTGCGGCCCAAGCTCCGAAAGGTAGTCATTCTCGAAGGCTGCAAATCCCTGCCGATCAAACTCCGCTATCAACTGATGATAACGAGAGAGTAATCCTGGTTCCCTGAGTGCCTGCCCCTGAGCAGACGATACTGTCGCCAGTATTGCCGTTGCGCAGACTAGAACCCGAAGCCCGTTCATGTCACCAGTCAATCGCCGCATAGACAAGTTGCTGAAGCTGTATCCGCATCGGATAGGTCGATGATGGCATCAACTGGGTGGCCTGAACCGCGATCAGCTCCTCTTCCGGATCGATCCAGAAGAAGGTGGAGGCAAGGCCGCCCCAGCTGAACGTGCCATCGCTGCCCGGCTGGCGGGTCTGCACGATGTCGGTGACAACCGATCCGCCCAGCCCGAAGCCCACGCCCTCGGCCATCACCTCGGTGAACGCCGAACGCCCCATGCCGCGCATGGTCTGCCCGCCGGGCAGATGGTTCTGCCGCATGAATTCCCATGTCTTGGGGCTGATGATCCGCGCGCCGTCCAGAGTGCCGCCGCGCAGCAGCATCAGGGCAAAACGGTGATAATCCCGCACCGTGGAGGCAAGCCCGCCGCCGCCATTCAGCTGAACCGGCCGCTTGGCATAGAGTTTGGACGCCGCGCCGCCCGGATCAGCCAGCGTGGTCTCGCCGGTCTTGGCGTCTTTCTGGTAACAGGCCATCAGCCGGCCGATCTTGTCTTCCGGCACCCAGAAGTCGGTATCATTCATCTGCAGCGGACCAAAGATCCGTTCCCGGAAGAAGGCGTCCAGCTCCTGGCCAGTGATGATCTCGATGATCGCGCCGAGCACGTCGATGGAATGGCTGTAGCGCCATTCGGTTCCCGGCGAGAAGGCCAGCGGCAGGCCCGCCATCTGGCGCGCCATTTCCTGCAGGGTCTGTTTCGGATGGCCAACCTTTTCACGGCGATAGATCTCGTCGGTCTCATCCTGCATCAGGAAGCCGTATGTCAGACCTGACGTGTGCGTGATCAGATCAAGGATCGTCATCTCGCGGTCAGGGTCTTTCAGCTTCGGCGCTGCCGCCGAGCCGCCTGCCCAGACCTTCACATTCTTGTATTCGGGAATGTAGCGGCTGACGGGATGTTCGAGGCGCAGCCTGCCTTCCTCAAACAACATCATGATGGCCAGTGTGGTGACCGGCTTGGTCATTGAATAGATGCGGAAGATCGTTTCTGAACTGATTGGCTGGCTGCCGCCCATCTCGGTCGCGCCGATATAGCTCTCATGGGCAATCTCGCCCCCACGCGAAACCAGCGTGGCCATGCAGGGGACCTTGCCGCTGTCGATATAGTTTTTCTGGAAGAAGTCCGGAATCGCATCCAGACGCTCCGCATTCAAACCAACGTCACTCGGATCGGTCAGGTCATGTTCAAACATCAGAGGCTCCCCGCTTTGGCCGCGCGGGCCAGTTCACGCGCGATGATTATCTGTTGAATCTGGCTGGTGCCTTCATAGAGGCGGAAGATGCGCACATCGCGGTAAAACCGCTCGATGCCGTAATCGGCCACATAGCCTGCCCCGCCGAAAATCTGCACGGCGCGGTCAGCCACACGCCCGCAGGCCTCAGTCGCAAAAAGCTTCGTGCACGAAGCAAGCATGGTGATGTCCTCGCCCGCATCGCGGCGGCGCGCGGCGTCCAGGATCATGCATTCGGCGGCATAGGTTTCCGCCTGGCTGTCGGCGATCAGCGCCTGCAGCATCTGATGCTCAAAGATCGGCTTGCCGAACTGGCGGCGCTCCAGAGAGTAGGTCACCATCTCGCGGATCAGGCGTTTGGAAACGCCGGTCGCCACCGCCGAGATGTGCAGCCGGCCCTTGTCCAGCACGCTCATGGCCACCTTGAAGCCCTCGCCTTCCTTGGCGATCATGTTGGCGGCCGGCACGCGGGCGTTCTCGAAGATCACGTCGCAGATATGGGCGCCCTGCTGGCCCATCTTCTTCTCAGGCTTGCCGACGGAGAGGCCAGGCGTGCCGCGCTCCACGATGAAGGCAGAGACCCCCTTGGCGCCGGGCTCGTCCTGATTTGTCCGTGCCATGACGGTGAAGAGGTCGGCCTTGTTGGCGTTGGTGATATAGCGCTTGGTGCCGTTGAGGATGTAATGGTCCCCGTCGCGCACGGCTTTGGTCTTGAGGCCAGCGGCGTCAGAGCCCGCTTCCGGCTCGGTCAGCGCGAAGCTGGCGATCAGGTCGCCGGAGGCGATACCGGGCAGCCATTTCTGCTTCTGCTCGGGCGTGCCGAAGAGGACGAGGGCCTGGCTGCCGATGCCGATATTGGTGCCGGCGACGGAACGGAACGCCGGGGAGGTTTGCCCCAGTTCCATGGCAACCAGACATTCGGTTTCCATGTCGAGGTCGAGCCCGCCGAATTCCTCCGGCACCGCAACGCCGAACAGGCCAAGCTCCTTCATGGCGTCAACCACATGCTGGGGAACTGCGTCTTCTTCTGAGACCTGGGCCTCCACCGGCACGCAGGTTTCGGTCACAAAGCGGCGCACCTGTTCGATCAGGGCGGCGCGGGTTTCGGCGTCAAAGGCCATGGGTTTCTTCTCCCGTCATTTCTCTTCGGCGCCCACTCTATGCCCCAATGCGGCGCTTGTCGAAGGGGCGCTTGACGGTAAGGTGCCGCAGTCAAAAAAAGAGATGGAGCCCCATGTCCACAACGATTGTCGAGAGCGGTGAGTTTGCAGGCTGGACCACATGGGCCGAGGAGCCCTTCGAGCATGAAACGGCCGGTCCGTTCTATTTCAAGGTCGACGAGAAGGGCCCGGTTGCGGCGTTCCGGGTGGCGCGCAAGCATATGAATGCCGGGGGCGTTGTGCATGGCGGCTGCCTGATGACCTTTGCCGATTTTGCCCTGTTCGCGATTGGCCATGAGGCCATGGAAGGCTCCTACGGGGTCACGGTGGCGTTTACCGCGGAATTCCTTGACGGGGCGCTGGAGGGGGAACGGCTGGAAGCGCGCGGGGATACGCTGCGCAAGGGCGGATCTCTCAGCTTCGTGCGCGGGCTGGTGACAGGCCAGGATGGCCGGCCGGTTCTCAATTTTTCAGGCACAATCAAAAAACGGAGGAAACAGGCATGAACGAACAACCCCCTTATCAGGAATTATCCAGAAGTATCAAAGGCAAGACGGCGCTGATCACCGGCGCGGCCAGCGGCATGGGGCGGGCGACGGCCCATCTCTTTACCCGCGAGGGCGCGAATGTGGCGGTGACGGACCTGCGCCAGGAAAACGTCGACAAGGTCGTCAATGAAATCAAGGCGGCCGGCATCGAGCATGTGAAAGGCTGGGCCCTGGATGTGGGCGATGGCGCCGCGATCAAGCGGGTGGTGGACGAGGCCGCCGCGCATTTTGGCGGCATGGATATCCTCGTCAACAATGCAGGGTTCGCCCTCCCCGGCCAGGTTGGAGAGGAAAGCTATGAGGACAGTTGGGGGCCCTCCCTCAATGTCATGCTGACCTCGCACCAGCGGGCGATCCGGGCGGCCCTGCCCTATATGCGGAAGAATGGCTGGGGGCGGATTGTCAACATCGCGTCCACCGAAGGGCTGGGGGCAACGCCGGGCAATTCCCCTTACGTGGCGGCCAAGCATGGCGTGATCGGCCTGACGCGCGGCCTGGCGGTGGATCTGGGCCGCGAGGGCATCACGGTGAACTGCATCTGCCCCGGCCCGATCATCACCGGGATCACCGCCGGAATCTCCGATGAACACAAGGAGATATACGCCAAACGCCGGGTGCCGCTGCGCCGGTATGGCATCCCCGAAGAGGTGGCGCACATGACGCTTTCCCTCGTGCTGCCGGCGGCGAGTTTCCTCAACGGTGTCCACATTCCAGTGGATGGCGGGCTGACGATCAAGAACGCCTGAAGCCGCGCCAAACCGGCGTCATCCCGTGTCATGGCGCGGACACGGGATGACATCCAGCGGACAAATCCGGACATTTCCGGACAGATCAGGGACGCGCCAGGACAGGCAGGATCACCGCGCGGGCATTCTCTCTCTGCGCGGCGCAGAGCGTCAGATATTCCTTCGTTTCGTCCAGCGCGCGTTCATGCCCGGCAAGGTCGCGGCTGCCGGCGGCGAAGAGGGCTTCCAGATCCGGGATCATGGCGGGGTCGCAGAAGGCGCGTGCCAGGCGCGGCGTGTTGCGGCGCAGTTGGGAGGGCACCCGGGCCGTGAAGCCGGGGAAGTCTCCGGTGAGGCGGGCCCAGGTCCTGTCGCGATGGGCCGGGTTGTTCATCAGGCTCTGGGCGAGGGAGAAGGTGACCTGCTGGCTGATGCCGCCCTCATAGATGAGATCGAGCGCGCGGGCAGCATCCTCCGGCGAGGCGGCGCTGCCGAGGCTGTCGGCAGCGGCCTGGAGGAAAACGGCATCGTCCAGGCGGGCGATGGCGGCGAGCACCTTATCGACCATCGCCGTGCCCCCCTCCTCCAGCGCCGCGCGCAGGGCGTAGGTGTAGAGGTCGCTGGAGAGTTCGCCCGTGCCTGAGAGGAACGCATCGGCCTCGGCGACCAGGGCGGCGCGGGCCTCAGGCTCCTGCAGGGACGCGGCCCGGAAACCGCGCAGGCGCATCCCCGCTTCCAGCTCGGAAGGGTCATCCCGCCGGGCGAGCGCGGCAGACGCGCGGGCCTTTGCCGGCTCTGCCTCTTCGCCAAGCTGGGCGAGCAGCGCGTCCCAGGCGTTCAGCGCAAAGATCAGCACCGTGCCATGGGGATGGGAGAGGCTGGCTTCGAGAAGGCCGAGATACTCTGCCCCGCCCATCGACCCGGCATTGAAGGCGGCCTGGGCGCTGTCGATGGCGGCCAGAGCCTCACGCGGCTCAAGCGCGGCGAAATCATCCGTCAGGGCATGCCAATACACCGCCGGCAGATCAAACCGGTAATAGCCTGCCCCTTTCGCATTGGGCACGACAACTTCCGGGCAGATGGCGCCGCGCACATCCACCGTGCGCTGAGGCGCGCTGAGGAGCGTGCAGACCTCGCCGGTGTTGGCGCCATCCTTCCAGGCGGCACAGACCGGAATGTTCCACAGGCCGCCGGGAGCAATTTCCGAGCCGATGGGGCGATAGCGCGTCTGGCTGAATTCGATCTTGGCAGCGGCGCTGCCGCACATGGGCCGCGCCGTGACCAGGGGAACCCCGGGCTGGGTGACGAAGCTTTCGAACACAGTGCCGATGGCGCGCTGGCCGCTGGCCTTGCCGATGGCGGAATAGAAGCGCGCGCTGTCAGCCTCACCATCTGCATACTGCGCAATATAGCGCCCGAGCGCCGGGCGCAGCACATCCGGGCCGAAATAGGTGTCGATCATCCGGATGACCGACTGGCCCTTGGAATAGGTGATCGCATCATAGGCATTGCGCACATCTTCATTGCGGCTGATCGGCTCTGCCACGGCGCGCACGCCTTGCAGGCTGTCGAGCGACATGGCGCGAATGCCATCGGCCACGGCGGCCAGATCATGATTGCCCTGCGGCTCCATGATTTCCAGGACGGCGGTTTCACTCCAGGTGGCGAAAGCTTCCTTCAGCCAGAGATCATCCCACCAGGGCGGCGTGACCAGATTGCCGAACCACATATGGGCAATCTCATGCGCATGGATTTCCTTGACGCTGCGCAGCAGGGATGGCCCGGCATTGGGGCCCACGAGAATGCGGCCTTCGCGATAGGTGATGGCGGCGGCCAGCTCTGTGGCGCCGGAGGGCCATTGCGGGGCGGCGATGATATCGAGCTTTTCATAGGGGTAAGGCTGGCCCAGCATTTCTTCAAAGACGCGCATCATTTCCGGCGTCAGGTCCAGCGCAAAGGCAAGCTCCTCCCCCTTCCCGGCGCGGGCATAGCCCGTGAGCGGAATTTCCGTACGCCGCACATCATTTGGTGGAAGCGCCGCGCGATCCACCTTGTCGAAATTGCCGACGGCGGTGGAGAGCAGATAGGTGGAGAGCGGACGGGTGGGCGCGAAAGTGATGGTTTCAAAGCCGGGCTGAGCCGGGGCGCGGGAGACCTCCGGCGTGTTTGCGATGGCGTGCATGCCTTCGGGCACGGTGATTGCCACGTCAAAGGGCGCCTTCAGGCCCGGCTCGTCAAAGCCCGGCAGGAAGCGGCGCGCCTGAATGCTTTCGGACTTGGCGAGGGCATACCAGTTGCCCTGGGATTCGACGCGGAAAAGACCGGCCAGGCCCGTATCGAAGGCGGCGGTATAGTCGATCGCCAGCGTGACGCGGCGCGCTTCGAGGCGCCGGGGGAAGCCGACCCAGACGACGCCGGTATCAAGGACTTCCGCCCAGCTCGCCTCGACCGTTTCGCCCCCGGCCGTGGCCGTGACGCGGGAGACGCCGAGATCATCGCCGTGCAGCCAGATGCCATTGGTGGCGGCGGCCAGCTCTACATCAATCTCGACATAGCCGGAGAAATGGGTTTCGCGCGGGTCCAGATCGAGGGCGACGCGGTAGGCCTTGGGCCGGGCCATGGCCGGCAGGCGGCCCGCCGGGGCCACGCGCGCCAGGGCCGCTTCGTCCACAGGCTGGACCGGGACTGTCCAGGCAGAGCGCTGGGCACAGGCCCCCAGAAGGCAGACGCCCGCCGCAATCGCTACCATCAGAAACCGCATGAATACTCCCCGGCTGCCCGTATTCTTCTGAATACCGCATCAGGCGCGGGAGGGAACCCTTGATCGATGGTTTAAGGGGGATTGGGGCCTGCAGGTTTTTTTGAGGTTCGGGCTCGCGACGAGCCTCCCGAGGGGGCGCGGGGGACGGGTCAGGATCAGCCGGAACTGACCCTGCCGGCTTTTCCGAGGTATCATTGGGTCGTCACCCTCGGTGCGCGCCAGCGCATCTGAGGGCCTATCTCCGGGCCGAGAGGCGCGCGCCTGGGGATGGGGCGGGAGATAGGCACTCAGACGGGCTGCGCCCGTCGAGTGTGACGAAGGGGTGGGCGGAGGAAAAGAGTTTCACGCAGCAGGTTTGGCCGGACGCAGCGGGGGCTGGCCGGGGGATTTGGGCTGGGTTCGGGGTTGGGGGGAAAGCTAGGATGTGTCGGCGG
>NZ_JBNNJJ010000011.1:0-190522 GCF_050269995.1 Hyphomonas sp. NPDC076881 | reverse complement strand
ATCTGCTCGTCTGAAAATCTGCTCTTGCGCATGTGTCATCCTCTCTAATCGAGAGAGTCTGCAAAATCATGGCCGGAATTCAGGGGGCTGGGTCAGACCAATATTTCTGGGAAAGGTTGGAATCGTTCGGCGAAGCAATCGCGCTTGAGCAGGACGCGCGCCGCATAAGCTATCGGGAACTGGCCACGCTGAGCGAAGCCTTCGCCGCCAGGCTGCCCGCCTCGCCGCAGCTTGTCGCAGTCCAGGCTTGCAACCGGATCGAGACAGTGGCCGCCTATCTGGGATGCTTGCGCGCGGGCCATCCGGTAATCCTGCTTAACCGGGAGTCCATCGCCGATGGCCGTGTGATCTCCGCCTACCAGCCCGGCTGGCTGTTCAGCAGCAAGAAGGGGCAATGGCGGCTGGAGCGTTTGAACGAGAGCGAGCCTGCGGATTTCGCCGATGAGTTGGCCGTCATGCTCTCAACCTCGGGCACAACGGGCGCTCCAAAACTGGTCAAGCTCTCGCGCGGCAACATCCAGTCCAACGCGGAAGCCATTGCGGCCTATCTGCAGTTGAGCGCACGCGAATGCGCCATCACGACGCTCAACTTCTTTTACTCTTATGGCATGGCGGTTCTGAATTCCCATCTGGCGGCGGGCGCGCGCATCGTGCTGACCGACCTCTCGGTCGTTACGCCGGAATTCTGGTCATTGTTCAGGTCCAGCGGCACAACCAGCCTCGCCTTCGTTCCCTATCATTTCGAACTTCTGGAACGCACGGATTTCCTGGGTCAGGATCTGCCGTCCTTGCGTTACATAACCCAGGCGGGTGGGCGGCTGCATCCTGACCGCCTGAAGCGCTTTGCCACACAGGCCCGCCAGCGGCAGTGGCAGTTTTTCGTGATGTACGGGCAAACCGAAGCATCACCCCGCATGTCCTATGTTCCGCCTGAGGATCTTCTGGAGAATCTGGAGTCGGTTGGCCGCCCGATCCCTGGCGGCGAATTGGTGATAATTGACGAAGAGGGCAACCCGGTCACCGCCCCCGGCCGGGCCGGCGAGTTGGTCTATCGCGGGCCGAACGTCATGTTGGGCTACGCTGAAACGCGCGCCGATCTGGCGCGGCCGCGAGACACGTTCGAACTGCGCACCGGCGACATGGCAGAGCTTCAGCCAAATGGCTATGTCCGTATCACCGGCAGGCTGAAACGCTTCATCAAGCTCTATGGCCTGCGCATCAACCTCGATGACCTTGAAGGCCGGCTCGCCCAGGCAGGGTATCAGGTATATTGTGTGGGCACAGATGAAACCCTCGGGATCTTCTTCGAAGGTGAAATCGACGAAGAGGCGCTGCTCGATACGGTCGTCCGGTCATGGGGCCTGCGCCGGCCAGACATCCATGTGCGCAAATTGCGGGAAATCCCTCTGCTGCCTTCCGGCAAGGTTGACTATGCCCGGCTGAATGCGCAGCTGCTCACCGGCCCGGAAACCGGCCGGCCCCGGAGCGTGCAGGAAGCCTTTGCGGAGGCCTTCGGGGAAGATGTCTCGGGGGACGATACCTTCATTTCGCTGGAGGGGGATTCGATCCTCTTCCTGCATCTGTCGCTGAGCCTTGAACAGATTCTCGGCTATGTCCCGGCGGGGTGGGAGAAGAAGTCCGTCAACCGGCTTGAAGCGATGGTGCGGCGCAAGCCCGGCAAGGCGTCCGTGCCTGCCGAAACCCTGGTTCGCTGCCTCGCCATCTTCGGGATCATCACCAATCACCTTGGCACGCTGGGAGAGTGGGGCATCGCCGGCGGCGCGGTGGCGCTGATGTTCCTGTCCGGCCTGAGTGTGGCGCGCATCCACGGCGCGCGGCTGGCGGCCGGAAGAGTGTTCGAATTCCTCAAGGCATCCCTCTTGCGGATCCTTGTGGTCTATTATGTCATCATAACTGCGATTTTCGTGGCCTTGCCGCAGGAATTTGCCGGGCAGGAGCGGAGTTGGTATCTGCTCTATGCCAACATGAACATGCGCTGGGACGCGCTCTATCCCTTCTGGTTCGTGTGTGCCTACGCTCAGCTTGCCGCTCTGGTCGCGCTGCCATGGCTGATCCCGCCCTTGAGGCATATCTTCCGGGAACGGCAGGAATTGTTCGGCTATCTTGCGCTCGGCGCCGGCGGCGTGCTGTCCTACTGGGCCAGCCGGAACATTCACGGGGACTTCTTCTTCATGCATCCGCTCGCCATCGGCTATGTGTTCGCACTGGGCTGGTGCGCCTATTTCGCAGCGGATATCTACAGGAAAGCGGCTCTCTCGGCGGTGCTGGTAATCTCCATACTTCTGTTCTGGACGACCTATGCCATCCAGTTCAAACTCTTCTTCGGCTTCCTCGTTCTCTCAAGCCTGTGGCTGAAAAATATCCCGCTGCCGCGCCCGGTTGCGAAAGCCGCGCTGACCATCGCGTCAGCCAGCTTCTTCATTTATATCTTCCACATATTCCCGGTTGAGGTGCTGCTGCTGCTCGACGCGCGGGAAAGCTGGGGACCGCTGCCGCACTGGATTGTCGGCGTCAGTGCCGCGCTCTTCCTCGGCATTGCGGCCGACAGGGCCTTCACCGGCCTCGAACATCTGCTCCGGTCATGGCTTTCCAGCCGGCGGGAGGCGGAAGCGTCCTCGCTGGCTTAGGGCGCGGGGAGGGGCGGCCGCAAAAGCCACCCCCTCTGGTTACGGCCCGGCCCGGCGGCTCAGTCGCCCGCCTTCACCAGCGCATGGCGTTTCTTGCCGGCCGACAGCTTGATCGCCCCGTCCTGCATGTCGGCCATCGAGACCTTGGCATTGGGATCAGACACCAGCTCATCATTCACGCGGATGGCGCCTTGTTCGATCAGCCGCCGTGCCTCGCCGTTGGACTTGGAAAGCCCTGCCGCCGTGCAGGCGGCTGCCACCAGCATCCCGGCCTCAAGCTCCGCCTGCGGAACAATCGCCGTCGGCAGCGCGTCCGCCGATGCCCCGCCCGCAAACACAGCCTTCGCCGCCGCCTCAGCCTCCGCTGCCGCCGCTTCGCCATGCAGCAGCGTCGTCGCCGCATTCGCCAGCGCGATCTTCGCGTCGTTGATCTCTGCGCCTTGCAGAGCTTCCAGCCGCTCGATCTCTTCGCGGGGCAAATCGGTGAAGAGGCGCAGGAACTTGCCCACATCGGCGTCTTCGGTGTTGCGCCAGAACTGCCAGTATTCATACGGGCTCTTGCGGTCCGCGTTCAGCCACACGGCCCCGCCCACGGTCTTGCCCATCTTCACGCCGGAAGAGGTGGTGACGAGGTGCGCGGTCACGCCAAAGGCTTCCCCGCCCTCGGCCTTGTGCACCAGGTCCACGCCCCCCACGATATTGCCCCACTGGTCAGACCCGCCGAGCTGCATCCGGCAGCCATACCGCCGGTAAAGCTCCAGGAAGTCATAGGACTGCATCAGCAGGTAGTTGAATTCGAGGAAAGTGTAGGGCTGCTCGGCCTCAAGGCGGCGGCGCACCGTGTCCTGCTTCACCATCGTGTTGATGGTGAAATAGACGCCAATGGCGCGCAGCATTTCGAGATAGCCAAGCTCCCCCAACCAGTCATTGTTGTTGACCATGATGGCGTCATTGGCGCCGTCGCCAAAGCGCAGGAAGGGCTCGAACGCCGTCTTGATGCCCGCGATATTGGCGTTGATCTGCTCATCGGTCAGCAGCGGGCGGGATTTCTCCTTGTCGGTCGGATCGCCCACCTTGGTGGTGCCCCCGCCCATCAGGGCAATCGGCTTGCCGCCATGGCGCTGGAAGATGCGCAGCATCATGATCGTCATCAGATGGCCCACATGCAGGCTGTCTGCGGTGGCGTCATAGCCCACATAAGCGACCGGAGTTCCTTGGGCACAATAGGCATCGAGCTCAGCCTTGTGAGTCGTGTCCTTGATGAAGCCGCGCCAGCTGAGCTCGCGCAGGAATTCCGACTTGAAATCGCTCATATTCTCGTGTCTCCGATGAGATGCGCGCGCCTAACACAGAAAGGGCCAGCCTTGAACACCGGTCTTGCAAATTCAGTGGCTGTGTCTGGCCCCCAATGGGTCGCAGGCTTCATGTCCGGCACCTCGCTGGACGCGGTCGACGCCGCCATGATCCTGACAAATGGGCAGGATGTGCTGGAATTTGGCCCCGTCGCGGAGAGGAAATACACCCCTGGGGAACGCGCCGTCCTGCAGGCCGCCACGGATGCCGCCCGCGCCTGGAACTGGCAGGGCCCGCGCCCCGAAGCGCTTTTCGCCGCCGCCTGCGAGACGATCACGAAAACCCATGCTGATGCCTGGGCGATGATGACCGGGCAGGCGGGCGCGCCCCGGCCGGTCCTCGCCGGTGTCCACGGCCAGACGGTGCTGCATCGCCGCGCGCGCCCCGGCCAGCCCGGCGCCACGCTCCAGCTGATCGATGCACCTTCGCTGCAGGCCGCCCTCGGCGTGCCGCTCGCCTATGATTTCCGCTCCGCCGATGTCGCCGCTGGCGGGCAGGGCGCGCCGCTTGCCCCGGCCTATCACGCCGCCCTGATGCGCCGCCTCGGCGGGGAGCCGGCCGTCGTCCTCAATCTCGGCGGCGTCGCCAACATCACGGCGCGCACCGCTGATGGCACGCTCATCGCCTTTGACACCGGCCCCGCCAACGGCCCCATCGATGAATGGGTCGAAGGCCATGGGCAGGGCACGCATGATGCGGGCGGCAGGCTCGCCGCTGCAGGCCGCGTGCATGAAGGCCTGCTCGCCCAGCTTCTCGCCCATGACTGGTTTGAGGAGCCCCCGCCCAAATCGCTCGACCGGTATGATTTCAACGCTTCCATGGCGCGCGGCCTTTCGCTCGAGGATGGCGCCGCCACGCTGACGGAGTTTTCCGCCGCCGCTGTCGCCGCCGGTATTCGTCAGCTCCCGGAGGTTCCCGCCCGGCTCATCGCCTGCGGCGGTGGGCGCCATAATCCGTCCTTCATGGCCGCGCTCGCCCGCCAATGCCCCTGCGCCGTGCTCACCGCAGAGCAGGCCGGCTGGCGCGGCGATTCGATAGAAGCTGAAGCCTTCGCTCTGCTCGCCGCCCGGACGCTGCGGGGCCTCCCCCTCAGCTGGCCCGGCACCACCGGCGTCCCCGCCCCGCAGACCGGCGGCGCGATGATCGGTTGACGAAGACCCTCACCTCCCATTGCTGCGCAATGGGAGGTGAGGGCCCTATCCAACACATTCCGCTGGGGCCGACCCTAAAATTTTCATATCTTTCAAGCAATTACAAAAAATCGCCGCAATCCTTGTCCACCCCCTCGGCGAGTGGGCGTATGCTTAACGGATGTTCAGCCTTGCCCGCCTCAGAAAGGAACCTGCGCTCGCGCGATATTTCGCGTTCGTGCATCCCTTCTTCTGGCCGGTGCTGATCTGGCAGCTTGCCCGCGCCGTGGACGAAGTCCGCGCCGCCGGGCGCTGCGGCGCGATGCTCCGCGTGATGTGGTGGGGCGGGGTACGCATCGAATATCTCGGCGACGCCGCGCCCAACCCCTCCGCCTACAGACCAGTCGAGCCCACACGCCCGCACTGGAGCGATCCCTGCTGGTCGTCAGACCTTCCGGCAATTTTCACCGCCGAGGCCGCGCACCCCTTTTTCTTCCCCCGCACTAGCGGGGGAAGTGGCAGGCCGCGCAGCGGACTGACGAAGGGGGCATCTGCCCTCGCCGCGTACGCCGACACCTCCTAGCGCCCCCCAGCTCCGAACCCAGCCCAAATCCCCCGGCCAGCCCCCGCTGCGTCCGGCCCTTCGTGCTGCCTGAAACCCTTTTTCGCTACCCGCCCCTTCGCTGCATAGGGCGGGCAAAGGCGCCTAAAGCCGTTCCATCACCGCGCTCATCAACGGCCCGATATCCGTGTTCAGCACAAGATCGGCATACGGATCGAGGTCTGTTTCCTCGCGGTTGACGATGGCAAGCCGTGAGCCGGCCTTCTTCGCCACAACCGGCAGTCCCGCCGCCGGATAGACAACCAGCGAGGAGCCGAGCACGAGGAACAGGTCTGCCAGCAGCGCCTCTTCGGTGGCCCGTTCCATCTCCGCTTCCGGCATCGGCTGGCCGAAGGAGATGGTCGCGGATTTTACAAGACCGGTGCAGAACATGCAGGTGATGTCCTCATCCGCTTCCCAGCGGTGGCGCAGCGCCTCAAACTCATAGCGCTTTCCGCATTGCAGGCATTTGGCATAGCTCGCATTGCCGTGCACCTCGATCACCTTGTCCGCTGGCACGCCGGAGGCCTGGTGCAGATTGTCCACATTCTGCGTGATGACGCTGGTAACCTTGCCCGCCTCCACCAGCCTGGTCACGGCATAATGCCCGGCATTCGGCGACGCCCCGGTCCAGCCGGCAGTCTTGTTGAACACGCGCGTCCAGGCTTCCCGCCGCGCATCCCGCGAGGCAACGAAATCCTGAAACATGATCGGCTTCATCTTGCTCCACACCCCGCCAGGCGAGCGGAAGTCGGGAATGCCGCTTTCGGTCGAAATGCCCGCGCCGGTGAACACCACCACGCGCTCGGCAACCTGGATCATATGGGCGAGATTTTTGGCGTCGGTTTCGGTCATACCCCCGAAACTATACGGGATTTGCGCGGCCTTCTAGCGGAACATGCCTTCGCGCAGATTGATGCCATACTCCACCCACGCCTTCAGGCAGCAGAGCATGTGCATCCATCCGCCCTTGTTGCCGAGGGCGGATTTCAGCCCCTCCGGTGTCTGCCGCCAGCCTTCCTCGGCAATCGTCACCAGCGTGCGGCCATCCTCCAGCGCTTCAAACCGCATCGTCACCTGCGTCCGATAGGGGCCTTCTTCGCCGCCGGGCTCTGCTGCCGTATCGCCCGCATCCCAATGCAGGATGATCCGCTTGTTCGTCTCTACTTCGGCCACATATACCGGAAACGCGCCGGGAAAATCGGCAAAGTCCCAGGTCACCGTCGCCCCGGTTTCCAGCCGCCCCTTGGCGCCGCCGGTCGTGAAATAGCCGGAAAGTTTTTGCGGGTTCACCACCGCCTCGAACACCTCGTCCACTGGCCGCGCAATCCGTCCGCTCACCTCGAATTTCAGATCCATGGCAGGGCCTCCGGTCTTGATCTTTGTGCCATCATGTTATAAAAATATAACATGTCAAGCAGCAAGACCGCCCCTCGCCCAGAAACGCAGGACGATCTCGTCTTCAAGGCGCTGGCCGCGCCCGTGCGCCGGGCCATCCTTGATGCGCTGAAGGATAATCCGCAGACCACGACAGAGCTGTGCGCCCGCTTTCCGGAGATCGACCGCTGCACCGTGATGCAGCATCTCAAGGTGCTGGAAGGCGCCGATCTGGTGATTGCGCACAAGGTGGGCCGGGCGCGCTGGAACCATCTCAACGCGCTGCCGATCAAGACCATCCATGACCGCTGGATCGGCCCGCACGCTGCCGGCGCGGCCGATAAGCTCGCCCGGCTGAAAGCGGGGCTGGAACGCGGCTAGACCACCGTGCCGACAGCCGCGCCGATCAGGCCGGTAATGAGCATGGCTGCGGCCCCCCAGAACACGACGCGGATGACGGCCCGGCGTTTCTTCGCCCCGCCTGCCTTTGCTGACAGCCAGCCCAGAATGGCCAGCGCCAGCAGCGAAACGGCCGCCACCACCGGGGTTACCGTGCCCGACGGTGCCAGCGCCGCTGCGATCAGCGGCAGGGTGGCACCGGCCGAGAAGCTCCCCGCCGAACTCCAGGCCGCCTGGATGGGATTGGCGCTCGCCACTTCCGTCAGCCCGATTTCGTCGCGCGCATGGGCGCTCAGCGCGTCATGCCGGGTCAGCTGCTCGGCCACCGACCGGGCAGTCACCGGCTCCACGCCCCGGTCGATATAGATCTGCGTCAGCTCATCGAGCTCTTCCTCGGGGAATTTGTGCAGCGCCAGCCGTTCGATCTCCAGATCGGCCATTTCCGTGTCGGCCTGCGAGCTGACGGAAACAAACTCTCCCGCCGCCATCGACATCGCCCCGGCCACTAGGCCCGCAATCCCCGCCACCAGAATATCGGAAGCCGAGGCGGCCGCCGAGGCCACCCCGATCATCAGGCTGGCGGTGGAGACGATGCCGTCATTGGCGCCCAGCACGGACGCGCGCAACCAGCCGGTGCGCTGGCTGTAATGGTGTTCCTTGGGCAAATACGGGTCGGGCATTGGGCGCTCCACCGGAACAGGGGCTGTGGCAACCGGAAAAACGGTGCAAAAACGGGCAGGTAGGGTCAGGTTAACCCGCACTTGCGCACGTGGCCACACACCGTTACGCCTTTGCAGGCTGGCAATAGCAATAAGGGGGCACCCGAATGAACGTCTTTCTAATCGTGCTTGCGATCGTGGTGGCTGTCATTGGCGCCATCATCCTGATCTATAACGGCCTCGTCATGAAACGGCAGCGGGTCAACCAGGCCTTCGCGGATGTGGATGTGCAGCTCAAGCAGCGCCAGAACCTGATCCCGAACCTCGTGGAAACCGTGAAGGGCTATGCCGCCCATGAGCAGGCGACCTTCCAGCAGGTGATCGCCGCGCGCAACGCGGCCCAGGCGGCCAACACAGCCGGCGAAATGGCCAAGGCCGAAGGCGTGCTCAGCCAGGCGCTCGGCAAGCTCTTTGCCCTCGCCGAAGCCTATCCGGACCTCAAGGCCAACACCAACTTCCTGCAGCTCCAGCAGCAGCTCTCCTCGATTGAGGACAAGCTGGCCGCCGCCCGCCGGTTCTACAACTCGGCTGTCCAGGACTATAACACCGCGCGCGAACAGTTCCCCGGCTCGATCATCGCCAGCAGCTTCAATTTCGAACCGCGCGAATTCTTCGATGTTGGCGTGGAAGGCCGCGCGTCGATGGATGAGCCGCCAAAGGTTGCCTTCTGAGGGCCTCGCCGGGCGGGCCTGCCCACGCTATCCTGATCAGGTAGCGAGGGAGGGAGGCCCCATGTCCGTTATGCGTTATCTTCCGGTTGCGGCGGGCTTCATGCTCGCCGCTTGCGCATCCACCCCGGATACGCCCACCGTCCGCTGGAGCGCGGCCGCCTGGAACGGTCTGGCCGCGCAGACCATCGGCACAGAGAATTACAGCTTCTTCGCCGCCCCGCTCGATGGGCAGGGCTTCAAGCTGAAGCTGACGCTGGCCACAGACGGCATGTTCCGCATTCAGGAAGAGGGCGAAAGCACGCTGCCGGAGGAACTGCGCGCCGCCGCCAAGCAGGCCGCGCCCGAAGGCTGCCGCCTTGCCTCGCTGGAGGTGGCGCCCGATGGCAGCGCCGAAGCGGCCTATGATTGCCAAACTTAAATGTTGGCAGGCATGGACAGCCGGCGATCCTCAAGCTCAGAATGCGGAATATCTTTGTTCAGGGGTGGTGCCGCGTGATGCGCTATATGATTGTTGCAGCTTCCGCTTTTCTGGTGGCCTGTTCTCCGTCTGCGCCGGCGCAGAAGGCGGAGGAGGGCGAAACCCTTCAGGCAGAACTGACCTCTCCCGTTGAAGCCGCCGAAGACGCAGACACCGCCGCGCCGCTGCTGGACCCCACGGCGCTGGACTTCTCCCGCATTGCCCTTGCCATGCGCATTCCCACCGCCTTCCAGGCGCGCGAAGAAGGCGCCCGGCTGCAGATCAATGTCACCAATGAACGCCTGGGGATAAATGTGGCCGAGGAGTTTCCCCTTGTTCAAACGAGCGAGGTGACGAGCCCTTTTTTGGCGTCAGAGACGCGGGAGGGATACAGGATATGGACCTACGGAACGCGGCCGGAAGATGGGCCTCTGCTTCAGGCGATCAGCGCCGAGCTTGCCCGCCTGAAGCGCGAAGCGCCTGGGGAGAATGAGCTGAGCTTCGGCGCGGTCGCGCCCGGCTGCTGGAACGAGACCAGCCAGACGCCAGAGAGCCTGCGCCGCACGCTCTACATCCGTGTCACACCTGAGGCAGACTTTGAGCTGTTCGTGCCGGAACAGGAAGTCGGCAAGGGCGAGCTGCCCGGCCTTGAAAGCTTCTGGGCCACCTGCGATTCTTAAGCGGTCTGACGGACCGGCTGCGCCGCAAACCATGGTTCCAGCCGCGCCAGCGCTTCCTCGATTTCCGGCGTTGAGAGCGCGAAGGAAAAGCGCATGAACCGCCCGCCATCGACGGGATCAAAGTCTACCCCCGGCGCGGTCGCCACACCGGTCTCCTCCAGCAGCTTCAGGCAGAAGCTCAGGCTGTCATCGGTGAAGCGCGAAACGTCTGCATAGATATAAAACGCGCCATCGGGCGGGGCGATATTGTCGAGGCCCAGACGCGGCAGCGCCTCCAGCAGAAGCGCGCGGTTGCGGCGATACACATCGAGATGCCCTTCAAGCTCGTCCCGGCTGTCCATGGCAATCAGCCCGGCATGCTGGGCCAGCGATGGCGCGGTGAGGAACAGGTTGCCGATATAGGCATTCGTCCGTGCCACGCCTTCTTCGGGCGAGACCAGCCAGCCGAGCCGCCAGCCCGCCATCGAGAAGTATTTCGAGAAGCTGTTGACCACATAGGCGCCCGGCGAAAATTCCAGCATCGAATGGATCTTCGGGCCATAGCTGAGGCCGTGATAGATCTCGTCGGAAATGATCCGTATGCCCCGCCGCTGGCAGACCTCTGCAATCGCGGCGAGTTCGTCTTTCGGAATGATCGTGCCGGTGGGGTTGGCCGGGCTCGCAATGATCACGCCCTGCGGCGCAGGCTCCAGCGCGTCCAGCGCAGCGGCGGACAGCTGGAAACGTACCTCCGGCCCGCAGGCGATCTCCACCGGCTCAAGGTTCAGCGCGCGCACCGTGTTGCGATAGGCCACATAGCCCGGCCGCGCCATCGCGATCCGGTCGCCCGGATTGAACGCGGTTGAAAGCGCCAGGACGAGTGCGGGCGAGGCGCCACAGGTGATCACCATCCGGCGGGGGCTTAGCTCCACGCCAAAGCCCTCGCGGTAATGCCGGCAGATACGCTCTTTCAGGGGAAGGCTTTCCCAATAGCCCATCGCTTCGCTGTCGAGCACATGGTGGGCCGCCGCAATCGCGCCCTTGGGCGCGCCGGTGGAAGGCTGGCCAAATTCCATATGCAGAATGCGCTGCCCGGCGGCTTTCAGTTCATGTGCGCGGCGGCTGATCGCGATTGCCTGAAACGGCGCAATATTCTGTCCCATCGGGAACCTCTGTGTTGGTGATTACTTTGCAGCCAGCGCCGGCAGCCATGTGGCCAGCGCCGGCATCGACGCCACCATTGCCAGCAGAATGACCTGCAGTCCAATGAAGGGCAGCGCCCCCTGCCAGATCTGCATCGTGGAGACTTCCGGCGGCGCGGCCCCGCGCAGATAGAACAGCGCAAAGCCGAACGGCGGCGTCAGGAAGCTCGTCTGCAGGTTCACCGCCATCAGGATGCCGAGCCACACCGGATCACAGCCCAGCAGGATCAGCGGTGGCGCCACCAGCGGCACCACCACGAACACGATCTCGATGAAGTCCAGGAAGAAACCGAGCACGAACATCACCAGCATGGCGGCGGCCAGCGCGCCCCATTTCCCGCCGGGTACGTTGTGCAGGATGTCATGCACCAGATCGTCCCCGTCAAAGCCGCGGAAGACGAGGCTGAACAGCGACGCGCCGATCAGGATCAGGAACACCATGGAGGTGATGTGGGCGGAGCTTTTCAGCGCGGGCCCGAGCTGTTTCACCCGGCGCAGCACCAGCAGCCCTGCGACGAGCGATGCCAGGATGGCGAAGGCCGCCAGCATGGTGATCGCCATGCCGATGAGATCTGCCCCGCTATGGCCGCCCGAAGCGGTGCGCAGGTCGAGCGTGTTCCGCAGCACGATGATCAGGAGGATGCCGGCAAGGCCTGCCAGCATCACCGGCATCAGGCGGCTCTGCGCTTCCCGCGCCAGGCGCATGCCCGCGAGCAGAATGGCGCCGCCCGCGCCGATGGCGGCCGCTTCGGTGGGCGGGGCAATGCCGCCCAGGATCGAGCCGAGCACGGCGACGATCAGTGCCAGCGGCGCGCCCAGGCCAAGGGCCACATCCCGGAAGGTAAGCGGCGCGGTGCCTTCAATCACCTCGGCGGGCGGGCAGGAGGCGGGCCGGAAGATCGCCATGATGGCAATCCACAGCAGGTAAAGTGCCACCAGGATCAGGCCGGGGATCAGCGCCCCGGCGAAAAGATCGCCCACGGAGACCACCGCTGATCCGCCCCCGGAGCGAAGCGCAGCCTGGCTGGCAGCATTCGAGATGGCGTCCGCCAGAAGGATCAGCACGATGGAGGGCGGGATGATCTGGCCGAGCGTGCCTGAGGCGGCAATCGTGCCGGTGGCGAGGCGCGGGTCATAGCCCTGCCGCAGCATCGAGGGCAGGGCGATCAGCGTCATGGTGATCACGGTGGCGCCGACGATGCCGGTCGAGGCTGCCAGCAGCGTGCCCACCAGCACCACGGCAAGGCCAAGCCCGCCGCGCACCTTACCGAGCAGGCGGCTGGCAATGCCCAGGAGATCTTCTGCCACACGCGAGCGCTCGAGGATCACGCCCATGATGACGAAGAGCGGCACGGCCACCAGCGTCTGGCTCTGCATGATCGAGCTGCCTTCGATGCGGCTCGGGAAGGCTTTGAGGAAGGTGTCTGGGAACACGCCGGTGGCAATGCCGATCAGCGCGAAGATCAGCGCCACGCCGCCCAGGGTCAGCGCTACGGGATAGCCCGCCAGCAGCGCGCCGATGGCCACCACGAACATCGAGATGGCAAGGATCGCCTCAAGCTCCATGGCCGCCTCCTTCTGCTGCCAGCTGCTCGGGCGTTTCCGGCGGCAGGGCGCCGGTATTGCGCAGCGCGGCCTTGATCGCTTCGGAAAGCCCCTGCGCCATCAGCAGCACAGCAAAGACCGGCACCAGCGTCTTGAACAGAAAGAAGATCGGCAGGCCATCGGACTCGCGCGACCCCTCCAGCAGCAGCCAGGCGCGGGCAAGGCCTGCCTCGCTGGTCATCAGGATGCGGACGCAGATGGGGAAGAGGAACAGGTAGATGCCGGCAAGTTCGATCCAGTTGCGTCCCGTCTCGCCAAAGCGCGGGCGCAGGATATCCACACGCACATGCGCCCCGTCACGCAGGGCTGCGGCGGCGCCCAGCATGAACATGGCGGCAAAGCTGTAGGTAGTGATCTCGTTCAGCCAGCTGAAGGAGAGGGCGAAAGTGTAGCGCAGGATGACCACCGCCAGCATCGAGAAGACGAGCAGCAGGCTGGCGGCAATCGCCGCGCCGAGGGCCATGCCGGTGATCTGGTCGATCAGACGGCTGAGCTTCAGCGCAAACCCGTCAACCAGGCGCGGCGCGCTCAGCGCAATCAGCGGGACGAGGAACAGCGGCAGGCTGATCAGGCCCAGCCATTTCAGCCCCGTGCCGATATGCAGGAAGATGCCCGTATCCATGCCCGCCCCGGCGCCCTTACTTGCCGAGCGCCCGGGCGGCGTAATACGGCCCGTCAGACACGCCGCTCCAGCCGCGCATCAGCTTCAAGGATTTCTCGAAGCTCTCATAGATGCGCTTCTCGATGCCGCTACGCCCGGCAGAGGCGCGCACATCATAGGACGCTTCCGACATCCGCTTGACCACATCTTCGGGGAAGGACCGCATCTGGACGTTATGCTGGTTCACCAGAAGATCGAGATGGACGGCGTTCTGATAGGTGAACTCGCCGAGGGTCTCATGGTTCACCGCTTCGCAGGCGGCCTTGAAGATCGCCTGCTCGCCGGCCGTCAGGCCGTCCCAGACGCCGCGATTGATGCCAACGGCAAGGCTTGCGCCGGGCTCATGGAAGCCGGGGCCGTAATAGTAGGGGGCCTCACGGTGGAAACCGAGGGAATAGTCATTCCACGGGCCCACCCATTCGGCCGCATCTATCGCGCCGGTCTGGAGGGCCTGATAGATCTCGCCGCCTGCCAGCGCGATGGAGGCCCCGCCGAGCGCGCGCAGCACTTCGCCGCCCTGTCCGGGAATGCGCATGCGCAGCCCGGCCATATCCTGCAGGGAACGGATTTCCTTGCGGAACCAGCCGCCCATCTGGTGGCCGGTATTGGCGCCCTGGATACATTTGATGCCGAACTGGCCGGAAAGCTCGTCCCAGAGTTCCTGGCCGCCGCCAAAGTCGATCCAGCCCATGATCTCCTGGGCGGTCATCCCGAAGGGCACAGCCGTGAAGAAGGGAAAGCCGGTGGACTTCGCTGTCCAGTAATATTCGGCGCCGTGATACATATCTGCCGAGCCATTGGCGACGGCATCAAAGGATTCAAACGGCGGCACGAGTTCGCCCGCGGCAAACACCTTCACCTCGATCAGGCCGTCCGTCATGTCGCCGACGCGCTGGGCCACGCGCTCGGCGGCGGTGCCCAGGCCGGGCAGGCCCTTGGGCCAGGTGGTGACCATGTTGAAGCGGCGCCGGTTGCGGCTGATGGCCGGTGTTGCCAGCACGGCGCCGGCTGTCGGCGTCGAGAAGGTGGCGGCCGCGCCGGCCACACCCAGTGCGCCTGCGCCGATCAGGTTACGGCGGTTGATCATCAATGCCCTCCCCACGCGGCACGGGTCTCTTTGGCGCGCTTGCGCCATCGGTCCGTTTTGCCGGCAAAAACTAGTCGTCGTCTCTCAAGGGCCGCCAGCGGTCGCCGTCAAGCACTTCCAGCGGTTTGTAGCGCCGTTTGTAGTCCATCTTCGGGCTGCCCTTCACCCAGTAGCCCAGATAGAGGTGCGGCAGGCCCAGATCGTGCGCATGCAGGATGTGGTCGAGGATCAGATAGTGGCCAAGGCTGCGGCTGGCCTTTGACGGGTCAAAGAAGGTGTAGACCATCGACAGCCCATCGCGCAGCACATCGGTGATGGCGGCGGCCACCAGCGGCGCGTCCGGTTCCGGCCCTTCGCGATATTCGAAGATCAGGCTCTGCACCGGGCTGCCGCCGACCATGGCGACATAATCCCGGTAGGTCATGTCCGACATGCCGCCATTGTCGTGGCGCGTCGTGACGTAGGTTTTCAGCAGGCGGAACTGCTCGCGGGTTGCCTGCGCGGCAACCGGGCGGCGCACCAGCGTCTCGTTGCGCGCGATCACCCGCCGGTCATTGCGGCTGAGCTCGAAATCCCGCGTCGCCACCCGCACGCTCTTGCACGCATTGCACCGCGCGCAGGCTGGCCGGTAGGCAATCGACTGGCTGCGGCGGAAACCGGACTGGCTGAGCACGTTATGCACAGCGTCGGCTTCCGGAATGGCCAGGTTGGTGAAGGCTTTGCGTTCCTTCCTGTCAGGCAGATAGGGGCAGGGGCTGGGGTTCGTCACGTAGAACCTCAGCGACCGCTCAAGGCCCGCCAGCAGAAGATGTGGATCCGAAAACTTCATTGCGACTGACGATACACCGGCGCGCCGATACGCCAAGGGGCGTTTTCGGGGCAGAGCGCCGGGCGCGGCAAAAATGGCGCAGGGTTGTGCCCTGCTGGTGACAGTCTAATCGGCCAGATGGACCTGCAGGCTGATGCGGCGGTTGGCGGCAAGGTGGGGCTGGCCGGCGCTGAGGGGGCGGGTATCGGCATAGCCGGTGACGCCCACGACCCGTTCTGTCCCGAAACCGGACGCCTCAAGCAGCCGGCGGGCCTCATTGGCGCGGGCCGAGGAGAGTTCCCAGTTGGAACTGGCCGTGCCCGCCATCGAGAAGGCGTCGGTATGGCCCTCGATGGAAACGGTGTAGGGCAGGGCAGCCAGGCTGGCGCCCGCAGCGCGGATCAGGGCGGCGCCGGTTTCTGTCAGCGCGCCGCTGCCGGTTTCGAACAGGGGCCGGTCGGCCGTATCGACAAGCTCTATCCGCACGCCTTGCGCATCGGCAGACAGGCGCACACTGTCGCCGGCGGCCTTCAGGCTTTCGGAAAGCTCCAGCATCGCCAGCAGGCGGGCCGCGTCTGACAGCGCCTCGCTGGCCCCCACCGAGACGGTAGCCGGTTTCCCGGTAAATTCCGAGGCAATCACCGCGCGGTCTTCTTTCGAAACCCCGCTGATCAGCCACATGAGCAGAAAGAACGCGACCAGGGCCGTCAGGAAGTCGGCATAGGCCAGCTTCCAGGTGCCCGTTTTACGGGTAGGCATAACGGGCCTTCTGCCCGTCTGCCGCCGTGAGGTCGTGGCATATGCCATTGCTCTTTTGCGTCCAATCCTTCTGATGGATGACGCCGGTGTATCAGGTCGTGGTGAAAGCCACGCTTCGCCGAGGGGTGGGATTTCCATGAAATTCGCTCTAATTAGCCCGTAGTTCAGCAGGAGAAGAGCAATGGCGCGCACCGCATTTCTGGGCCTCGGGGTCATGGGTTTCCACATGGCGGGCCATCTGGCGCGGGCGGGCCACCAGGTAACCGTCTGGAACCGCACGCCCGCCAAGGCCGCCGCCTGGACCGCGGCCCATAAGGGCAAGAGCGCGGCAGACCCTGCCTCTGCCGTCTTCGGCGCCGAATATGTCCTGATGTGCCTGGGCGATGATCCCGATGTGCGCGCGGTGTTTGACGCCTTTGAGCCAAGCCTTGGCGCGGGCATGACCGTCATCGACCACACCACGGCTTCCGCTTCCCTCGCCCGCGAGCTGGCCGAGCGCTGCCGTGCCAAGGGCGCGCATTTCATTGACGCGCCGGTTTCGGGCGGCGAGGCGGGCGCCATCAATGGCAAGCTCACCATCATGTGCGGCGGCGAGGAAGATGCCTTCGCCAAGGCAGAGCCCGTGATGGCCGCCTTTGCCCGCGCCACCACGCTGATCGGCGAGAGCGGGGCAGGCCAGCTTGCCAAATCCGTCAACCAGATCTGCATCGCCGGCATCGTCCAGGGCCTCGCCGAGGGGCTGCACTTTGCCGAGAAGGCCGGCCTCGACGCAGAAAAAGTCATCGCCGCGATCTCCGGCGGCGCGGCCCAGAGCTGGCAGATGGAAAACCGCTGGAAGACGATGACGGACGGCAAGTTCGATTTCGGTTTTGCTGTCGACTGGATGCGCAAGGACCTCCGGATCACGCTGGACGCGGCCCGCGAGAATGGCGCAACTCTTCCGCTCACGGCGCAAGTCGATCAATATTATGCCGACGTGCAGGCGATGGGGGGCAACCGCTGGGACACCTCCAGCCTGATCGCCCGGCTGGACCGGAAGCCTGACTGATGGGGATCTGCCGTGTCGATATTCACATCCCGTCTGATGGCGAAGCCTATGACACGGCGATACGGATCATCAAGGCAGCAGACCCGATCGACTATCTGGTGCTTCAGCCGGAACAGAAAGACCGCCGCCTGATCCAGGTGATCATGCGGGACGGCCCGGTTCAGGCCATGCTCGATAATCTTCAGTCCCTGCTCGAACACCGCTCCGGCTGGCGCGTCACGGTTGCCGATCTGGATGTGACCATCCCCAAGCTGCCCGAGCCAAGGGACGAGAAGAAAACTGCCCGCCAGCAGCACACCCGCGAAGAACTCTACGTTCAGGTTTCCAGCAATGCGAAACTCAACCGGGATTTCATCGTTATGGTGGTGCTCTCCACCATCGTGGCGGCGATCGGGCTTGTCTCAGATGGGGTTGCCGCCGTGATCGGCGCCATGGTGATCGCGCCGCTGCTCGGCCCGATCATTGGCCTGGCGATGGGCGCTGCGCTGGGCGAGCTGGCGCTGCTGCGCCGGGGCATCCTGACACTGCTTGCGGGTATCGCCATCGCGCTCGGCGTTTCGCTGGCGCTGGCTTTGGTGCTGCCACCCAACTGGGAAAGCCGGGAACTCATGTCCCGCGCGGAAGTGCGTCTGGACGGGCTCGCCCTTGCCATGGCTGCGGGCGGGGCGGCGGCGCTCTCGGTGACGCGAGGGGCGTCTTCGGCGCTGGTAGGCGTGATGGTGGCCGCCGCGCTGCTGCCTCCGGGCGCAGCGTTCGGCCTCTTCCTCGGCTATGGCGAATGGCAACTCGCCCTGCGCGCGGCGCTGCTGCTCAGCCTGAACGTGGCGGCGCTGATCCTCTCGGCGCTGATTGTCTTCCGCCTGCGCAAGATCCGTCCCCGGACATGGATAGAGCAGCAACACGCCAATCGCGCCGTCTGGCTGAACGCGGTCCTGTCAGGCCTCTTCCTTTTGATTGCCATCGCGCTCATACTGCTGCTGGATCTTGGAAGCGCCGTCGAACTGGGCGCCTGAGACGCCAGGGGGAAGACGATGGCAGGCAAGGAAGCGAAAACAAAACCCACTGCGATCAGCCCCGCAGATTACATCGCTGCCATGGAAGATGGCCCGCGCAAGACGGACGCCGCCGCCGCGCTCGCCTGGATGACGAAGATTACCGGCCTGATGCCGAAAATGTGGGGCCCTTCGATCATCGGCTATGGCCGCTATGCCTACACCTATGACAGCGGCCATTCGGGCGAGGCGATGCTGACCGGCTTCAGCCCGCGTAAGGCAAACCTCGTCTTTTACGCCATGCCGGGCACGCGGGATTACTCAGCCGAGCTTGCCCGCCTCGGCAAGCACAAGACCGGCAAGAGCTGTCTCTATATCAACAGGCTGGCCGATATAGACATGGACGTGCTGGCCGAAATCGTGCGCGATGGCGTTGCCCATATGCGCCGGAATTATCAGTCCTGGGACGAGTGAGCGTGCGGAGGCGCGCTCAGAAGGCCGGCATGTCCATCATTGCCAGCGCGTCGTTCAGGATTTCCTCGCCCAGAAGCTGCGCATAAGTTTCCACGGCGCTTTCGAATTTGGGGCTCTGGACGTCAGCAAAGCTCAGGCCGCATTGCGAGGTCGCAATCGCCAGCGCGCTGAAGCTGAAGTTGAGGAGGGCAGCATTCGCCTCCGGTTTCTGATCCTGCAAAGCGTGGATCATGACCTGTTTTACATTCGTCTTGAGTTCCGGCGTCGTATTACTTTTCATACAGGTTGCCAGGCGATCAGGGTCGAAGTCCGCGAAGGCCGGCAGGGCGGCGCTGGCGAGCACTGCAGCAGCAATAACAGAACGTAACATGGTTCGTCTCCGGAGCTTGTCGATATCCACTCCTGAGTACAACAGCCGCGCGTCCGGCGAAACGAAGGAACGCAGAATGCCTGCTTATGGGTTTACATCCCGGATCAAGCGCCTACCTTGTTCATCTACGCTTCAGGAAGGCGTGGTGCGCAGCTGCGGCCTTCTCCAACCATCCTCCAGAACGATTGGATATCTCATGACTGTCAAGAACGGCGACACCGTACACATCCACTATACCGGCACGCTGAGTGACGGGTCGACTTTCGACAGCTCTCAGGGGCGCGAGCCGCTCTCCTTCGAGGTGGGCAGCGGGCAGATCATTCCGGGCCTGGACGCCGCCATTCCCGGCATGACGGTGGGTGACAAGAAAACCGTGAACGTGCCCTGCGAAGATGCCTATGGGCCGGTCAATCCTTCCATGCGTCAGGATGTACCGCGTACAGAGTTTCCGCAGGACGTGCCCTCAGATGTTGGCACCCGCCTGCAGATGCAGACACAGAATGGCCAGGTGATCCCCGTGGTGATCGTCGCTGCCGACGAGACCGCCATCACGCTGGATGCCAACCACCCGCTGGCTGGCAAGGACCTGACATTCGATATTGAACTCGTGGCGATTGGCGCTGCGGCCTGATTGCGGTGGGCGATGGGCGGTGTGTCCATCGCCCGCCTTTAGTCCAGCGCCCGCATCGCCGCCGCGATTTCCGCGCCGCCGGGCAGGTCTTCCAGCGCCGCGATGACGCCTGCGCGCATCTCAGGTGTCCTGTTCTGGCCGAGCTTGCTGATCCCTTCCAGCCGGCTGGGCCGCATCTCGAAGGCGCGAATGCCATTCAGCAGCGCCTCAAAGGCGGCTGGCTTCATCTTCGCCCGGGTCCAGGGCGGCTTGGGCAAGAGGCCAGCCTCGAACACGGCGGAGAGATCATCCAGAAACGCCGCCGCGCCCTCCCGGCCCGTCTCCGTCACTTCGCCCTCGGCTTCCACCGACAGATAGTTCCAGGTCGGCACCTGATCGGGCACCTCACCATACCAGTCTGGCGAAACATAGGCCTCTGGCCCGGTGAATACGAGGGTGGCCGCTGCCCCCGCCAGCAGCCGCGCCGTAACCGGATTGGCCGCCGAAAGGTGGAAGCGCAGCACAGGGATCTCTCCCTCCCGCCGCGCGATTACCGGCGTATGCACAGCCAGCGGCGCGCGCTCACCATTCACCATCACGATGCCCAGAGGATGCGCGGCAATCCGCGCCAGCAGGGTGGCCAGGTCCGTCTCGCGGAAGCGGGGAGAAGGGTGCATCGGCTCAGAACAGGTTGCCCTGATCCCCCTTCTTGCGGGGGGCGGGCTTGGGTTTGGGGGCCGGTGGGGGCGTGTCACCCTCGATGGGCGTGGCGGTCACGTCGCCGTCCGCAAAGGTCACGCGCAGGACCGGAAGTGTCCGCGCCTGTCCGGATGTGCGCACCAATTGTCCCGAATTGTCCCGAATGATCACATATCCGCGCTTCAATGTGGCCTGGTATGACAGCGTTTCGAGCAGCTTGCCCTCAGCGTTCAGCGCCGCCTTGCACTGCTCGATCAGACGCATCAGGGCGGGGCGCGCGCGCACGGCCGCCTCACGCAGGCGCTGGCGCTGTCCCCGGATTTCCGCCCGCAGGGTAGAGGGCGAAAGCTGCAGCCGGGAGAGCTTCAGGCGCGCCTTCTGGGTCAGCGCCAGGGCGGCGCGGGGCAGGCTGGCGGCGGCATAGTCCAGCCGCTGACGCTTTGATTGCAAAAGGCTTTCCGGGCGGGGCAGGCGGGCCGCGATGAGCTTGTCGCTGGCGCGGGCAAGGGCGCGGGTGAGCGCGCGTTTCAGCCGCTGGCCAGACTCCTCCACGCTGAGGATCAGCTCTGTGCGCACCGGCACGGCGATCTCGGCAGCGCCTGTGGGCGTGGGCGCCCGGCGGTCGGACACATAGTCAATCAGCGTCGTGTCGGTCTCGTGCCCCACCGCTGAAATCAAGGGGATTTCGCTGTCAAAGGCGGCCCGGACGACCATTTCCTCATTGAACGGCCAGAGGTCTTCAATCGACCCGCCGCCCCGCGCCACGATCAGCACATCGGGCCGGTCTGTCCCTGTCATCGCGTTGAACCCGCGGATGCCGGCGGTCACCTGGGCAGCGGCCTGATCCCCTTGCACCAGCGCGGGCCAGACAATGACACGCACCGGAAACCGGTCACGGATCCGGTGAAGAATGTCGCGGATCACCGCCCCGGTCGGCGAAGTAATCACCCCGATGGTGCGGGGCATATAGGGGATCGGCTTCTTGTATCTGGCGTCGAACAGGCCTTCGGCGGCGAGCTTTTTCTTGCGCTCCTCCAGCAGCTGCATCAGCGCGCCGGCGCCGGCGGGCCGCATCGTGCTGGCGATCATCTGATAGGCCGAGCGGCCCTCATAGGTGGAGAGGCGCCCGGTGGCCACCACTTCCAGCCCTTCCTCGGGCCGGAAAGTCAGCCGGTCCACCTGGCCCCGCCACATGATGGTGTTGAGCACCGCCTTGTCATCTTTGAGGTCAGCATACATGTGGCCCGACTTGGCAATCGTCACCCGGCCAAGCTCGCCGCGCACCGTCACCTGGTCATAATTGGTCTCAATCGTCCGCTTCAGGCTCGCGGCGAGTTCCGAGACGGTCAGTTCAGGCTGATTTGTGGTCGGCGAGTCAGGCATTTGGGCTTGATCCCATGCCCTGCTCAGCGCATCAAGCCGCCCCATGAACATACTCCTGATCGGATCGGGCGGCCGTGAACACGCCCTGGCCTGGAAGATGGCCCAGTCTCCCCTCGTGGACGTGGTGCATTGCGCGCCCGGCAATCCCGGTATGGACGCGGTGGGCCCCTGTTTTGATGTGGCGGCCGATGACATTGACGGGCTGGTGAAGCTTGCCCTGCAGATCGAGCCCGACCTGGTGGTGATCGGCCCGGAAGCGCCCCTCGCCCTTGGCCTGTCGGACATTCTGCGGGCACGGGGGTTTGATGTGTTCGGCCCGTCGAAAGAGGCGGCCCAACTGGAAGCCTCCAAGGCCTTCTCCAAGGGCCGGATGACGAAATACGGCGTGCCGACGGCGGCCTATGGCGAGTTCACCGAGGCTGCGCCCGCCAAAGCCTTCCTGCGCAAGATGCGCGCGCCCTATGTGCTGAAGGCCGATGGCCTGGCAGCCGGCAAGGGCGTTGTGATTGCCGGAACACTGGAAGAGGCCGATAGCGAAATCGACGAGATGCTGTCGGGCAAGTTTGGCGACGCCTCCGCCACGCTGGTGATCGAGGAATTCATGCATGGCGAAGAGGCCAGCGTGTTCGTCATCACGGATGGCGAAGGCGCGATCTTCCTGCCCGCCGCGCAGGATCACAAGCGCGTGGGCGATGGCGATACCGGCCCGAACACCGGCGGCATGGGCGCCTACGCGCCCGCCCCGGTCGTCAGTGAAGAGATCATGGCGCGCGTCAAGCGCGAGATTGCCGCCCCGATGCTGAAGGGCATGGCGAAAGACGGCATGCCCTATCAGGGCGTGCTTTACATCGGCATCATGGTGACCGCTGAAGGCCCGAAGGTTGTCGAGTTCAATGCGCGTTTTGGTGACCCGGAATGCCAGGTGCTGATGAAGGGCCTGAAGGGCGATATTGTGCCCGCCATTCTTGTGGCCGCGACCGGCGGCCTCAAGGGCAATGAAGAAGCGTTCGAGGCGCTGCTGGAACTGGAGGAATTCCAGCCGGCGGCAACCGTCGTTCTGGCGGCCAAGGGCTATCCCGGCAGCTATGAAAAAGGCACCGTGATTGAAGGCGTGAAACAGGCCGGGGCGCTGGAAGGCGTGACTGTATTCCATGCGGGTACGGATGTTGCCGATGGCGGAAAGCTGATCGCCAAGGGCGGCCGCGTGCTGAACGTGACTGCCAGCGGCGCTACCCTGCGGGAAGCGGTCGACCGGGCCTATGCAGGCGTTGACGCGATCAACTGGCCGGAAGGCTTCTGCCGCCGGGATATTGGCTGGCGCGCGCTCTAGCTAGTCATAGCTGAATGCAACGCTCATCCTGAGCGAAGTCGAAGGATGGCAAGCAGCGCGATCGCCAGCCCCGGCTCGTCCTTCGACTTCGATCAGGATGAGCCGTTCGGGGGGCCGCGGCGCCTCAGGAATTGGGATCGATCAGGATCTTGATCTCGCTGGGGTTTTTCGCGAGGCTGTCGAAAGCCGCTTCGGTGTTGGCGAGTGGCTGGCGGCTGGTGATGAGGCGGGCGGCCTTTTCCGGGTGCGCCTCTATCATGGCGAGGGCAGCGGCGAACTCTTCCGGGCGGTAGGCGAAGCTGAACTCAAGCGTCAGTTCACGGAGGATGCCGTCAAGCGGGGTGAGCTTCTCCTCATGCGGGCAGACGCCGGCCACGATGATATGGCTGTGCGGCGGGGCGCCCTTGATCACCTGATCCAGCATCCCTTGCGCGCCGGTGCATTCGAAGATGTTGGCGCCGGGCGGCAGGCCGCGGAAATCCCGCTCAAGCAGCGGTGACATCGGGTAGGGCGTCAGTTTCAGATCGCCCCAGTGATCGAAGGCAGACCCGGCCGAGGGATCAATGACGATGCCGGCGCCAAGCGCGCTTGCGGCGCGGCGGCGTTCTGCGGAGAAGTCTGCCGCCAGGATCGGCCCTCTCCCCTGCAGGCTGAGCGAGAGGATGACGGCGAGCCCGACCGGGCCGCAACCGATGACGACATTTGGCGCGCGGTTGCGGCTGGCCAGATTGGCCGCATGCAGACCAACGGCCAGCGGCTCGCTCAGCGCGGCAAGATCATGCGGCACACCCTCGGGGATGCGGAAGCTGCGGCAGGCATCAATGCAGGAAAGCTCGGCCAGCCCGCCGCCATGGGCGGGCGAGAGGCCGATGGTCTGCGGCCCTTCATGCGTGTGCGTGAAGGGCAGGCCGGTGATGAGGTCGCCGGTCCTGATCTGCGTCTCCGTGCCCGGCGCGATGCCGACCACTTCGGCGGAAAATTCATGGCCCGGGATAATCGCCGGCATCTGGGGCAGGGCTTCCGGCGGCAGGGTTTCGGCCATGGCCGCCATCTGCTTGCGCGCGCTGAGATCGCTGCCGCAGATGCCGGTAAAGATCGGCCGGACGAGGAGTTGGCCAGGCGCGGGCGAGGGATCCGGCATCTGGCGTATGCTGATGGATTTGCCCTGAAGAACGGCGGCGCGCATGATACGTGTCCTGATGCTTGCTGCAGGTCAGCTCTGGGGCGGAAGGGCGAAACGGGCGACTTCCGGCTGGCCGGTGTGTGCGGTGGTGCCACCATCGGCCACCATGATGGTTCCGGTAACATAGGAGGCGTCTTCCGAAGCCAGGAAGACGACGACACTGGCCATCTCTTCGGGCTGCGCCGCGCGGCCCAGCGGAATGCGGCTTTCCCATTCTTCCTTCAGGCCCGGCAATTGCTGGGCGCCGGCAGTAATCGGTGTATCGACGAGGCCGGGACACAGCGCGTTGACGCGGATACCGTCGCGGGCATGGTCCACCGCGAGGGCGCGGGTGTAGTTGATCACGGCGCCCTTGGCGGCGTTATAGGCGGCGAAGCGGTAGTCCCCGCCCATGCCGGAAATGGAGGCCGTATTCACGATGGCGCTGCCGCGCGGCATGTGGGGAATGGCGAAGTGGCAGGCGTAATAGACGCTGTGCAGGTCTACCGCGATGACACGTTCCCATTCCGCAGGCTGAACTTCGACGCTGGTGCCAAAACTGCCGATGCCGGCATTGTTGAAGAGGATGTCGATACGGCCATGGCGATCCACTGCCGCCTTGATGAGCGCTTCGATATCGGCGGCGCTGGAGACGTCGCATTTGACGGGCATGGCCGTAGCGCCAAGGTCAGCGGCGATGGAGGCGCCGCCATTGTCGTTCAGGTCCGCCAGCACCACATGGGCGCCTTCGCGGGCCAGCAGGCGGGCGGTGGCCGCGCCAATGCCGGAGGCAGCGCCGGTGATGACGGCGACTTTGTTCTCAAATCTTTTCCGGGTCATGTGAGGCTCGCCTATTGCGCGCTGCTGGGCGGGGCTTCGGTGGCCCAGGCCGGGCGGCGCTCCTTGATCACATCGGTGATCTTCGCCCAGGCGGGCAGCGTCTTGGCCAGGAACTTGATGTCAAAATTCTCTTCGCTGCGGAATTCCAGCACCTCGACGCCTTCCGGGCCGGGCGTGTAGCGATAGGCCTTGTCCTTGCCAATGAAGAAGCCGTCGCCCGCGCCCAGCTTTTCCGTGCCGAGCTGCAGCGAGCCGGCGACGATATAATAGAGGCAATCGGCGTTGTGCGTATGCAGAGGAAGCGGGAAGCCACTCTTGAACCAGGCATAGGTGAGGCTGAAGCCGGGGCGGGAGAAGAGGGTTTTCACAACATTGCCTTCAGCAAAGCCGGCTTCCAGCGCGCCGCCGATGCCGGCCTGCATCTCTTCATTGAGATCGGCCACTTCCATATGGCCTGTCTCGTCCAGCGTGGGCGCAGAGGCAAAGCGGAAAATTTCCATACCGGCGCCCGTATTGGCAGACGGTTCCGTGGCGGCAGTTGCAGTCATGTGTTCCTCCCGTGCCGGATGATTTCTTGTTATGGCTTCGAAAAGCCTCTGGCGCCGCGCCCGGCAACGCGGCAAGCTGGAAAATTAATATCATGGTCAGAAAAGTAGTCAATGTTGACTATTTTCGGGCCGGATAGCCAGGATGACGAGTGGGGAGCGCAGTCGTGATGGGAATGGACAACAGGAGCGATCCGCTGCCGCACGCGCTGGCGGCGCGGCCCCGGCGGACGCGGCGGGGCGAAGAAACGCGCCGGCAGCTCATTCTTGCCGCGATCGAATGCCTGTGTGAACGGGGCTATGCCGCCACCTCCATCGAAACGGTGATGGAGCGGGCAGGCGTCAGCCGCGGGTCTGTGCTGCACCAGTTCCCGACGCGGATCGCGCTGATCACCGGCGCCGTGGAAGCGGCAATGGACCAGATGATGGCGCACACGCGGGGCTTGATGCGTCAGATCCCCGATCCGGCCGCCCGCTACCGCGCGATGTGCGATCTTTTCTGGGAAACCCAGAATATTCCCGAAGGCGCCGCTGTGACAGAAGCGCTGCTCGCTTCACGCTGGGATGCGGCGCTGGGCGAAGCGCTGCGGCCCATCGGCATGCGGGTGGAAGCGGAGATCGATCAGGATACACGCGCCACGGCGATTGCCGCCGGGGTGAAGGATGTTGAGGCGGGAATGGTGCATGCCCGCGTGCTGATCCTCACGCTGCGCGGCATCACGCTGGAACTGATGTATGACAAGAACCGGGCGATGATCCACAAGGCCCTGGAACAGATCCGCGCGCAGCATAAGGCGCATTGCGAGGACATGCTGGGGCCGGAACCGGCTTAGCCCTGGGTTTCCTCGTCCTTGAACCAGACCTCGACCGGCCCCTTCAGGGTCAGCTGCATCGGGCGGCCCTTGCGGTCCACTGCCTTGCCGGCGGAGACCTTTATCCAGCCCTCGGAGATGCAATACTCCTCGACGGTGGTTTTCTCTTCGCCGCGAAAGCGCACGCCAATGCCGCGCACCAGCACGTCATAGTCATAGTACGGGCTGTTGGGATAGATTGAGAGACGGTCGGGAGGTGTATCGGTCATGGCCGGGGTTTAGCCGCCTCGGGCGGGGCTGATCAAGCGAAATAGGCGGCGTTATTTGCCGACGAAGATCAGCGTGCCCGCGGGCACTTCGTTTGCAAACCGGGCCAAGTCGTCCTTCGAGAACACGATGCATCCGTTCGACCGGCCGAGCTTGCCATGGCGGGTAAGGAAGGCGGGCTCTGCATAGTCGGCGGCATGGACGACGATTGCCCGCTCACGGGAGGTGCTGTTGGTTTTGTCCAGCCCATCGAGGCGGAAGGACAGGCCATGTTTGCCGGTATATTCCTCGGCGAAACGGAAGGTGCCTTCGCTGCTCGCCTGTGAACCGGGCAGGCTGGAGAAACCGTCGAGATAGCCATCATGATCCTTGTCGGTGCCCATGCCATGGGCGGCGCGATAGGCCGAGACGGCGCCCGTTGCCAGATCGATGACATGCAGCCGTTTCTTGCTGGAATGCTGGCCATAATCGACGATCACCAGCTTTCCGCTGCTGCCGCCATCGCGGGCGTGCGCTTCCATCGCAACGAGGGCGCGTTCCAGCAGTTCCGGGCGTATGAGCCCGTCCGGATCGAGCATTTTTGCCTGCGCGCTCAACCCGGCGCTGGAAAAGATCAGAAAGATCAAGGCGCAAAAACGGAATGCGGTTCTCATCCTGGTATCCTGAAAAGGTGACGCGACGTGGCGGCAGGTCTTGGCGGGGCGGCGCGGACTTGTATGGTATCCATACAGAATCCGGCAGAATTGAGAGAGACCAAAATGGCAGAGGGCGATACCGCACAAGACCTGTATTCCGGCACCAAGGAAGTCGCCGAGTCGCATCGTTTTGACGAAACCAAGCTGGCTGCCTGGATGGAAGCGAATGTCGAGGGGTATGAAGGCCCGCTGGTGGTGCGCCAGTTCAAGGGTGGCCAGTCCAACCCGACCTATCAATTGATCACGCCGAAGAAGAAATACGTGATGCGCCGCAAGCCGCCGGGCAAGCTGCTGCCAAGCGCACATGCGGTGGACCGCGAGTTCACGATCATCAACGCCCTCTACCCGCTCGGCTATCCGGTGGCCCGCCCCTACGGCCTGTGCCTGGATGAGAGCGTTACCGGCACGATATTCTATGTGATGGACTGTGTGGAAGGCCGCATCCTGTGGGATGGCACGCTGCCGGAGTATCAACCGGCCGAGCGCCGGGCGATCTATGAAGCCAAGGTGAAGACCTTTGCGGACCTGCACAATGTGGACTGGAAGAAAGCGGGCCTGGAAGGCTTCGGCAAGGAGGGCGATTATGTTGCCCGCCAGATCCACCGCTGGACGAAACAATACAAGGCCTCCGAGACGATCCACATTCCGGAGATGGAAAAGCTGATCGACTGGCTGCCGGGGAACATTCCGCCGGGCGACACGACGACGATTGTTCACGGGGACTACCGCCTCGACAACATGATCCTGCATCCGACCGAGCCGAAGGTGATCGCGGTACTCGACTGGGAGCTGTCTACGCTGGGTGATCCGATTGCGGACTTTTCCTACCATCTGATGAACTGGGTGATGCCGCCGGGGGATTCGGCGCGCGGCTCGATCATGGCGATCCCGGACCTGAAGGCCTGGGGCATTCCGACGATGGAAGAATATGTGGGCCTTTACTGCGAGCATACCGGCCGCAAGGGCCTGCCGGAACTCGACTATTACTTCTCCTACAATGCCTTCCGCCTGGCCGGCATCCTTCAGGGGATCATCGGCCGCGTGCGCGATGGCACTGCCAACAGCGCGAATGCCGAGTCGAATGCAGCCCGCGTGGTGCCGCTGGCGCGGTTCGCTTATGAATATGCCCGCCGCGCCGGCATGCCGGGGTGAGGCCTGAGCCTTCCAGCCCGCCGGTTCCGGAAGGGGGCCGGCGGCTGCTGACACGCCGGGATTTGCTGTTGCTGGCGCTGGCAAGCGCCGTTGTTACGGCAAACGCCTACTACATCCATCCGATCATCGCGCTTGTGGCGAAGGATTTTGGCGTTTCGCCATCGGGCATCGGTCTGGTGCCCGCGCTGAACCAGATTGCGCTGGCGATCGGGATTTTCGTGCTGCTGCCGCTGGGCGACCGGTTCAGCAACCGTCAGCTGGCGACCGTGTTTGCCGCCGGGCAGTTCCTTGGGCTGATGATGATGGCCTTTGCGGGCAGCTTCTGGCTGTTCGTGGCCGGATCGACTTTCCTGGGCTTCTCGACGATTACGCCCTATCTTCTGCCCGCTTATGCCTCCAAGCGGGTGGAGCCTCGGCGCCTCGGCCAGGTGACGGCGACGCTGACGACCGGGGTGATCGCCGGTATCCTGATCGCCCGCGTGGGCGCTGGCTGGGTGGGTGAGCATCTGGGCTGGAGAACGGTCTACTACATCGCCGCCTGTGTCATGCTGGCGATCACCCTGCTCCTTCCACGGATCATGGAGGGGCGTGAGAAATCCGCTGCAGAAGGCCCGGCAGAGAATTATTTCAGTCTTGTCCTCTCGGTCATCCCGATTGTGCGGCGGCATCCCGAAGTGGTGCTCTCCGGCGTGATCCAGGGGCTCGGCTTTGGCATTTTCCTGTCGGTTTGGCTGACGCTGGGGCTTCATCTCACCAGCCCCGAGATGGGCTATGGCACCGATACGGTCGGCTATCTGGCGGCGCTGGCGCTGCTGAACCTGATGACAACGGCGCCGCTGGGCGCCTGGGCAGACCGGGTGGGCGCCCGGAAGGCGCGCTTCCTCATTTCTCTGGTGCAGTTTGGCGGTGTCTGTCTGCTCGGGGTTTTCGGGCACAGCCTCTGGCTGCTGATTATCCCGCTGACGCTGATGAACGTTGTCGGCCCGTTGATTGACGTAACGGGGCGGATGACGTTCCTGAGCCAGCCGCCCGGTGTGCGGACCCGGCTGATGACGGCTTATATCGTGCTGATGTTCATCGGTGGCGGCCTTGCCAGCTGGGGCGCAACCTTTGTGTACGAGCAGGCCGGTTGGGATGGGACGACACGGCTGGCGCTGATACTCTCGGCCTTGCTGGTGACGCTGTCCTTTCTGAGTATGCGTTTCATGGGGCGCGGCAAGGCGTGACCCGGCAGCCTGAACATGGCAGGATCGATCAAAAGGGAGATATTATGACCGAAATTCTCAAAGGCCCGCTGCGCAGCCCCGTCAACATGCTGACCGAGCAGAAATATGGTGGCCACAAATCCCTGCATGATGACGCAGAAGCCGCGCGCCTTGGCATCAAGGCGGGCCCCATCGAAGGGCCGACGCATTTCCAGCAGTTCGTGCCGCTGCTGGCGGACGTCTGGGGACAGGCCTGGTTTGAGCGGGGCTGTTTTTCCTGCCATTTCCTCAACATGGTGTTCGATGGCGAGAAAGTCCGTGCCGAGATTGACAAGCCAGCGCCGGGCGCCACGCGGACGGCGGCACGCGCCTTCAAGGAAGATGGCACGCCCGTGCTGGAGGCGAGCGCCTCGCTGGGCCCGGGCCATGGCGAGACGCTGCTGGAGGCGCGGATGAAGGCGCTGCGCCCGGCGAGTGATCTCGTCATCCTGGCGGACATGAAAGTTGGCCTGCAAGGCGCCGCCGAAGAACGTGTGCGGATGGGGCCGGATCAGAATATGGGTGATCTTTACCCCTTCTCTCTGGCGGAGAAGCTGGCCGTGATCACCGAGAATGACCCGATGTATTCCGACGCCGGCGGCTCGCCCTGGGGGCGCCCGGTGGTGCCGCTCGAAATGGTCAGCGTGCTGGCCAACTATTCCAGCCATGCCGCCCGCTTCCCGGTGAAACATCCGAGCATTGGCCTCTTTGCCGATCTGGAAATCCGGATGATCGAGGGACCGCTTTTCGTGGGCGAGGAATATGTGCTGCGCCGTGAGGTCGTGGCGCTTTCCGAATCGCGGCGGGTGGAGAATTACTGGATCCGCACGCGCATCTTTGATGCCTCCGGCCAGAAGCAGGTGGCCGAGATGCTGCTCAACCACGGCGTGATGAAGGCGAGCTATCCCGAATATCCCAAGGAACGCCTCGCCTGACGCGCGGGGGGCAATTGCATCGGCGGTAAGAGGCGCTACCCTGCGCGGCATATCTCTGGGAGGGATTACCCGTGAAGAAACTGATTGCCGCCGCGCTCGGCGCGCTCATCCTATCAGCCCCGGCTGTCGCCGAGGATGCCGTCATCCATGCCGGCCATGTGCTCGCCAAGCCGGGCGAGGGCTATCTGACCCGCCAGACAATCCTCGTGGAAGATGGCCGCATCGTGTCGATCACGGCCGGCTATTCGGCGCCGAAGAACTATACCGTGATCAATCTGCGAGACGCCTATGTGCTGCCGGGCCTGATCGACAGCCATGTGCACATCACCAGCGAGAACGGGCCGGGTGGCCGTATCAAGGATTTCGAGGATTCCGAGGTCGACACCGCCTTTGATGGCGCTGCTTTTGCGCTGGTGACGCTGAAAGCGGGGTTCACCACGGTTCAGGATGTGGGCGCGCCCAACGATTCCATCTTCGGCCTGCGCGATGCCATTGCGCGCGGCGCTGTGCCGGGGCCGCGCATGCGTGCCTCCGGAAGCAGTGTGGCCATCACCGGCGGGCATGGAGACATCAACGGCTATTCCTCGCGCGTGATGGCGGCCTTCACGGGCAGCAGCATCTGCAACGGCGCTGATGATTGCCGCCGGGCTGTGCGCCAGCAGATCAAGGAAGGCGCCGATCTCATCAAGATCACCGCGACCGGCGGGGTACTGTCCAACACCGCTGCGGGGCTGGAACAGCAATTCACCGATGAGGAGCTGGCCGCCATTGTGGACGCCGCCCACAAGATGGGCCGCAAGGTGACCGCGCATGCCCATGGCAAGAGCGGGGTCGATGCTGCGCTGCGCGCCGGCATCGATTCCATCGAGCACGGCACGTACCTGGATGCCGAGTCGATTGCGCTGTTCAGGCAAAGCGGCGCCATTCTCGTGCCCACCGTGCTGGCAGGGGCGACGGTAACCGGCTGGACGAATGAGCCCTGGCTGCCGGCGCCGTCACGCGCCAAGGCGGCGCAGGTTGGGCCGTTGATGTTGGAGATGCTGCGCCGGGCGCATGAGGGCGGTGTGGCGGTGGCCTTTGGCACGGATACCGGCGTCTCGCGCCACGGGGATAATGCCCGGGAATTTGCGCTGATGGTTGAGGCTGGGTTCTCTCCCGAAGAAGCCATCCGGTCAGCGACGGTCGTGGCGTCCGAGCACCTTGAAATGGCCAAGGACATCGGCACCCTGGAGCCGGGCAAATATGCCGATCTGATTGCAGTGACCAAAGACCCGCTGAAGGACATCCGCGTGCTTGAGACGGTCGACTTCGTGATGAAGGGCGGAGAGGTCTACAAGTCCGGCAAGTAACTTGCAGGGCGGCAGGGGCGCAGCCTCCCGCTTTGACGGCGGGGGCTGCACCGCTTATGCATTTATGATGGTAAATCCTGCCCGCGCCGGCGTTACCCCTGTGAGGAAAGTCATGGCTATCCGCTCCTGCCTGCTTGTTTCGGCCGCGTTTCTGACGCTGGGTGCCTGTAGCGACACGGCCCCTGCTTCTACCCGTGCGGCGGCCCCAACCGCCTCAATGGCGGGCGGAGACGAATGTGTGCCGATTGCGGACGGGATGTACGAGATGCGGGATGGCCGCCTCCTGGTGAGCACAACGCCTCCGGAACTCGCCGCCAATAATCCCGCGCTCTGGGCACAGGAAATTCAGACCGGGCTGCAGGCTGCGGGAATTGACTGGCTTGGCATCGCCATGCGCGACCAGGTGGCCGTGGTGACCGGCACAGCGCCGGACGCCGGCGCCAAGACGCAGGGCCTTGCTGCCGGTGTGGCCGCCATTGAGGGGCATCCGCGCGCAGGGGCTGCCGGTATGCTGGTCGTGGACGGTATTTCGGTTGAGGGCGGCGAAGAGGGACTTGGCGTACCGCTCGCGGCGCTGGCGGGCCAGTTGACCACGGCGGAAAGCTGCCAGGCGGCGTTCGATGCGACCTCCAGAGACCGGGTCATTCAGTTCGGCACCGGCAATGCCAATATCTCCCCGGTCAGCCTGCCGCTGGTTGATGCGCTGGGCGGGGTTGCCATGCTCTGCCGGGCCTTCGAGATCGAGATTGGTACGCATACGGATACACGCGGCGCCGACGACTATAATTTGCGCGTTTCGCAAGAGCGGGCCGATGCCCTGCGCGCCTATCTGATCGGCAAGGGGCTGCCCGAAGAGACGCTGAAAGCGGTGGGCTATGGCGAAAGCCGTCCGATCGACACAGGCTCGACGGCTGAGGCGCACGCCCGCAACCGCCGGACCGAGTTCACGGTAAAGCCGCGCTGAAGCCTCAGAAGCTGAGGATCAGGCCGGTCGACGGGGAGACCTTGGCGTCCAGCGTCTGGCGCCAGGCGGTCTCGATGGCGGCGCGGCCCTTCTGATGTTCTGGCGTCAGGTATTTTGACGAGGCAGCGTAGAAACCCGCCAGTGACTTGCCCGTCCGCGCGTTGAGTTCATCCGCCCCCAGCGCCTTGGCGCGCTCGGCGGCATATGTTGGCACAAAGAAGAATTCAGGCTGGGGGCCGGGCGCCTCCACCGGCGCGCGGTTGCCTTCCCAATCTGTCACGCCAATCACCAGGCTGCGCACCAGCCGGTCTTTCAGGGCGTGGTGGACATCGGCTGTCAGCGCCGGGCGGCCAAGGAAATCCACATAGGCGGTGAGGCCGCGGGCATGCAGACTGTCGACTTCGTCATAGGTGGTGGTGCGCGCATAGAGGCCGGAGGCTTCGACAAAGGCCTTGTTGGCCGGTGAGGTGAGGCCGATGGCTTCCACGGCGCCCCGCTGTTTCAGGCAATGGGCAAGCGCCAGGGCCGTCTTCGATGAAGCAGAGGAGATGACGACGGTTTCGGGAATGTCCGCGCCCGTTTCCATCAGGCAGTCGTCGATCATCCAGCCGGTGGTGAACAGCGGGCGGAACAGCATTTGCTGGGCTTCGAAAGCAGGATTGTAGGACGGGTCTGCGGCGTTGAAGATGTAGGTGTTGTAGATCGGCGCGAGGCCCTGGCGGTGGGCGGCGCCGTCCATGAGGCTCGCCGCGCTGACGCGGATAGGCGAAACGTCGAACTGTTCGGAGACCGGCAGATAGCCATAGACCCGCGCGCCGGGCGAGACGCCCTCGGCTTTCGACTCGGTCACGGTCGCAAAGCCCCAGACCGGCACGCGGCCAAAGGCCGGGTCCGCAGCGGGAAAGAAGTTCCAATACCCCATCGCCTCGCCAAAGGTGGCATAGGTGACGTTGTTGGCTGTGAGCGCGAAGGCATCGACCTTGAGGCGGGCCTGGCCATCAGCCAGCGGAGCCACAGGCGTTTCGGCCCAGCTCGTGTCACGCAGATTGCCGCGACGGATCAGAAAGTCAGCCATGTCTTGTCCCCTTTTTTGGGGCTCAGCTACGGCCTTTCCCCATGAATGCGCCGATGCGAGCCTGCATGTCCGGGCCTACACCCTCATTGTTAAGTATTTCCCATTGCAGGCCGCTGTCCATATCCCGCGCGTCTGTCGCCTCCAGAAGGCGCTTGTTGGCGGCGTGGCTGAAGGGCGAGTTGGCGAGGATCTGACGGGCGATCCTGTCGATGGCGGCGTCAAATTCCGCATCCGGAACAACGAGTTCTGCAAGGCCAATCCGGTGCGCCTCGGCGGCGCCGAACATTTCGGCGGTGAACATCAGGCGCTTGGCGGTGGCAATGCCGACGCGCCGGGGCAGGCGCTGGCTCATGCCCCAGATCGGGGTGAGCGCCCATTTGGCGTGGGTGTCGCCAAACTTTGCGCTTTCGGCGGCGATGATGAAATCGGCCGCCAGTGCCACTTCCAGGGCGCCGGTATAACAATGCCCGTGCACGGCAGCGATGACCGGTTTGGGCAGGCGCTCCATCAGACGGAGAGTTTCCGAATGCCAGCCTCGCGAGGGCACAGCTTCGCCTTCGGCAATATCGGCCAGGTCATGCCCGGCGGAGAAACACCGCCCGGCGCCGCGCAATACTACGCAGCCGATGGAGTCGTCCTTGTAGAGCGCGAGCACATGTTTGCGCAGCTCCTCAAACATGCCCACGGTAAGCGAGTTGAGCTTGTCCGGGCGGTTCAGCGTCAGAATGGCCAGGCCATCGCGGTCTTCGCGGAGAACGACGCTCATTTGCCGAGATCCACCATCAGCGACGAGATCGCATGCACGAAGTTGTTGGGCGCGATGGTCTGCTCACCGGTCCAGCGCACATTCGGGAAGCGGCCAAGAATGTTCCGGTAGGCCGATTCCAGCTGCATGTTCGCCACACGCTGGCCAAGGCAGACATGCGGCCCGTGGCCGAAGGAAAGGTGTTCCTTGGCGTTGGCGCGGTCGATGTCGAATGTGTTGGGATTGGCAAACTTTGCCGGGTCGCGGTTGGCGGCCGGATAATACATTACGATCTTTTCGTCCGCGGCGATCTTCTGGTCACCCAGTTCGGTGTCCTGCGTGGCGGTGCGGCGCATATAGGTGACGGGGGTGACCATGCGGATGGCCTCATGCACGAAATTCGGGAAGCGCTCGGGCTTCTCCTTGAGCTGGTCACGCAGATGCGGATTTTCCGTCAGCAGGCGCATGGTTCCCGAGAGGGAGTTGCGCGTGGTATCGTTCCCCGCAAAGACGATCAGCAGCCAGGAACCATCCAGGAATTCCGGCGAGAGCGGCTTGCCATCAATCTGTACGTTGGCGATGGCGGAGAGAAGGTCCGGCTGCGGATTTTTGCGGCGCTCATCCAGCAGATAGCGCCCATATTCGAACATGGCCTGAATTTCGGTCATGAAGGTCATGATCTGCTCAGGGGTCACATTGCCGAGGCCTTCCTGCTGGGCCTGGTATTGCGAGGTCTCCAGGAAGTGCATCCAGTGGACGAGTTTCGGCCGGTCGGCCGGCGGCACGCCGAGGATTTCGCAGAGCGTGAAAAGCGGCAGTTCGGCCGAGAACATCTCCACCATATCGACCACGGGCCCCTGCTTTTCCATGGCATCGAGCAGGCGATTGACTTCCACGTCCACCCGCTTGCGAAGTTCGGTAACAAAGTCCGCGCGGAAATAGGCCATATGCTCCATGCGGAGCGGCGTATGGTAGGGGCGGTCCAGATTGATCAGTGAGTTCAGGGAAGATGAATGCAGCAGTGGATGGCGGGGCGTGCCTTCCATCCCGTAATTCATCAGGATACCGCCTTTCTGGGACGAGAAGGTTTCCGGTGCCAGCTCGACTTTCTTCACCAGATCATAGGACGTAACCGCCCAGAAGCCCGCGCCATAATCTTCCGGGTGCCACATGACGGGGGCATTTTCCCGCATGGCGTCGAAAGCCTCATGCGTATACCCGCCATGGTCAGAAAAAACCGTCGGCTGGGTCAGGTCCAAGGGGCGCGTAAGGGCGTAAGCCTTGCCGAATTTTGGCTCCTTCGGCGGGCTTTCAACCTGATAGGTGTCGGTGACATTCAGAAGCGTCATGGATGCTGCTCACTGTGATGGCGCCTCCCCCAGGGAGGCGATTGACTAGAACTTGTACCGTACCGGGATGGATTTCGGGCCGCCGACGAAATTGGCCTTGATGAAGCTCGGCTCTCCGGAAAGCTCGATCGATTTCACGCGGCTGAACAGCTCCTCATAGATCGCCTGCATTTCGAGGCGGGCAAGGTGCATCCCAAGGCACATGTGGCCGCCATAGCCGAAGGAGATCAGCTTGTTGGGCGAGCGGTCTGCGCGGAAGGTGAAGGGATCGTCGAAGACGTCCTCATCCCGGTTGCCGGAGGGATAGCAGAGCAGAACGCTCTCCCCCTTTAGGATCTTCTTGCCCCGGATTTCATAGTCATCCTGCGCGGTGCGCATGAAATGCTTCACCGGCGTCGTCCAGCGGATGGCCTCGTCCACAGCGGTGCGCGAGATGGCTTTCGGATCGGCCATCATCTTTTTCAGCTCGGATGGGTTTTGCAGCATGCCGAGCACGCCGCCGCCGGTCGAGGCGCTGGTTGTGTCATGGCCGGCGGCGGCCACGATGATGTAATAGCTCATCGCTTCCAGCTGGCCGATCGGCTCGCCATCCACCGTGCCATTGGCGATGACGGTGGAGACATCATCTTTGGGGTTGGCGCGCCGGTCGGCTGTGATGCTCGTGAAGTACATGAAGAATTCGGCCAGCGTTGCCTGGATGGAGGCAAGGCCCTTTTCCACGTCGCGCTCCTCGGCGAGGGACTTGTCGCGCATCAGGTCTTCATCCTGCGCGCCGAAAATCTCCTGCGTCAGTTTCAGCATCATCGGTTCATCCGATTCCGGAACACCGAGGATCTGCATGATCACGCGCAGGGGATAATAGAGCGCCACATCGCGCTGGAAGTCGCATTCCCCGCCCAGGTCTTCCATCCGGTCAACATACTGCTTGGCGATGGATTTGATGGCGTCTTCGCGCTTCTTCACATTCTGCGGCATGAACCATTCCTGGCTCAGGTGGCGCAGCTTGTAGTGAAGCGGATCGTCCAGCTGGACGAGGGTTTTCAGAAGGTGGGGCTGGCCGAATTTGGCGTAAACGCCCTTCTCCGCCTCATGATAGGAGAGCATTTCGCGCTGGCCATTGGTGAACAGCTGGTTCTGGCGCGAGATGTCCATGATGTCGGCATGTTTGGTGGCCGCCCAGAAGGGACGGAAGCCTTCAGGCTCGCACCAGGCCAGCGGATCTTCGGCGCGCAGCCGCTTGAAAGCCGCGTCCAGCGCCGCCTGGTCGGCATAGACGGCCGGGGTGACGATCTGGTCGCAGGTGGCGGCCGCTGCTTCGCTCATGCGGCGCGCAGGGTCTTTCTTTGTGTCCGGCGGAACCGCCAGCACAGCTGTATCGGACATAGGAGTTCCTCCAGAGCGTTGGGTGCGGATCTAGGCCCGCTTTCCCTTCACTCTAGTCGAAGGCCCCCGCCTGCCAAGGCGTGACTTAGGGGCAGGAGCAGGCTTGGCGGGCGCAGAATCGACCTTATGGCCAAGCTCTGCCAGCGCCGCTTCGAGGAGGTCGGAGGGCACTTCATCCACCTGGCCGGGTTTCAGATCTGCCAGCACGAACGGGCCATAACTCACCCGGATCAGGCGGTTCACCGTGAGGCCCACCGATTCCAGCGCCTTGCGCACTTCCCGGTTCTTGCCCTCTGTCAGCGTCACGGTCAGCCAGGAGTTGGCGCCCATTTCCCGGTCGAACACCGCCTTGATCGGCTGGTATTTCACGCCCTCGACTGTGATGCCGCTGGCCAGTTCGTCGATCTTCAGCTGCGTGACAGTGCCTTTGGCGCGGACGCGGTAGGTGCGCTCGAGCGCCGATTTCGGCAGCTCCAGGAAGCGGGCGAGTTCCCCGTCATTGGTGAGGAGGAGCAGGCCTTCGGTGGTCAGGTCGAGCCGGCCAACGGTGACGGTCCGGGGCAGGGATTTGGGCAGTTCGTCGAAAATCGTGCGCCGGCCGGCCGGATCGTTGGTGGTGGTGATCAGGCCAGCGGGCTTGTGATAGCGCCAGAGGCGGCTGGCATCGGGCGCCCGAACCGTCTTGCGGCCAACCTTGATCAGCTCCTTGCCGGTCACCTTGAAGGCAGGGGATGTCAGCTTCTGGCCGTTGACGGTCACTTCGCCCGCCTCGATCAGGCGTTCGACCTCGCGGCGGGAGGCAATGCCTGCCCGCGCCAGATATTTGGCGATGCGCTCGCCTTCCGACCAGTCGGCCGGGGCGGCAGCAGGTTTATGGGAGGGGGCTGGCCGTTTCGCGCCGGAAGGTTTCCGGTTCGGGCGGGCCGTCTCGCGACGCTCCGTCATGGCGGTGTCTTTCTATGTAGCTTCAGCCGAGGAATTGCAGGACTGGCGCGCCAATAGCAAGGCCGAGCGCCACCTCAGTGGCCATCCAGATCGGGAGGATGCGCGTATCGCCGAGTTTCGAGCGGTCAAACAGCAGCGAAACCACCCGGCCAAACGCTGCGCCAAACCATCCCGCCGCAATCGGCATTACCGCGAGAGCAGAGCCCGCCGGCGGGGTGGCCAGCACAATGCCCAGCGCCATAGCATGAACCAGGAAGAGGAGGCCGCCATACGTGGCGCGGAATTCCGAATAGCCCCCGCCCTTCGCCGGATCTGCCTTGAGGCGGACGATACCCGAAGCCCATTCGGGCACAAGGAGGGCGCCCAGCCCCATCGCCGCCCCGAGGCCAAGCCCTGTAATCGCTAGAATTTCTGTCAGCGGCATGACGGTTCCCTGCGTTTTCTGAAGTGAGGATAGTCCGCTCAGCCTGTCCGGCCATACGGCTCCACAAAACGTTACAAACGCCCTGCTTTCCTGAATTTCCTGTAAACCCTAACGCAGTTTCGGAAAAAATTAACCTTTGGGCGGCTTTGATCAAATCGAGTTCAGCGGCGCCCCAGAGAATCACTCCCCACTCCCGCCGCAGCGTAACCTGAGGACACGACGCCCATGCGCATGAAGATGTTCGCCGCAGAATCGATGGAAGCTGCCAAGGCGATGATCTTTGCGGAAATGGGCGCGGATGCGGTCATCCTGTCCGAGCGCGAGGTGGATGGCGGCGTGGAAGTGCGCGCGGCCACCGACCGGAAAGGCGCAGCCGCTGCCGGGAACGAGCCGCTCTTCCTGCGCGACGCCCGCAATCTCGGCCATGGCCGCGGCGTGGACAATCCGATCTTTGCCCGCGTGCGGGACGCGCTGGTGTGGCATGGCGCCCCGCAACGCTTTGCCGAACGTGTGGCCAATGAAGGCGCTGGCCGCCGCCCTGGCGAATTCTCCACGCCTGAGGAGGCGATGGCCGAGGGCCTGTCGCGCCTTGTGACCTGCGATCCGATCCCGGCCCGCCTGGACCGCGACATTCTTCTCGTTGGCCCGCCCGGCCATGGCCGCACCTCGACAGCGGCCAAGCTGACCCGCCGCGCTTCGGTGGCGCGTGCCGAGATCACCCCGCTGGCGGCTGACCTCGACGGGTCTGCGGCCGGTGAGCAGCTAGCTGCCTATCTCGAGCGCGAGCGCGGGCAGATCCGGGTGGCTGAAACGCCCGACGCGCTGTTCAGTGAGCTGAGATCCCTGCGCAATGAGAGCCGCCGCTGCGTGATCGACCTGCCCGCCATCAACCCCTTCGAGGGCGATGATCTTGCGAGCCTTGGCGATCTCGTCGCTGCCATCCGCGCCGAGCCTGTGCTGGTGCTCTCCGCCGAGGGGCACCCGGAAGATCTGGCCGAGTCTGCGCGCGCATTCCACCGCGCAGGTGTGCGCCGCGCTATCCTGACCAAGCTTGATGTTGTACGCCGCCGGGGCGGGGCCATCGCGGCCCTTACCTCATCAGGTATCGCATTCTCGCATCTGGCAATCACGCCGTTCATTGGTGGCGGGCTCGTCCCGGCCGCCCCGTCACGTCTTGCTGCGCTTCTCATGGAAGACGCCCGCTGCGATGTGATTGCCCTTAGAGGAGCTGCATGATCCCATGAGCTTTGCCCTTCGCAGATCGCAAGACCGCCCGCCCGTTCGTCCGCCCCCGCGCGTGACGCCGGCTTCCGTCATCACCGTTGCCAGTGGCAAGGGCGGGGTCGGCAAGACCTTTGTATCCATCTCTCTGGCCTCGTCCCTGGCGCAGGCCGGCCGCCGCGTTCTGCTGGTGGATGGCGACCTGGGCCTTGCCAATGTCGATGTCCAGCTGGGCATCGCGCCGGAGACGGATCTGGCGGCTGTGGTGGCTGGCTGGGTTGAGCTTGAAGACGCCGTCACCCCGATTGATGGCGGCGCAGGCCATGGCGGATTCGATGTGCTGCCGGGCCGTTCGGGCTCCGGTGCCCTGGCTGAGCTGCCCACGGAAGAAGTTGCGCGCCTGGCCGCCGGTCTCTCGGCGCTGGCGCTGCAATATGACCATGTGGTGATTGATCTTGGCGCCGGCATCGAAGCCAACTGCATGCGGCTCGCCCGCTCGGGCGACAAGGCGCTGATCGTCATTACCGATGATCCCGCCTCGATGACCGATGCCTACGCCTTCATCAAGGTGCTGCGCGGCTATGCGCCGTCGGTTGAGCCGCTGATCTGCATCAACCAGGCCGATACGCGCGCGGCGGGTCAACGCACCTATGAAGCCATTGCGCGCGCCTGCCAGACCTTCCTCGGTTTCCGGCCGCGCCTGGCGGGAACCGTCATGCGCGATCCCAAGGTTCGCGATGCCATCCGGTGTCAGAAGACGCTGATGTCAATTGATCCGCAGGCCCAGCCTGTTCAGGATGTGATCGCGGTGGCCCAGGTCATGATGGGCCAGGCCTCCGCAGAGCTTGGCAACTGATCCGTTCAGGGAAAGTGAATCATTTCGTCTGTGGTCCAACGCTTTTTTAATACCTGTTAATAAAGGTACGTTAGGATTCACAATGTTAACCAAAACAGCTACGACTGACTTTAAGATGATTCGGGAGACGAGCGATGCGCGTCCTGCTAATTGAAGATGATCGGGCGCTGGCCCGTTCGATCGAGCTGATGCTCAAAGCCGCTGGCTTCAACGTCTATCTCACTGATCTGGGGGAAGACGGCGTTGATATCGGCAAGGTCTACGAGTTCGACATGATCCTCCTGGATCTGTCGCTGCCTGACATCACGGGCTTTGAAGTTCTCAAGCAGCTCCGCATGAGCCGTGTGAACACGCCCGTCATGATCCTCTCGGGTAATCCGGACATTGAAGCCAAGGTGAAAACCCTCGGCTACGGCGCTGACGACTACCTCACAAAGCCGTTCAACAAGGACGAGCTGATCGCCCGCATCACCGCCATTGTGCGCCGCTCCAAAGGCCATGCCGAGAGCGTGATCCGCACGGGCGAGATCCTGGTGAACCTCGACGCCAAGACGGTCGAAGTGGAAGGCGAGCGCGTCCACCTCACCGGCAAGGAATACGCCATGTTCGAGCTGCTCTCCCTGCGCAAGGGAACGACGCTCACCAAGGAAATGTTCCTCAACCACCTTTATGGCGGCCTCGACGAGCCAGAGCTGAAGATTATCGACGTCTTCATCTGTAAGCTGCGCAAAAAGCTGCAGCAGGCCACCGGCGGCAACCACTATATCGAAACCGTGTGGGGCCGTGGCTATGTGCTCCGTGATCCGCGTCCCGGCCAGAAGGCTGGCGAGATCGAGGAAGCCGCCTGAGGCTCCACGGAATATTGAAAATCAGCGCCCGGAGAGTCTGAGCTCTCCGGGCGTTTTCATCTCTGAGTTAACTTCCGAGAGCGGCCCTGACGGCATCTGCCAGCGGTGTGGTTGGGCGGCCGATCAGTTCCCTGAGCTGGCGCGTTTCGTCAAAGAGGGCTCCCCGCGAGGCCAGAAAATCCCAATGAGCGAGGTTCTTGGCAACGGCTTCCGGCAGGCCGGCGGTTGTCAGAACGGCAGCATACTCTGCTTCCGGCAGGTTGCTGTAGGGGATTGTGTTGCCGGTTTGGCGGGAGATTTCGGCGGCAAGATCGGCCATCGTGAAGGCGGTATCGCCCGCCAACTCGTAGGTTTTGCCCGCATGGCCCTCTGTGGCTAGCACGACGGCAGCGGCCTCGGCCAAATCTGCGCGGGTGGCGGCAGAAACCGCTCCGTCCCCGGTGCTGCCAATCAGGGCCCCGGCGGCAATCGCACTTCCGATTGAGCCTGTGTAATTCTCAGTATACCATCCATTGCGCAGCAGGATGTATGGCACGCCGGATGCCTTGAGAAGGGCTTCTGTCTCGCGATGCTCTTCTGCGAGGCTCAAGGGTGAAGTGTCTGCGTGCAGAAGGCTGGTATAGGCGATCAGCTTGACGCCAGCGCCTTTGGCGGCGTCGATGACATTCCGGTGCTGAGCGGTGCGCGCGCCGATCTCGTTGGAGGAAATGAGCAGAAGCTTATCGACCCCGGCAAGAGCCGCTTCGAGCGAGGCTGGATCGGTATAGTCGGCCTTACGCGCGGCGACGCCGAGATCGGTCGCCTTTTCGGGGCTGCGCACGAGGGCCAGGATCCGGCTGCTGGGGATATGGCGCTTTAAGGCGGCGATGGTGAGGCGGCCTAGCTGGCCGGTGGCGCCCGTTATGGCAATCATTGTGTTGTCTCCTTTGCGGCTTGCCAGAGACAACGCATCTATGGCCTAAGCTTACTTATAGTAAGTACGCACATAGAGGTAAGTATGGATCAAACTGAAAAGAACGACATCGGGCCAAGTCAATCGCTGTCCGAGGCTATGGCGCGAGGCCAGCTGTTTGCGGGAGCCTGCCCCTCGCGCGAGGTGCTCAAGCATGTCACCAGCCGCTGGGGCATATTGGTGTTGATAGCCCTTCTGACGGGCACGCACCGGTTCAGTGAATTGCGCCGCAAGATCGGGGGCGTGAGCGAGCGCATGTTGGCGCAGACGCTGCAATGGCTGGAGGAGGATGGATTTGTGAATCGTGTCTCCTATCCGGTTGTTCCGCCACATGTGGAGTACAGTCTCACGCCGCTTGGCGAGGAGGTCGGCGCGCGCGTCCGCGACCTGGCTGATTGGATCGAGGTGAACCTGCCACGCATTTTGCAGGTTTGGGACGCGCGCAAGGAAAAGGCGTAATTGGCTATTTCCGCCCGCGCGCTTCATCCGTGCCTTTGCGCGCAAGGGCGTCGGCGCGCTCATTGCCTTCGTCGCCATTGTGGCCCTTCACCCATTTCCAGGTGATGTCATGGCGTTTGCAGGCTTCGTCCATCGCCATCCAGAGTTCCTGGTTTTTCACGGGCTTCTTGTCGGCGGTTTTCCAGCCATTGCGTTTCCAGCCCTTGATCCATTTGGTCAGGCCGTCCTTCACATAGGTGGAGTCGACATTGAGCGTGACCTTGGACGGCCGCTTGAGGGCGTTCAACGCCTCGACCACAGCGGTCATTTCCATCCGGTTGTTGGTCGTCGCCGGATCGCCGCCATAGAGTTCCTTCTCATGGCCGTTCCAGCGGATCAGCGCGCCCCAGCCGCCCGGCCCGGGATTTCCGCTGCAGGCGCCATCGGTCCAGATTTCAATCACATCATCAGTCATCATCGCGAGGTGCGGGGCTTCGGTGCCTGCGTCAAGGCGGGTTTAGAAGACGCTTACATCCAATTGCGTGAGTTGCCGGGCCGGCTGCACGATGGTGTGGAAAAGATACCCACAGAAGGTGCCGGCGATGCCTCCGATGAAAGCCCCGCCAACCAGCGCGCCGAGGCCGGAGGCGAGGCTGTCGATCAACCCGAAGAGGCAGGTTGTCCCGCCAACAAGAAGGGCGCCCCAGATGGCCCCCCAGCGAAGATAGGATTTCACCCCGGCGATGCGCCGATAGGGAAAGCGGGCAACGGAAAGTCCCATCAAAATTGCGGCGGCAGGGATGGTGATGAAAAACAGAATGAAATTCAGCGCCGAAAGCTGGGCTGCCAGCAGGAAGCCCTCGCCGAACGCTCCGGCGCCCGTTGGCGGCCCTGCGCCCAAGCCGCCGAGGCCTGTAAAGGTGGCGCTCAGCGCCAGTACCAGAAAGCCGATAATGGCAACGGACAGGCAGGCAACAAGCGCGCAGAGGAAAACCGCCAGCTTGACCCGTTTGAAGCGCCTGGGCTGCATATCCATGGCATAGGTGGGGGCCGCGCCGGCGGGTGCGGGCGTCTTGCTTTGCGGGTCGGAAGCTGTGTTTTCCGTCATGCCCCATAGCCCTCGGCGGTTTCCATCTTGCGATGGAAAGCCAGCCGAGCGGCGTATTCAAGGGGGTTTTTGGGCCGGACGAGGGCGCCCGCCGGTGTGGACGACCAGTCGGCAAGCCGCGTCAGGAAGAAGCGCATTGCTGAGCCGAGGCAGAGCGCCGGCAGTGCTTCAAGCTCTACCGCCTCCAGCGGGCGCACGGACTGATAGCCCGCGATCAGCGCCGAACCTTTGGAGAAATTGTATTCCAGCCGCGAGGCGTCCGTCGCGTTGCCCTCTTCGAATGCCCAGGAATTGAGGCAGACGGCGAGGTCATAGGCGAGGGCGTCGGTGCAGGCGAAATAGAAGTCGATCGCGCCGGTAAATGTGTCGCCCAGGAAGAAGGCGTTGTCCGGGAAGAGGTCTGCATGGATCGTTCCGTGCGGCAGATGGCCGGAAAAGGCGGGCGCTGGATTGATCCGCGCGAAACAGGCGTTCACCTCATTGGCGAGACCCGGCTGCAGCGCGTCCGCATCGCCTGCGCGGCCTTCCCACATACGCCGCCAGGAGGCAGGCCCGAGCGCATTTTCCCGGCGCCCTTCAAAGCCTGCCAGCGCCAGATGCATCCGCGCGAGCCCTTCGCCCAGCGAGCGGCACTGCCTTGCATTCGGCCGTTTGGGCGAAAGCCCTTCCAGGAAGGTGACGATCACCGCGGGCCGGCCTTCCAGCGTGCGCAGCGCCTGCCCATCCCGGCCCATAACGGGCTGCGGGCAGGGAAAGCCCTGCGAGGAAAGATGCTGCTTCAGACCGATGAAGTAAGGCAGGTCTGCCGCGTTCACCCGCTTTTCGAAGAGGGTGAGAATGTAGCGGCCCTTGCGGGTCTCCAGATAGTAGTTCGAATTCTCGACGCCCTCGGCAATGCCCTTGAACGCCAGCGCCTCGCCGAGATCATACTCGGCGAGGAACGATGAGAGCGCTTCGTCTGAAACCTGTGTGTATACCGCCATAGGCGGCGCCCTTACGCAGTTTTCGGCAGCATGTCACGGCCCAGCGTCTTGCCGGCCAACAGGTAATGGATCGCTGCCCAGCCATAGAGCGAGGCAAAGATGATGATCGACCATTGCAGGCCGCGGGCATCGGCGTCGCGGCAGGCCGCAACCTGATCTGCTGCCAGCCCGGTTACATCCTTGCACATCGAAAGCGTGAGCCCGAGATCATTCCCGCCGAGCATCATGGTCTTGAGGCCGGTGGAAAGGAAGCCGATCAGTGTGGGGCCAAGGCCGATGCCGATCAGATTGACCGCGAACAGGGTGATGGCCACCGCCGTGGCCCGCGTGCGGCTGTCCACAACGCCGGCAGAAACGGCATACATCGGCCCGAGATAGAAATAGTGCAGCGTGGCGGCCAGCATCAGCGGCGGGATCATCAGCGGCACGGTGGGGCTGAGATAGCCGAGCCAGTAGAGCGGCACCGACAGGCCCATGCCGAGGGCGGGCATCCAGGAAAGCGCTGTCGGGTAACGCGCTGACAGCTTGTCAGCGAGGAAGCCAGACAGGAACACGCCCAAGGCTGCCATAAGGCCGAGCACCAGGGAGAAGATCAGCGCGGCCTGGGTCAGTGTCAGACCATGTGTGCGCAGCAGGAAGGATGTGGAGAAAGCGGCAACGCCATATCCGGCAAAGGAGGCAATCGCGGCGCCAGCAACGACATGCACATAGGTCGGCTTCCGCATCAGATCCTTGAGCACGGTGCCGAACCCATCGGGTACAGCTTTGCGGGGCGCGCCCGGAGGGTCGGAATAGCCGCGCGGCGGCTCTTTCACGGTGAAGAAGAGAGTGAGGGCAAACAGAACGCCGGGCAGGCCCACGGCAATGAAGGCGATCCGCCATCCCTCGAGGCTGTTCCAGTCAGCCAGGCCCTGCGCCCAGGTCCAGCCCCATGAGCCGAGAAGGTTATAGACGTTTTCACCCGTCACATAGTCGTTGATCGGGCCGGCAGAGAGGCCCGCCAGCATGCCGCCAAGGGGCACGCCCAGCGCGTAGATCGAGGCGGCCGTCGCGCGGCTGGTCGGCTTGAAATAATCCGCGATCACCGATTGGGCTGGCGGCGTGCAGCCCGCTTCGCCCACGCCGACCAGCAGCCTGAAGATGAACAGCGTGAGGAAGCTCGTCGCAAAGCCGCACATCACCGTCATCAGGCTCCACAAGGTGAGCGAGACAACAATGATCATCATGCGGCTGCGCCGTTCGGCGACCCGCGCGATCGGGATGCCGAGCGTGGTGTAGAAGATCGCGAAGGCGAGCCCCCCGAGAACGCCCATATGCCAGTCTTCAAGCTGCAGAGAGAGCTTCATCGGTTCAGTCAGGATTCCGAAGATCGACCGGTCGATGAAGTTGAAGATGTAAACAACGAGAAGCGAAGACAGCACATATCCGCGGTAAAGCGGTGTACCAAAACCGGTGAGATAGCCCGGCTGGGTGGTAGAGCTTGTCTGGCTAGGGGTGGCGGCGTCGGTCATTCGGGTCTCCACGAATAGTCAGGCAATATTTTGCGGATTATCAGGTCGCAGGGCTCCAGCGGTCCTTGAGGAAGGTGCGGGAGGCGAGGAAGTAGAAGGCGGCGGCGATCACAAAGAACAGCACGGTGGCCACCATCGACTGACGCAGGCCTTCGGCATAGGCCGAGCAGAGGGCCGGGCCGAGGTCTCCAAGCTCCGCCATCCGGCTGGCGCAGAAGCCGGGATTGAAGGTGGTGAAGGCTTCCTCCAGCCCGTTCTTGCGGATGATCCCGCCCATGAAGGCGCTGCTCATCATGCCTGTAAACATCGGGCCGAGGCCGTTGCCGATGAGGCTGACGATCAGCAGGAGGACGGAGACCGTCGTGGCGCGAGAGCGCGGGCTGACAATGGCGGTTGATACCATGTATTGCGCGCCGAGATAGGCGTAGTGCGCAATCGCGGCGATGACCCACATCCAGAAGGCCATGGTCAGCGACGGCGTCGTGAAGGCGGCGATATAGGCCGGAATCGCAACAAGCAGCCCCACGCCGGGAAGCCAGGCCACCACGGCCGGAAAGCGCGGCGACAGTTTTTCCGACAGGAAGCCGCCCAGGAACGTGCCGAAGGCGGCAACTGCCGCCAGCGGCGCGCCATAGCGGATGGCCGCTTCCGAAACGCTGACCCCATGCACGCGCATCAAGAACGGGGCTTGGAAGCTGATCAGGCCATAGCCGACGAAGGCAACAAACGCGGCGCCCAGCGACAGAGTCCAGAAGGTTGGTTTGGCGCCGAATTCCCGGAAGGCTTCAAAGAAGCCGGCTTTTTCCACAGGTGTCTTGCCCTTGGGATCTGAATAGCCGCGCGGGGGCTCGCGCGTGGTCAGCCACAGGATCAGGGCGACCAGAATGCCCGGCGCGCCGACGATCACGAAGACCAGACGCCAGCCCTCAACCTCTTCCCAGTTGATGCCCGAGAAGAGGCCGCCAAGGCCGATGGAAGCAAGGAAGTTGCCGAAATCAGGCCCCTGTAGACCCGCGAGCGCGCCGCCGAAAAGCTGAGCCATCACCCCGCCGATGGTAACGCCCATCGAGTATATGCCGATCGCATTGGCGCGGCTCTTCGGGGGATAATAATCGGTGATGATCGAGTTGGCGGGCGGTGTGCACCCGGCCTCGCCAATCGCCACGCCCACGCGGAAGAGAAGCAGCCAGATGAAGCTCGCCGCCAGGCCGCAAAAGACCGTCATCACAGACCAGATCACCACGCAAAGGGTGATGATGAAAACGCGATTGCCCCGGTCAGCCCACATGGCGATCGGAATGCCCATCAGCGCATAGAAGAGTGCGAAAGGCGGCCCGGTCAGCAGGCCCCACTGCGTATCCGTCAGCGAAAAGGTGTTGATGATCGGCTGGGCGACGACGGTAATCACCGTCCGATCGATGAAGTTCAGCGTGTAGATCAGCGTGAGAGCGATGAGAACATAGGAGCGGTACGGCTTGGTGCCGAAACCGGTAATGTGTCCGTTGCCAGTTTCAGCCGCGTCTGCGGGTGCCGTCATGTGTCGCTCGCCTCCCAGGGAAACGCGCTTCTGCCGGCGCGCCGATTGATGTCCGGACGGTAACGGTCCCGTCGCGCCCTGCAAGCCTTATCGTCAGGGAAGGCGCCAGGGGCCTGCGCCTTTCTTGCCGGATGCGAGTTGAACTTTTCGTGAGCGGTGCCTATCTGGGCAGCCCTGCGAAGAATTCCACAGCCAAGTGTGAGGCCCTGCGTCATGAACGATCACCGGAAAACGACCGCCCTCGGATCAGTTTACCGGATGAGTTCACATCATGCCCGCCTCGATAACCTTCGCCTCGCTGAGCTTTGCCCTGCCTGACGGGCGGGTTCTTTTTTCAGACCTTAATCTCAGTCTCAATCAGGAACGCGCGGGGATTGTCGGCCGCAACGGCGCGGGCAAATCCACTCTGCTCAAGCTGATTTCCGGCACGTTGAGCCCTGCGTCCGGCTCGGTAACAGTTGCCGGCACGACCGGTGTGCTGCGCCAGTCTTTTGAGCCCTCACCGGAGGAAACCCTCGCCGGTCTTTTCGCGGTAGAGCCTGCGCTCGCCCGGCTCCGGCGCATCGAGGCGGGCGCTGGCACCGAGACCGATTTCGCCGAGGCCGACTGGACACTGGAAGCGCGGCTGGGTGAAGCGCTTGGCCGCGCGGGCCTGCAGGGCATGGCTTTGGAAACGCCGCTCGCCACCCTCTCCGGAGGCCAGCGGACGCGGGCAAGCCTTGCGGCGCTGATCTTTGCCCAGCCCGACTTTCTTTTGCTGGACGAGCCGACCAACAACCTTGACCGCGAGGGACGCGCCACTGTGGCAGAGCTGCTCGCCGGCTGGCGCGGCGGCGCCGTGGTGGTTAGCCATGACCGGGAATTGCTTGAAAACATGGATGCCATCATCGAGCTGACATCGCTGGGCGCGGCGCGCTATGGTGGGGGATGGAGCAGCTATGAAGCGCAGAAGGCGCGTGAACTCGCAGCCGCTCAGCAGGATTTGGCGCACGCAGAACGGCGCGTCGAGGAGGCGGGGGAAAAGGCGCAGACCGCCGCCGAGCGCAAGGCAAGGCGTGATGGCGCAGGCAGCCGCAAGGCCGCCAGGGGCGGCGCGCCCCGCATTCTGCTCGGCACACTGAAGAACAGGGCGGAAGATTCTTCCGGCGCCCTCGGGCGCCTGGCCGAGAGGCAAAAGGCTGAGGCGGAGGAGGCAGCAATCGAAGCGCGTGGGCGGGTCGAAGTGCTTCAGCCCTTCATCGTGAAGCTCGCCCCCACGGGTCTGCCGCCGAATAAAGAGGTGGTGCGTGTAACCCGTCTTGTGGCGGGATATGAGGCGGATCGCCCCGTAATCCGTGATCTGTCATTTGATCTGCGAGGGCCCGAGCGAGCGGCGATTTCCGGGCCGAACGGGGCGGGCAAGTCCACCCTGCTCAAGGTCATAACCGGCGCCCTGCCGGCGCTTTCCGGCGAGGCGCGGGCCTCCGTGCCTTGGGCGCTGCTGGATCAGGAGGTGAGCCTGCTGAAGGGCGCCGGCACCATCCTTGACAACTTTCGGCGATTAAATCCGGAGGCGGATGAAAATGCCTGCAGGTCCGCGCTGGCGCGCTTCCGCTTCAGGGCGGACGCGGCGCTTCAGCCGGTGGCCACGCTGAGCGGTGGAGAGCGCCTGCGCGCCGGCCTTGCCTGCGTCCTCGGCGGAGTTGCCCCGCCACAGCTTCTGATCCTGGACGAGCCGGCCAACCATCTCGACATTGCTTCCCTGGAAGCCGTCGAAGCGGGGCTGAACGCCTATGACGGCGCGCTGCTCATGGTCAGCCATGATGAGACATTCCTGGAGCGCGTGGGCGTGACCCGGAAGATCAGCCTCAGATGAGGCCGGAAGTGCGGAAGCTGACAACGCCCGATGTGCCGACCACGAGATGATCATGCACGGAAATATCGAAAGGGCCGAGCACATCGATAATCTCGCGCGTAATCGAGATGTCGGCACGCGACGGTTTGGGATCACCCGAGGGGTGGTTGTGCACCACCCTAATGGCCGCTGTAACCAATTGATATTGCTCGTAAAAAGCGCCCCGTGGATGCAAGTGGAGCCGCTTATTGGGGGCGGTCCAAGGTGACCGATCGTGATCATCACGCCTGATCACCCACAGGCTCGCTGAGTCGCTCAGAGGCACTGCAAGGCACTCTATTCCTTTTGTCCAAATCCTCAAGCTCCTCCACCGGGTAGAGGACGGCCTTTCCGATCTTGATGAACGAGGGGCCAATACGCTTCGTTCGCCAGTTTCGTAGGGTGCCAAGCGACACACCGCCGCGATAGCGGTCCACCACTTCCTCCGGCGTCAGAAACCTGCTGTCTGTCATATTCGCCTCCTGCGGCTCGTTGTGCGCGAGGCGGTTCTGATCGAAACGTTCCGCACTCCGGAGCACTCTCGGGATCGTTCAAGCGCGATGTCTCACGCTACTGCCCGCAAGAGGTTGCATTGAGTTTGTAGCGAGAAAAGCCCCCACGCTCGGGCGTCGGGATGCCGGATACAGGCGGCGCCACATAGGCGGGCTTGACGATCGTCCATAACCTGCTGACCTGAGAGCGGGATTCTGCGCGAGGTAGGCTCTTTGGCCAGAATCCCACTTGGCCCATTCAGTCTCTTCTATGATTGAACAGGATTAAATTCCCGTCGCGACACTTCCAGTTCGGGTAGCGAAACCTCATTCCTCCTTGTCGTTAGAGTCGCGTCATCAATGAACCGTCTCCCGCGAACGGGAGACGGGTGGCGCCCGCCCCTTATCCCTTCGCGACCTCGCGGACAAAAGAGGCATCGTCTTCGATCGGCCCGTTGGTATCATGAACATGCTGCGAGACCTGAGAAAGAATGGAGCGATGCCAGCAAGCACCGATGAAATGCTCCGCGCGCTGCGTATCATGAACGAAGCCTCGCACGGCGTGGACGTCGACCCTGACGCGGCCAAGCGAGCGGTGGAGGTTGGAACAGTCTTTCTCACCGAACTGAGAGCCATGGACACCCATAACTGAGGCATGAGGTTCGGCAGGCATTGAGTGACTTCAAAAGTTTCATGGAGAGCGACGCCGGCGCATCCGCACGATACCAATCACGGCTCGGGCGACGCATCCACATAAATCGAGCCGCAGTCAAAGAAGATGTCCCCCCGCGGATCGCACCGCCTTTCAAGCCGCTGTCGCCGAACAGCTTGGTTCCATTAAGCGTAGCACCTTTAGCGGTCAGGACCATGCGTGTGGCTATGGTGGGAATGATCGCCATGGGCGGCAGCACCCTCATGGTGATGTGCGGCATGCGCTGCCAGTGCCGCATAATGCACGGGGTCGGCGTCGAACTTCGCCTTGCAGCCGGCCGAGCAGAAGACGTAGCGCTCGCCTTCATACTCAGCCTTGTGAGCGGTCCTGGCGGGATCGACCACCATGCCGCAGACCGGATCATGGTCGACGTGACCGGACGGCGTTTCGCCGTCCGGCTCATGATGGTGATGATGGCCGTGCACCCCAGTCACCTCGGCGGCGCGTTCGCTCTTCTGATCGTCGTCGGCCATTCATCACCTTTCACACGCCGCGCGTGCCTTCCGGTCTCTGTTCAAACCTCGATCAGATGGAACTCTTCGAGCAGCTTGGCGATCTCGGTGCCTTCGAGCTTCTTCATCAGCAGCTTGCGCAGGAAGGCCGGTCCGGGAAGGTCGATGCCCTTGCCGTCCCGCAGCGGACCGATCGCTGCCAGCAGCGTACGGATATCGTAGGTCGAGTTGAAGACTTCCGGCACGCCGCGCTCGACATTCATCAGGGTGTAGACGGCCTCCATCGGGGTCCTCACCGAATATTCCGTGGTGAAGATGCAGTCCCGCTGTTTCGATTCCGCGAACTGTCCGATGAAGGCGAAATTGACCGCGCCCTCCGGCACCACGTCCGGCCGGTCACCCGCCTGGCGCGGCATGAAGAAGGCGGTGATATAGGGCATCATCGTGGGCACGGTGCTGGCGCCGGAGGCTGCGAGCTCCGGAATGTCCTCGACCGGTACACCGAGATGGTAGAGCCACTCCTGGGTGATTTCCTCGCCGGTGCATTCCTGCATTGGCTTCTTCACATAGTCGCCGGGCTTGTCGACAAAGAGCGCGTAGAACCAGGCGATCATCTGGTCCTTGGGCTGCTTCTTGAAATGCGGCTGGCGATGAACCGTCCAGCTCAGCAGCCACGCCGAGTCCTTCACCGTGACGATACCCCCCGAGACGATCTTGCCGGTGAAGGGGTTGCGCTTGGTGATCTTCTCGACATAGGCCGGAATACGGGCATCGAGGGCGGTAATCGTTGCCGAGGCCCATTTCGTTTCCGGGATATGGGCCCCGAATACGTCCGGGCGGCCGAAGGCCGGATCCTTCGCCGCGATCCGCCGCCACAGGTCCCAGGCCGGCGCCGGTCCTTCGTTGAGCTTCGCCGGCGTCTTGTGATCGCCATTGTCGGAATTCTCGGTCAATGAGCCGATGGTTATGAAGACGAGATCGTCTGGCGCGAGATCGACGCCGCCTTCGACGCCGCGCTCTTTCCAGTGAATGCGGGTCGCTTGCTTGCGGCCGGGCTGGATGTCGAAATCGACGTCGGTGACCTCGACGCCGTAGCGGAACGTGACGCCGTGATCGGTCAGCCACTTCACCAGCGGCAGGACCATGGATTCATACTGATTGTAGCGATTGAACTTGAGCGAGGAGAAGTCGGCGAGACTGCCGATATGATGGATGAAGCGGTGCAGGTAGAGCTTCATTTCCAGCGCCGAATGCCATTCCTCGAAGGCGAACATGGTGCGCCAATAGAGCCAGAAATTGCTCTTCAGGAAATCTTCGCCGAAGACCTCGTTGATGCGCTTGTTCTCCATCTCCTCGCGTGTCGCCAGGAAAACGGAGAGCAGGTCCTTCTGGGCCTTGTCGTTCAACGTCAGCAGCGCCTTGTCGGGCACGTCCTGGCCCTGGTTCTGCGTCGTACGCTGGAGCGAAAAGTTGGGGTCGTCCTTGTTGAGCCGGTAGAATTCGTCGAGGACGCTGGCATCCTCGATCTCCAGCGAGGGGATCGAGCGATAGAGGTCCCACAGGCACTCGAAATGCTCCTCCATCTCGCGGCCGCCGCGAATGACGAAGCCCTTCTCCGGCACATCAAGACCATCGAGCGCGCCGCCGGGGATTCCCAGCTCTTCCAATATGGTGATGCGATCGCCCGAAACGCCGCCGTCGCGGATCAGGAAGGCGGCGCCGGCGAGCCCCGCCAGCCCCGAGCCGACGAACCAGGCCGTCTTCTTGTCGGCCCCCTCGGGCTTGCGGGGACGCACGAAGGCTTCATAGTTTCCACTGCTATAGTGCATGGCGAACTCCTGTTCTTCTTGTTGGGATCAGTCTGCGGAGGGTTTGTAGCTGTAGAAGCCTTCGCCCGAGGCGATGCCGAGCCTGCCCTTGTCGATGTAGTTTTCCTTCAGCCATGCCGCGAGCGACTGGGCGTGCTCATCGCCATGCGACAGAATGTTGTAGGGGGTGTTCAAGCCGATGATGTCGTAGATCTGGAACGGCCCCATCGGCGCGCCGGTGGCGATCCGCCAGACCTTGTCGACATCTTCCGGCTCGGCATAGCCGCCGGCGGCGAGATCGGCCGCCGCGTTCAGGAACGGCACCAGCAGGGAATTGAGGACATAGCCTGCCTTTTCCTTGCGCACCGGGATCGGCACCATGCCGATGGCCGAGGCGAAGGCGATCAGGGCATCGAACACGGCCGGATCGGTGTCGTCGGTGCCCATCACCTCGGCGGTGTTGAACTTCCAGATGCTGTTGGCGAAGTGCAACGCCAGAAACCGGTCCGGGCGGCCGGTGAAGGCCTTGAGGTCGCTCGGCAACAGGGTCGAGCTATTGGTAGCGAAGATCGCCCTTTCCGGCGCAAGCCCCGCGAGCTTCTCGTAGAGCGCCTGCTTGATCGAGAGAAGCTCCGGAACCGCTTCGATCACGAGGTCCGCGTCCGCGACGGCCGAACCGAGATCGGCGGACAGGGTGATGCGCTGCAGGGACTCGGCGGCCTTGCCGTCGGCCGCACCGGCCACCTCCTTGCCATAGGTCTCGACGAGCATGGCAAAACGCTGCCTTGCCTGTTCAAGCGCCTCCTCGCTGGTGTCGTAGGCGGTAACGTCGAAGCCGCTATAGGCGGTCTGGAAGGCTATCTGGCTCCCGAGGACGCCCGTGCCGAGAACCGCCACTTTCCTGATATCGCTCATTCAATCTCCTTCTGCGCGGTATCGTCACCAAGAAACGGAGCCGCCACCTCCACCGGGACGCGGGCCAGCTTGCCGGTTTCCCGATCGACAAGGGCCCACTGGGTCAGCGAGGCGACGAGCGTCCGCCCGTCTTCATCATGGAATTCGACGCATCGTGCATAGCGCGCACCGCGCGGCACTCCGACGACCCAGGTGATCGCGCTGACCGCGTCTCCCGCCCGGACATTGCCGCGATAGTCGACCTCATGGCGCAGCACGACCGCGACGAACCGGTCGCGATCTTGCGGACGCGCGGCCGTCAGCCAGTGCGCCACCGACGCATCCTGGATCCAGGTCACCCAGACAGCATTGTTGACATGGCCGAGTTCGTCGATGTCGGCGTCCTGGGCGCGGAAGCGGATATGGAAGCGCCGATGCTCATCCACCTCGCCGACGAGCGGGTGTCCGTGCTCATCGCAGCCGATGCGTCGACGATCTGACACGATCCCGCTCACGAATACGCCTGCTCCTCATGCGACGAACCCAGTCCAGCCATGGCGCGGAAGAAGCCGACGAGCATCTCGTCGCGCGGCATGGCGCCTTCGACATCGCCCTGGACCGCCAGTCCCATCCAGAGCGCGTATAGACCGATGCCCGTCTGCATCGGCGGCAAGGCCGGACGCAGTGCGAAGCGTTGCGTTAGATCGGCAACGAGTTCACCGAACATCCGATAGCAGGCCGCCTTGCCCTCCCGGTGCCGCTCGGCGAAAGCCGGATCGCGCCGCGCGTGAAGCTGCAATTCGATCGAGAGGAGCGACCATTGCGCTTCACCGGCCAGCTTCGCGAGCCGGGCGGCCAGCACCTGGAGCGTTGCCTCGATATCATCGCCGGAGCAGTGCGCGACCAGGTCGCGAAGCAGTGTGACCTCATCCTGGATATGGCTCTGCAGGATCTCGACCAGCAGATCGTCCTTGCTGGCGAAGTTCGAGTAGAAGGCACCCTGCGAATGGCCGGCCGCGCTGCAGATGTTGCGGATCGACATGGCGGCGACCCCCTCCTCGATGATCGAGGTATGTGCGGCGGCGATCAGCCGGTCCCGCGTCTGGCGCTGCGTGTCCTTGCGCGTAAGCGGCATGGGTTCGTTCTCCAACCAACGGGCGAGACGTGCGAAACCTTTTCGGCGGTTCCGCGTTCTCAGTAAAACCAGGTATCAAGTGATATCCGAAATCAACGGCGATTTCGACCCGAAATCGTCCGCAGTATCGAAATTAAAACGCGAAGGAGTGTGACCTGCCCCCCGCCGGTCCCTCGATCATTATGAGAGCCCAGGGGGTTGGTAGCTGATCTCCAGCGCCGGCGGTAGCGGCCGGGCGGTGGAGCTGATCAAGTTGCGCAGCCGGCCGGCCGCGGGGTTCAGACGCACGGCTTCCGGGGTCAGTCCGCCGTGCGCCGAGTGCGGCCTGACGTGGTTGTAGTCGAGCCGCCAGCGCTCGATGACAGCCCGGGCCTCGGCGAGGTTGGCGAAGACCTCCTCGTTCAGGCACTCGTCGCGCAGCTTGCCGTTGAAGCTCTCGACGAAGCCGTTCTGCTGCGGCTTGCCGGGCGCGATGTAATGCCAGTCGACGCCGGTGCGGTTGGTCCATTCCAGCATGGCCCGGCTGGTCATCTCGGTCCCGTTGTCGCTAACGATGGTCGCCGGCCGGCCGCGCCGGGCGATCAGGGCGTCCAGCTCGCGGGCCATGCGATGGCCGCCGATCGAGGTGTCGACCACCAGCGCCAGCGCCTCGCGGGTGAAGTCGTCGACGATGCACAGGATCCGGAAGCGCCGGCCCCAGCTCAGCGTGTCGGCCACGACGTCCAGGCTCCAGCGCTGGTTCGGCCCGTCCGGCAGCGCCATGGGCGCCCGCGTGCCGGTGGCGCGCTTGCGGCCGCGCCGCCTTCGCACCGCCAAGCCCTCCTCGCGGTACAGCCGGAAGAGCTTCTTCTTGTTCATGCTGACGCCTTCACGCTCGAGCAGGATGCCGAGCCGCCGGTAGCCGAAGCGGCGTCGCTCCGCCGCCAGGCCCCGCAGCCGGGCGCGTACCTCCGCATCGCCTGGCTGGGCCACGCGGCGCACTGTCTTCGGATCGACCTGGACCAGCCCGCAGGCGCGCCTCTGCGAGAAGCCGCGCTCCGCCATCAGGCGAAGCACGGCCTCCCGGCGCGCTGCAGGCCCGATCAGTTTTTTCCCAGCAGGTCCTTCAGCGCCGACACGTCGAGCATGGACTCCGCCAAGAGCCTCTTCAGTCGCCGATTCTCGTCCTCCAGCGTCTTCAGCTTCTGGGCATCCGACACGTTCATGCCGCTGTACTTCGCCTTCCGCCGGTAGAAGGTCTGCTCGCTGATCCCATGCCGCCGGCAAACCTCCGCCGTCGGGCTCCCGGCCTCCTGCTCCCGCAGCACGCCGATGATCTGCGCCTCGTTGAACCTGCTCTTCTTCACGTCCGTCTCCTCAGGGTGACGGACTCTCACTCAAACCGAGGGATCAGGAAGGGGGCAGGTCAAGTGCCCTTGGCTGAAACCTACATTGGCTATTCCCCGGACGTGGAGGTTCTCGGCGAAGACGAGGAGCGGCTGGAAGCGCTGAAGGAACTCGGCATCGCTGAGGTCGAGTGCCTGCTCGCCTCTGACGACGACACCTATACCTACAACAAGCGCGTCAACCGCATCCCGCCGATCCAGGAGCACCGGATGATTGCGCGCGCGATGGATCGAGGCGTGTCATCTGCCGACATCGCCGCGGCCCTGAACCTCCAGGTCGAGTCAGTGCTGCGACGTTTCCGGCTGCTGGAAGGGATCAGCCCCGAGGCGGCCGAGATGCTGAAAGACACGCCTTGCTCGATGAAGGTGTTCGACATTCTGCGCCAGATGACGGCCGTGCGGCAGATCGAAGCCGCCGATCTGATGATCGGCCAGAACAATTTCACGGTCATGTTTGCCCGCGCGTTGCGCGCGGCGACATCCGAAAACCAGCTTGCCGCCACCAAGAGGGGAAAGGGCGGCGGCAAGCCGACGCCCTCGGGTCAACAGATCGCCCGGATGGAGCGGGAACTGGCAGCGCTCCAGACGCAGGTCAAGTCGGTCGAGGAAACCTACGGCATCGACAATCTGCATTTGACCGTTGCGCGTGGATACGTCGCCAAGCTCCTTGCGAACAATCGGGTGGTCCGTTGGTTGGCGACCCATCAGCAGGACTATCTCAGCGAGTTTCAGAAGATCGCCGAGATCGACACGCTCGGCCCGATCGCGGAAACGCCGAGCGCCTGAGTCAGATATGGGGACCCGGACCCGATAAGCGCGGGGACCATGGGAGAAGCCGCAGCGTGGGGCGGATCAAGCATGGCGGTGGGAATGGCGGCGAACCCGCATGAGGCCCACCAGGCTGGCCGTCATATGGTCCAGCCGCATGGGGGCGGTTCGCCTCGCATGAACTGAAGGCGGGCGGGCGCGTCGGGAGCGTCGACCGGCGCGCCCGCCATTTGTGCTGAGCGATCAAGCACGATCCATGGCGCTTTGTTCAATTCGTTTCGGGGGGCGGCACTGCACACGGTTCCTGTCGTCCCACGCCTCAAGCTCATCGACCCGGTAGAGGACCGCTTTGCCGATTTTTACGAACGACGGCCCGATCTTCATCGCACGCCAGTTCCGAAGGGTGCCGACCGAAACGCTGCCACGATAGCGTTCGGCCACCTCTTCCGGCGTGAGGAATGTGGTCTCTGACATACGCCCTCCTTCGGCAGGAGACCTGCCGCTGATAATCGTTGATGGTCGAGCGCGAGACGCATTTCGCAATGCGTTGGTCATTCAGAGGCACCGACACGCTGGCCGAGCCTCGATGGCGCACGCTCCTGCACGACCGAACATGAGCGCGCGGAAGTGGCCAGGGAAGTATCAATCGTCAGGCGTAGGGAAGGCGGATGGTGGGGGATATAAATAGGCGGGGATGCGGAGTGGTCTTCCCGCTCGCAAAGGGCATTTGGAGCCAGGCGCGGTGAGGTCATCACGCTGACCTGTCGAACACCTCTGGCTCAAGCCGAATTTGCAGGTCTGTAAGCAGGTTGGAGTCCATGCCGTCGCCGGCCAGGGTTTGCAGGTAGTCGAGCAGATCGTCCTGCCGCGGTTGACCGAAGGCCAGTCGATAGACCGTGAGGCTGCGTTTGAGCCAGGCGAGTCGCGTGACTTCCCGACTGAACGGCAGCATCGGCACGCGCCGTTCGACGCGCACGGAACCTTCGTAGATCCAATAGGGGATGAGATCGGTGTCGACCGCCGCCTCGGATCGCGCGTGCTCGAACATCAGCTTCCACGGATCGTCAGGAGCCTGCCCACGGCCCCTGACGACCGCGGCCTGGCGTTCGGCCAGATTGAGGCGCACGGCATGGCCCTTGAAGCGGTGGACGCGGCCTTCGCGCTGCTCGAGGTCCACCGGGTTGCCCGGCAAGTTCCAGTGATAGACGCGATAGCAATAGGGATGGAAGTCCAGCCCTTCCTGGCCGACTGACGTGGTGGCGAGAACGAACGGCCGGAACGGTGAGTTGAAGGCGTCACGCACGCCTCCGAGCCGCGCGACGGCGCCGTCTTCGTCCTTGTAGTCGGCGAGCCGCATCGCGAAGCGTCCGCGCATCTGGAACTTGCTGATGGCGAGGGACTCTCCATCGACTTGCACGTCATCGACGTCGATCTGCGACGGGCGGATAGCGAGGGCCTGGGCCATGGCGCGAGCGACACCGATTGCGCGGTCGTAGGCTGGGTAGGCGCCGAGACCTTCGGCATCGACGAGGTAATGTGCGTATTCGTCCAGGACGGCCTGTAGGTTGTGCTGGGCGCAATAGGCCAGCACGCGGCGCCAGTAGTGATCGTCGGTATCCCGTCTCAGCAAGGCGACCGCGTCATGCTGATTGAACAGCGCCCGGAACGACCAGGCGACTTCAGCGGCGGCGCTGAGCAAGCGTGGGTCATCCCACGCCAGCTCGGGCGCGATCCGCTTGAGGGCGCGAAGCGCGCAGACGGCCGGACTGCCGAGCGCGACGTCAACCAGCAGGTCCGAAAGATCGTCGGACAAAGCGCCGATGTCGTGCGTCTTCACCGCTGCCGCCAGTTCGGTGATATGATCGTGGAAGGCGTCTTCGCTCGCCAGGGCGCGCATGCCGTGGGTCGCTTCCAGCCAGGCGCGGGATCGCGCGCCCAGCAGGTCATCGATCACGGCTGGGGCGGCCCACTCGGCGCTGTGCGCGTCCTGATGCGACACCGCGCCTTCCTTCAAAGCACCGAGGGCGGGCTTGAGGCGGTCGCCCACAGCGGAGCGCATTTCCTCCAGCGACAAGGCGGTCCCCGTTTCGCTGAACACCGCCAGCGGATCGGCCAGCTCGGCCAGCGCCGGCGAGGGATAGATCAACAGCAGCGCGCGCAGACCCGCGAGCCGGCCGTGATCCTGCCGGAACTGCAAGGGACGCAGGCGATGCTGCTCGAAATAACGCCGGCCGGATTCGCCGACGCCCATGCGCCGTTCCGCTTCGTAGGACAGCAGGGCTGCGACCGCGTCGGGCACCATGGACCAGGACGAAAATATCAGCGCCTTGGTCAGCGGCGCCCCGGCTCGCGCCTCGCCGTAATAGGGCATGGCGGCGGGTATCCAGAGGTTCTGTTCCAGATGCTGGCCGAAGATGTCGTCCATGATCGCGCGCATGCGACCGTTAGCCGGGTCAAGCGGCGCATAGGTGTCGATGGCGTCGTGATCGAGCATGGCCGGTCGAGCCGCCTGGATTGCGGTGCGGAGCACGGCCGAAGGCGCGTCGATCTGGTCTTCCAGCAGCCGCTTCAGGCTGTAGTGGCGCATAAAATTGAGCAGATAGGGCGAAGACTTCCAGTATTCGATGATTTCCGGCGCATCGAGCGTGCGCGCCACCTGAGAAACGGCGGATGCCTGCGCGAGGTCGGCGGGCGCGATCGAGACCGTGATGGGAGGCTCGCTCATCATGGAGTCGCGCTCGACCGTGGATGCGACCCGCTCGGTTCGGGCGATCACACGGCGCAGGCGCCGTTCGATGGTCTGGCGGGTCTCGACCGCTGAGGCATGTGACTGTGGCAGGGCATGCAAGAGGCCGCGGAAGGCGCGCATTTCACGTGCCAGCGTGGCTGCCACCTCCGGCCCCTTTTCCCGGCCATAGAGGAAACTCAGGGTCTCAAGGAAGTCCTGATAGTGGTCGCCTTCGTCGGGCTCGTCGCCGGCGAGCGTGAGCATTCGGTAGGGTGTGGCGGAGAGCAGCAAGGTGCGGGCGGCATGCCCGTCGCCTCCCGAGTAGTCGAACAGTTCGCGCGCGAGGATCGCCGCGTCGCTGTCGCCATGCAGCAGATCCCGAAACCGCTGGAACTCGTCCATGACGATGAGGTCGGGTTGCAGCGCATCCACGCAGGCGTGGGACAGCTTGGCGCGGAGCCGGGCGACCAGGCTGTTGCGGGGCTGTGTCATTTCTGCGGGATAGGTGTCCCGGCGGCGCGGGAAGAGTTCGCAAATCCGTTCGAGTTCCTCGAAGATGTCGCGATCCGCCTGCACGTCGCGGCGGAAACGCTCGATGATGCGCTTGTCGACGCCTTCGAGGGTGAGGTTGTCCACGGCGCGGCTCCAACCCTCGACGCCGGCCGTGACCTGCAACAGATTGTGCAGGCCGCGCGGGCGCGTAACGAGGTCGCGCAGGAGATGGAACAGCAAGGCGCGCTCCTGCGTCACGCCCGTCGCGGAGCGCAGATCGAAGGTCGTGCCCGGCGTCAGGCTGATGAAGTTCACCCTGTTGGCGTCGAGGCCCGCCTGGTCGCGCAGTTGCAGGGGAACGAGCGTCATGCGGGTCGGCAGGGCCAGCTCGCGCCGCCCGAGGACGTTCAGCCGGTTGAGGTTCTGGGCGGCGATCGCCTGGTTCGAGCAGATGTAGAGGATGTCGATCCGCTTGGTGCTGTCCCACAGGTGTTCGATCATGCGGGCGATGACCCCGCGCGCCACCATCGTCTTGCCGAGGCCGACTTCGTCGGCGACCAGGAACTGGCGGACAGGATCGTCCTGGCCGTAGAGCCGATCGAAGACGTAGTCGACGGTGCGCCGCTGAAAGACCTTGAGGGGAGCGAGCGCCGCGTCGGCGCGAAACCGTTCATTCGGCATGCGCGGCATCCTGCGTGGCGAGCGCAATTCGGAATGTATTCCAGAGTGCGCGGAACTCGGCCGGAATCGGATCGGTATCGTCACCGTCGCCGGTTTCCAAGCGTGCGATCAGCCGTTCGATGGCGCGAAGCTGGTCTCCGCCCCGGCAGAAGGCCCGAACCATCTCCTCGAGGATGGGCGCGTCGTCGCTTGCCGCGCGCCAAGCGCCCTGACCTGACCCGTCCTGCGCCGCGAGGGCGGCGGCGAAGGGATCGCCTAATTCGGAGAGGAGCAGGCGGAGATAGCGGAAGAAGGCGTCCTTGCTGTCGATCACCCAGCGCAGGATGGCGGCGTGGCGCTCTGCGGGCAGCCCCTCCATCATGAGCCCGGTGCTGAACAGGATCGAGACGTCTTCCGTCTCGTCCGTCAGGTGACAGGCGAGGAACCGGGTAAGGTCGACCAAGGGCATTGCGCCAAGGTCGGCGGGCTGTCCCTGCCGGAGCGGCTCCAGCAGATCGCGCGCATGTCCTTCGCCCCGCGTGATCGGCCAAACTCGCAGCGCACCGAGCCCGGTAAGGGGCAGCGGTTTGGACGGGATCAGCCAGACCCGCCAGACCGGCGCGCCATCGGCGGCGTGCTCGCCGCGCTCGCAACGGAGCGTGAGGCCGCTGCGGCAAATCTCGCGCCGTGCCCGATCCAAACGAGCCTCGGCGGCTCGTTGCGCGGCATCGGCGGCTCCCGTCTCGTCGCGGACGAACGGCCGCGTCAGCCGGCCAAACCCCTTGTCGCCGAGGATTTCCTCGACGCTGCCGACCCGTGATCGCTTCCCGGTCAGGGTGGTGAATATCTCGACATTGCTGCCGGTCAGCAGCGCCGGCCGCGTGGCGTTTCCCGAGCCGACCGTGATCGCGGTGTCCCAGCCGCGTTCGGCGATGAACGCCTTGGCATGGAGCCCTTGTAGGGCCGCTGCGTCCTCCTCCTCGCCATCTTCCGTGGCCGCCATTTCCTCGAGCACGGCCACGCGGGCAAAGCCATCGAGCGTGGCGCCGGGCACCTGGGCGAGTTCGTCGGATCGCCCGATGAAGATGGGCTTTTCGGCGCTGGCCAGGCCGGCGAGCATCGACAAGGTTTGATCGTCGCAGAAGGGCGACACCACGCCCAGCCGAACGCAGGGTTCCGGGCGCCATGGCTTTCCGCCGAGGCCGTTAACGGCGAAGGAGACGCTCTGGAACGGTTCGGGCAGGCTCCATTCGGCGCGGCGCATGTCTTCGGCCAGGTCATCGACAAGCGTCTTCGTTCCGTCGGGAACGCCGACGGTCGCGAGGTCGGGGAGCTGGCGAAGGAAGTCGGCGACCGGGCGATTGACGGCTTTGGGCTGCTTGGTGATCACGCCGTCGAGGGTGGCGGCGATGTCCCATGAGCGATCGCGCGTCAGGTTTCTGGAGAGAACGAGCAGACGCAGGCGGGCGGGGTCTTCGGGCCGCAATGGCGTGAAGCGCAGCGCCCACATCTTGGGATGGAAAGCCCCGCCTTGAGGGGCGGCGACCTCGACGATGATGCGTTCGAGCAGCGAGCAAAGGCGGGAATGCGGCCGGGCGCTCGCCTGGATATGGCCGGCGTCGGTGAAGACGACGAGGCGGCCGGCGATGCGCTCGGCACCCTCGAGCAGCGCCAGAGGATGAGAGAGAATGTCGTCGCGGTTCTCGGCGGCGAAGAGCGCCAGACTGACCGGCACGGCGAGCGCGGTCTCGAAGTCGAGCGAGAAGGTCGTGGCGACGGCCGCGTCGAAGACATAGCCCGCCGGCGGCTGAAGATTGGCGCCGTAGAGCGTTCGTTGTTCGGGATCGAGGCTGCGCCTATTCAGCATGGGCGAGATCCCGCAGGTGGGATTTGGCCTGCGCCCAGCGGAAGCTGAGGCGGTCGGCGCCCGATGCGCCGGTCCAGCGGTCGCGGACAGCGTGATTGGCGTAGCGGGACTGGCTGATCTTGAGCCGACGTTCGCGCTCCTCGACAAGCCGCCGCGCGGCGGGCGCCGAGATTACCTGCTCCGTCCCGGCCAGAACCAGATCGCGCCACTCGCTCACGAACCGCTTGGCGGCCGGTCGGACGGCGTGCGCCGGGTGTTCCACGACATTCCAGAAATCATCGAGCGACCACGCGCGGACGGCGCCGGTATCGAGTTCGTCGCGCCAGGCTTTAAGCCTAGCGCGATAGTCCTCGATCCAGTCGTCGCGCTGGCGCAGCTCGCTGAGCGCGAGGTTATAGAGCAGCGCGGCGCCGTGCATCACATGGGAGAAGACTTCCCCATGCTGGACGAGGCGGCGCGCGGCGGATGGAAACGCCGACAGATGAGGATGTGTCCAAATATAGTCGCAGTCCGCGTCGATGCCTTCGCGCGCCAGCATCGTGAGCAGTGCGGTGGGCTGGCTGGCGATCAGGCGGTCGATGAGGAATTGCGCCTCGTCGGTGGTCAGGCGGAAGACGGCGCTCTCAAGTAGATCGCCGGGCATCTGGGGCAAGGCCGGATTCCAGACGGCGGGCGTCTGGGTGTCGGCCAGAGCGTCTTCGCCGCTGGATGCGCCGCGAGACCGGCCACGGCCCCGCAACGCGACGAACAGACTGTCGAGCGAGCCCGGAAAGACCCGGATGCCCCACGCGCCCAGGCCAGCCCAATAGACGGAACTCGGCAACCGCTGGAGCCGTGGTCCTGCATCCCGGCCGATGATGCCGTTGGACTCACCGCCGGCTTTCAGGGCGTCGGCAAGCCGGATTTCGGTGTCGCGCGCCTCGGTGCGGAGCTGCGCTTCGGGGACTTCGCGCTTTTCCAGCGCCCGATAGAGCCAGGGAATGAACAGCATGTATCGCAGGCGCGTCTGGATCGTGCTCGTGCCCGGAAAGAGGTGATCGGCGATGGAATCCCGGATCGCCCCCAGCCCCAGCTCGTCGCGGGTCTCGCGCTCCTGAAAGAGCGCCATGATGCGCTGCGCGCGCTGCCGCTCGGCTTCATCGAAATCGATCCAGGCAAGAGACGACATGGACTCAGGCCGCCTCGCTTTCGGTCGGCTTCGTCGGCAGGACGGGAATGACGGCGCCGGAGGTCATCAGCACGATCAGTCCGCGCTCGGCGCCGGTCATGTCGAGATAGGCCCGCACCTGCGCGCGATAGTGATCGAGCGTTCCCGTTGCCGGCGTCACATCGCTTTTCCAGTCCACGACGACGGCGGGGCGGCCCTCGGCCGTCAGGGTCAGGGCATCGGCGATCCCGGCCGTTGCGGTTTCCACGCCGTCGGCCGCCTGTGCGGAATAGACGGGAAATTCGGCCAGAAGACCCGGCCGTAGGGCCGCGATGTCAGGCAGAGCCAGGGTCCGGACCACACAGGCCGCCAGTTCCTGCGCCGACAGCCCCGTGGCCGGGTCGGCGACCGGAGACTGCCCGAGGGCTCGGATGAGGTGGCCAGCCCGTTCGGTCAGGGCGGCTTCCGCTTCGGGGATTTCGCCGGTCAGCACCTCTTCCATGAGCTTGTGGAGGATCAGCCCGCGCTCGCGGCCCCCCTGCACGAGGACGGCGGCTTCCAGCTCGGGGGGCTGATCGTCGGCCGATCCCGTCCAGAGCGCGGCTTCTTCTTCCCGCAGCACGGTCCCGGCGGCGTTTTCGTCACGGCTGGGCGCGAGCCAGGTCAACCGCGTCTGCGCGGCCGCGATGGCTTCGGCTTCGGCGGCGAAGCTCGCGCGCGTCTGGGTGTTGCCCGCGCCCGCACCTGCGGTCGTGAGACCGGCAGGCAAGTGAGAGACGTCCAGGGCGGGCAGGTCGGCGAGCGACAGATCGACGAGACCGATCCAGGCCGATTTCGACGGCGTGGCGTCGAGCCGGGGCAAGACGAGGAGTTCGCGGGCGCGGGTGGCTGCGACATACCAGAGTCGGATGCGTTCGCGGTCCAGCTCCTCCTTTTCCGCCTGGCGCGCGGTTTCGTAGCCCTCGGGCACGACGCCCAGGACCGGACAATAGAAGGTCTCGGTCTGGCGGTCGATCACGGCGCTGTCGGGCGCCATGACGCCGGTCATGGTGTTGACCGGAATGACGATCGGCCATTCCAGCCCCTTGGCCGCGTGCATGGTGAAGAGCGCGACCGCTTCCTCCTGGGCGTCGGGCCGTCCCTCGACGGCGCGGGCCTCGTCGGACCACGCCGCTGTCATCGCCTCGGCGAAGGCGCGCAAACCGCGCACGGCGTAGCCGGTCGACAGGCTGAGATAGAGATCGACATTGGCGAGCGCGCGCTCGGCCTGGCCGCGATGGCGCTCGAGGAGGAGCGGACGGACGCGCAACACGTCCACGGCCTGCGAGAGCAGCTCGTGCGGGGTCGTGCTGTTGCCGCGCCGGGAGAGCGATTGCAGCCGCTCGATGACTTCGCGCGCGAGCGGGTGCGCGATGACGGCGGGATCGATGCTGAGATCCAGGCGCGGAATCCGATCCGGCTGTTCCTCCGAGCGCGGAAGTCCCCAGATGATGTCCAGCAGGTTTTCTTCGGTGAGGCCAACCAGAGGCCCGCGCAGCAGCGCGCCGAGCGCCAGGGTGTCGCGGCGGTCGGCCAGAACGCGGGTCAGCGCGATCAGATCCTGGACCTCCTGGCGGCGGAACAGACCCTTGCCGGCTTGGGTCGCGACAGGGATGCCGCGGCGTTCCAGGGCTTCCTCATAGCGCCACAGCTCCGCGCCGGTTGGCGCCAGCAAGGCGATGTCGCCCGGCTGGCAGGGGCGCTCGGCGCCGCTGCGACGGTCGATGATGGGGTGGCTTTCGATCAGCCGGGCGCACAACTCGGCGATGGCGTCGGCTTCGGCGTCGCGCTGCTGTTCGGCGCTGGCCTTGCCGTTTTCGTCGGCCACGGCGATGTCGAGAGCCGCCACGCACAGGCCGCTCCGATCGTCATGAAACGGGTCGAGAGCGGTAAAGCCCGGCTGGCCGTCGGTCGAGAGCACGGCCTCGAAGCGCTCGTTGACGAAGGTGAGGATCGAGGCGCAGGAGCGGAAGTTGGTGGAGATCGACAGAAGGTTGCCGGGGTCTTGGGCGCGGAAGGCGTCGCGCGCCTGCACATAGGCGCCGACATCGGCGCCCCGGAAGCGATAGATCGCCTGCTTCGGGTCGCCGACCAGGAAGAGCGCGCCCGGCCGGATTTGGAACCGGGTCCAGTCGTCATCCCCGTCGACCGGCTCGCCACACAGCCGCCAGAAGATTTCGGTTTGCAGGGGATCGGTGTCCTGAAACTCGTCGACGAGGACATGGGCGAAACGCTGTCCCAGCGCCTGGCGCACGGCGTCGTGGTCGCGCAGCAAGTCGCGCGCGGCGAAAATCAGATCGTCGAAATCGAGCTGGGCGCTGGCGCGCTTGTGGTCGCGATAGCGTTGCAGGATCGGACGCGCTTCGTCGATCAGCGCGGCCAGGGCATGGCCGGCGACGGCCTGCGCCAACGCGACCCAAGCGTCGCAACAGGCGGTGTAGTGGGTCTCGGCGGCGTCGTTCAGCCGGTCGCCATCGGCCTTGGAGAGACCGGCCTGTTTGGCCGTGGCGGCCCATTTGCCCTTCTTGCGGTAGGAGGCGAAGGCGCCGGTCTTGGTGCAAAGATCCGGGTGGGGCCGCGCGGTCAGGAGCCGAACGAGGCCCGCGGGCGTCGCGGGATCGGGACCGTTCGCCACGGCGGTCGCCATTTCGGCCAGCCGCTCGACGATCGTCACCGTTTCGGGCTCGGCCGCCGCCGTGCCATCCATGAAGTTCGCGAAATCCGCCGTGGCCTGCCGGAACGCCGTGAGGTGGCCGCCAAGTGGAGACACGGGCGGGGCCGTGAGCGTGGGGCGACGGCGCAGATTCTCGGCGATCTTATGGATGAGCGCCACGGTCTCGCCGGGGCTGTGCAGCACCAGCTCGGCCAGGATACCGCCCTGACCGCCGGACAGGCGTTCGCGCAGCCAGCCATCGACAATTTCGAGGAAGGTGAGGTCGGCCTGGTTGCGATCCATGACGCCGGCGCCGGGATCGATGTCGGCCTCCGCCGGATAGGGCTTGATCAGGCGCTGGCAGAAGCCGTGGATGGTCGAGCAGGTGATTTCGTCGATCGCGGCGCTGGCGGCGGCGAGATTGTCGCGATGGGCTTGGGACAGCCCATCGGGCAGCGCCACGCGCAGCTCGGTCGCGATCGTGTCGGCCGAGAGATCGGCGACGAACTCGCGGACACGCGACAGCAGCTCGCTCGCGGCGAGTTCGGTGAAGGTGACGGCGGCGATGGAGCGCGGCGCGACGCCTTCGGCCAGCATGGCGGCGATGCGGCCGGCCATGACGGCGGTCTTGCCTGAGCCCGCGCCGGCCTCGACCAGGATGGAGCGATCATGGAGGCTGATCGCATTGCGGCGGGCGCCGTCGTCCTTCAGCACCTTGGACACGCTGCTCATCATTCCGCCTCCCAGACCTGAGCGACTTCGCCAAGCCGCTCCGTGGCGGCCGGCATTTTGCGTTTGCAATAAGTGGCGCTGGCGTTGGCCGGCAGGGCGAAGGCGAGGTCGTCATAGTCGCCGCCGGTATCCGGGCCAGGAAGGGCCGCGCCTCCGGCGAGGCTCGACCGTGCTGCGCGCAGATAGCCCGTGATCTCTGCCAGTACGGCCTCGGGATCGTCGAGCTGGAGATCGACGGGCTCGCGCGGGTAGAGCAGCGAGGCGCTGATGGCGACATCGTCGCCGAGGAGCGCCTTCACCGCGAAGGCATAGAGACAGCGCTGAAGCTCGCGTCCGCCGTTGAGGCGGATCTCGCCGCGCGGCGGCCGTCCGGTCTTGTAGTCCCGCACGAGGGCGCGCTTGCCGTCGCCCGAGATGTCGAGCCGGTCGATATAGCCGGCGATGTTGAAGCCCGTGTCGGGAATCGTGACCGGCGCGCTCGCATCCCAGGGCGCCTCCGCGTCGGATTTCGGCTCCGAGCCGCCGAAGGGCACCTCTCCGTAGGAGCGTGCGCCCGGCAGGACTTCATCACCATAGGACAAGGCGCGGCCCGCCATAACGCGGGCGTCGTCGAGCGTGCGGCTCCAGATGACGACCGGCGGAACCGGACGCTCGCTTTCCCAATCGCCGGCGACGGCTTGCGCGGCCCGCGCCACCGCGGCCTCGATGGTCTCGGCGTCGGCGGAGGCAAGACCGTCTCCGGTTTCGAGGTCGCGCAAGGCGCGGTCGAGAACCAAATGAACGAGATCGCCGATCCCGAGCGCGTCGAGCACGAGCGGTTCGGCGCTGCTCTGCGGTTCACGCCATCCGAAGGCATAGACCCAAACGAAACTCAGCGGATTGCGCAGCAGGCGGCGCAGCGAGCTGGCCGACTGGGTGCGGCCGAGGATGGCGAGAACGAGCGGATGATCCGCCCGCACGAGCCCGTCATGGGGAGTGATCTCGGCCTGCCGCCAGTCGCGCCAGCAGCCCTGCGCGCCGACCGCTTGCGGATCGGCGGCGAACTCCTGGGGCCGGGCCATGAGGCGGTCTGTTTCGCTGAAGGCGTGCGCCGGCGTCGCGTTGCGGCGCAGATAGGTTTCGTCGCCACGCCCGGCGAGCAGAGGGCTGCGACCCAGGAGACGCCCGTCGCTGTCGCGCCGGGCGCGCGACAGAACGACGGTATCGGCCGTCGTGGCGAGGATCGTCTCGAAATCGCGTCGGTCGGCGAGATTGACCGGCAGTGGATCGAGCACCGGGGTCGGGATGATATGGTCCGGGATCAGGCGGTCCTCGGCGATCCCGCGCGGCCAGCGCGAGGAATTGAGGCCGAGGAGCCGCACGAAGCGGCGGGGCGACGCGGCGAGCGCGCTGGCGGGCATCCAGGCGACGCATACGCACGCTTCCAGCCCGTCGTCCTGCTTCAGGAGTTCCAGCGTCGCGTCGATCGAGGCGGCGGGGCCGGCGAGCAGCGCCTTGCGCCAGATCGCGAGCGCGCGGCCCTTGAGGAAGGCTTTTCCGATCTCGCCGGCGGCGTCCGGCCCTTTCGCCAGAGTCTCGACCGCTGTGCGCAGCGCCGGAACATGGTCGGCGCCGTCGGGCCAGTCTTCCGGCGTCAAGCGGACCAGCAGGCGGTTCCACGCGCCCGGCGTCGAGAGCGGCGCATCGGTCGGCAGGACCCGCAGCCAGCCTTCGGGCAGGGTCTCGAATGGCCCGCTGTCCCGGCAGAGCGCCGCGAGGCGCCGCAGCCGGGATTGCGACAGGCCGCGGACCACGATGTCGGCCAGCGCCGCGGCCGACTGGCCCTCGCGGGTCGTGACGGTGCGGACGCCGTGGACGAAGTGCAGGTCGATGTTGGCGTCGGCGCGCAGGGCCAGGAAATGATCGTCATAGTCGGCGGGCGATGCGGTCGCGATGGCGATCTCCGAGGGCGAGACGCCAGTTGCGAGCAGGCTGCGCGCCCAGCGCATCGCCTCGATGGCCTCGTGATAGGCGGTCGCGGCGCTGACGGCGCTGATCCCTGGCGTTTGCGCCGGTGCGCGCGTGATCGTGATGCCGGTGCCGTCCAGCCATGCGGGAACGCTCCTCGGGCCGGCAGTCCACTGCACCGGGATATGGGCGGTGAGGGCCTGGAGCAGCGGCCGCCAGCAGGGCGAGAGTTCGGTAAGGCCGACGATCTCCATCGGGCCGAGGACCGCCGGCGCATGAGCAATGCGGGCGGTCGCGGCTGCAACGATGTCGAGAGGCCGCATCATGCCGGGCGGAAGCTGGTCGAGGACGGCCGCTTCCAGCCGCGCGATGGCGTCGAGACGGGAATGATCCGCCGCGCGTGCGGCAAGATCGATGCCGGCGCGCCAGGCTTTGTGGAGCGTGTCGGCTGCCGCGTCGATCATGCCGGGAAGAGCCTTGATGCTCTCCAGCTCGCCCATCGGCGTGGCTGGGAGGGCCGACTGGATGGCCGCGCGCAGGCTCTCGTCATCGATAGGGCGGGCGAAGCCGCCCGCCAGCCGGACGGCGGCCTGCTCGAACGACATGATCTGGAGGCCATGACGACCGCCACGACCCGCCGCCAGGCGGCTCTCTCGCATGGCGAGGCGACCGTGAACGACCAGGGTGGATCGATGCGCGATGCTCACTGCCGTCCTCCTTCCGGGCGCTGCTCAGGGCTGGGCGCCGGGCCAGCAATCTGACGTTCCAAGCTGTGCTGCCGCATGTTTCGCCCCCCTCCGCGTCCGATCGCCCATTGACGAAAGCCCATAATGGAAATAATAATTACACGGACTATGATGGATTGTCCATATAGTTTTTACTCTCACTGACGCGAGGCGGAAGCAATGGCAAAGGCCGCAACGGCGTTGAAATGGGGGGTGGGACGCCGACTCGAGTTCATCGAGTTCCGGCTGTTCTGGGAGGGTTCGATCAACCGTGCCAACCTCGTTGAGGCGTTCGGCGTGTCGGTGCCGCAGGCGTCCAAGGATTTGACGCTCTATCAGGAGCGCGCGCCGGGAAACATGGAATATGACACCCGCGCCAAGCGCTATGTCGCCGCCGAAAAGTTCGTTCTGCGCTTCCTTGAGCCGGACCCCTACATCTATCTCTCGCAGCTCCGCTCGGTCGCCGAAGGGGCCGTGCCCGCGAGCGATTCGTGGATTGCGGCGCTTCCCAGCGTCGATGTTGCGTTGACCCCCAGGCGGGACATCGACATCGAGGTTCTACGCAAGATTCTCGACGCCACTCGCGAGGGCGTCTCCATCGACATCTTCTATCAGTCGATGAACAAGGTGCGGCCGGACCCCATTTGGCGGCGGATCACGCCGCACGCCTTCGGCTATGACGGGTTCCGCTGGCACGCGCGGGCCTATTGCCACCTTGAGCACAAGTTCAAGGACTTCCTGCTGCCGCGCATCCTCGAAGTCGGTGGGAAGGGCGAGCCTGGGGAAGCCGGCGAGGGGGACTGGCTTTGGAATAACTATTTCGATGTCATCATCGGCCCGCATCCGGGGCTTACGGCGAGCCAGAAGAAGGTCGTCGCCAAGGATTATGGGCTGGATCAGGGAAATGGTGTGCTCTCGATACGTTACGCGATGCTCTTCTATGTTTTGAAGCGTCTGGGTTTGCTTGGTGACGCCGCGAAACAGAGCGCCCATACGCAGCATATCGTAACGATAAACCGCAAAGAAACTGAGGCTGCGCTTGAGAAGGCGGAGTTTCAGCTATGAGCGAATTGGGGGGCGCCGGCTAATGGCGGCAAGGCTTGAGGAAATAAAGAACGGCGCATCCGTGCGGGGCATTGCTTCGGCGCAGGCCGTGCATGTGATCTCGGTGGACTGGATCGGCGATCAGGCGATCAGCGTCGTTTTTCGCGATCACAATGGCACGGTGGCCGAGGCCGTTCTTTATCGGGACGACGAGCACCGGCTTGAGGTCGAGCAGAGCGGACGGCCATGGTCGTTCGACGCCGACGGCGCGTTGCTGCGTCTGGTGACGGAAGCCAACCGCATCAAGCTGGCGCACTATTTCGACCCGTATCTGGCGATCCACACGAGTCTGGTCGATCCGCTGCCGCACCAGATTTCGGCGGTCTATGGCGAGATGCTGCCACGGCAGCCGCTTCGCTTCCTCCTCGCCGACGATCCCGGCGCCGGCAAGACGATCATGGCCGGGTTGCTGATGAAGGAGCTGATTGCCCGCAGCGATCTCGAACGCTGCCTAGTCGTCGCGCCGGGCAGCCTGGTCGAGCAATGGCAGGACGAACTCGGCCAGAAGTTCAATCTCGAGTTCGACATCCTCTCCCGCGACATGATCGAGAACTCGCGGTCGGGCAATCCGTTCAGCGACCGGGATCGGCTGATCGTCCGCCTCGACGTGCTGGCGCGCAACGAGGAGCTTCAGGAGAAGCTCATGAGCGCGCGCGAATGGGATCTGATTATCTGCGACGAAGCGCATCGCATGTCGGCCACCTATTTCGGCGGCGAGGTCAAATACACGCGGCGCTATCAGGTCGGCCAGAAGCTCGGTCAGGTCTGCCGGCACCTGCTGTTGATGTCGGCGACGCCGCACAACGGCAAGGAAGAGGATTTCCAGCTCTTCATGGCTTTGCTCGACGGCGATCGGTTCGAGGGCCGGTTCCGCGATGGCGTCCATTATGCCGACACCGAAGACATGATGCGGCGGCTGACCAAGGAGGAACTGCTCAAGTTCGATGGCCGGCCGCTCTTCCCCGAGCGGCGGGCGCGCACCGTCAAGTATCAGCTCTCGGAAGGGGAAGCCGCGCTCTACACCGCCGTCACCGAATATGTTCGCACCGAGATGAACCGCGTGCAGCGCTTCGCCGAAGGTGACGGGAAGAAGCGCAATAATGTCGGCTTCGCCTTGCAGATTCTTCAGCGGCGTCTCGCCTCATCGCCAGCCGCCATCTACCAGTCCCTCAAGCGCCGCCGCGAGCGGTTGGAGAACGAGCTGGGCGAAGCGCGCCTTGCCGCCAAGGGCCGACGGGCCGGCGCGAGCGAACCGACGATCAACGCCGACATGCTGGGCAACATCGAGGAATATGGCCAGGAAGAGATCGACGAGCTTGAGGATCTGATCTCCACGGGCGCGACGACGGCCGAGACGGTCGAGCAGCTCGCCCTGGAAGTCGAGACGCTGAAGGGCCTGGAGACGATGGCGCTCGGCGTGCTGCGCTCGGGCGTGGATACGAAGTGGAGCCAGCTCAATCGTATCCTCGACGACGATCTGATGGTCGACGCGGCCGGCAATCGCCGCAAGCTGATCATTTTCACCGAGCCCAAGGACACGTTGCACTACCTGCTCGACAAGGTGCGGGCGCGGCTCGGCAATCCCGAGGCCGTGGAGGTGATCCACGGCGGCGTTTCGCGTGAAGAGCGGCGCAAGGTCGTCGAGCGCTTCATGCAGGACAAGGACATGCTGGTCCTGATCGCCAACGACGCGGCCGGCGAGGGTGTGAACCTTCAGCGCGGCCACCTCATGGTCAACTACGATCTGCCGTGGAACCCGAACAAGATCGAGCAGCGGTTCGGCCGCATCCACCGCATCGGCCAGACCGAGGTTTGCCACCTCTGGAATCTCGTCGCGGCCGATACGCGCGAGGGCGAGGTTTACGCGCGGTTGCTCGAAAAGCTGGAGGCTGCGCGCGAGGCGCTGGGCGGCCGTGTCTATGACGTGCTCGGCGAATTGTTCGACGGCGTGGCGCTCAAGGACTTGCTGTTCGAGGCGATCCAGTATGGCGAGCAAGAGGACGTCAAGGCGCGCCTCTTCCAGCAGGTGGATGGCGCTGTCGACCAGGCAAATCTGCTCGAGTTGCTGCGTCGCCGCGCTCTGACCAACGACACCATGCCGGAGGCGAAGGTCGAGGAACTGCGGCTCGAAATGGAGCGGGCCGAGGCGCTGCGCCTACAGCCACATCACATCCAGAGCTTCTTCGTCGAGGCGTTCCAGCATCTGGGCGGCCGGATCAAGCGCCGCGAGGAAGGGCGTTGGGAAATCACCCATGTCCCGGTGCGTATCCGCGAGCGGGATCGCCAGATCGGGACCGGCGCCCCGCTTCAGACCCAGTATGAGCGGATCTGCTTCGAGAAGGACAAGATCAATCAGCAGCCGGTCGCCGCCTTCGTCTGCCCCGGCCATCCGCTGCTCGAAGCGGTGATCAGCCTGATCCGCGAGCAGTATGAGCAGATCATGCGGCAGGGCGCGATCCTGGTGGACGACACCGACGCCGGCGATGGGCTGTCGGCGATTTTCCTGCTGGAGCACACGGTCCAGGACGGACGTGTCACCAGCGCCGGCAAGCCGCATGTGATTTCGCAGCGCCTCCAGTTCGCCGCGATCGACAAGACCGGAAACACCGTCAACGCTGGCATCGCACCGCATTTGAATCTGCGCCCCGCCAAACCGGAGGAGGTCGCCAGCGTGAGCGACCTTCTGGACGAGAGCTGGCTGACCGCCGATCTGGAAAAGGCCGCGATCCGGTTTGCGACGGTCGAACTGGCGCAAGGCCATGTCGCCGAGGTCAAGGCGCGGCGCCTGCCCGAGATCGAAAAGGTCGAGCAGGAAGTTCGCGCCCGGCTGAAGAAAGAGATCAACTACTGGGACTCGCGCGCCTTCGAGCTGAAGGAGGAGGAGCGCGCCGGCAAGAAGACGCGCGTGAACTGGCAGAACGCGCAGCGCCGGGCCGAAGACCTGGCGGATCGGCAGAAGCGCCGCATGGACCAGCTTGAACGGGAACGGTTCATCTCATCGCAGCCGCCGCGCGTGCGCGGCGGCATGGTCGTCATCCCGCGGGGCCTGTTGGAAGCACGTCAGACGTCAAGCGTCCCGGACCATTTCGCGGAAGACCCCGCTGCGCGCCGGGCGATCGAGCTGGCGGCGATGGAAGCCGTCATGGCGGCCGAGCGGGCGCTGGGCAATGAGCCGGCCGACGTCTCCGACCAGAAGATCGGCTACGACATCGCTTCCCACGATCCGAAGGCGGGGCATCTGCGCTTCATCGAGGTCAAGGGGCGGATCGACGGCGCCGACAGCGTGATGGTCACGCGGCAGGAGGTCATCACCTCGCTGCACGAGCCGGATAAGTTCATTCTCGCCATCGTGTCGGTCGCCGCGGGTTCCGCCCATGCGCCGCGCTATGTGCGCGGCCCTCTGGTGGAGCGGGAACCGTCGTTCCTCGAAACCGCGATCCAGTTTGACCTCCGACGCCTGCTGGAGCGGGCGCAAGAGCCGGCATAGGGGGCGAGATGACCGGCATTTCGGATTTTTCCATCCTGGCCCCCGTGCCGCTGGAGCACCTTCAATCCGGGCGCGCAATCGCCAGCGCCACGGGTTTCGTCGCCTTCGGATCGCGGAAGTGGGAGCTGTTTCGCAAGGTCGATGAACTACGCGGTGGCGCGCGCGTGCCGGTCCTGATCTATCCGTCGCACGAGGACGTGGCCGCCAAGCTCAGTTTTGTGGTGTCCTGGCTGGGTTGGTATGTCGGCTGCGAGGAAAGCGGAAACGGCAAACATTCAAAGGGAATGGCGCATCGCCCGCCGACGACAGGCCAATATACGTCCGACAATCAAGGCCACTGGGCGGTGTTCTGGCACGTTTGCGATCTGTACGAGCTCCCGGCCGCGCAACGGTTGCCGATTTCCGCCATCCAGACCGTCAAGGGCGGCTGGCGCAAGACAGCCCCGCCGCGCGGACCCGAACTGGTCGCCACGCCATCGACGCTGGAGGTGCCGCTATGAGCGCGGGCCGCCAGATCGAGACCATCCTCGCCGATCCTCCCGACTATTTCCGGTCGATCCAGGAACGCGCCACCAAGCGCTGGGACCAGCTTGAGGCGGACCCGGAGCTTGCCGGGCCTTGGCACCAGCTCTTCAAGCAGGTGCAGAGCCCCCGTCATATCCTGTCCGAGCTGCTCCAGAACGCCGATGATGCCGGCGCCAGCGAAGCGCGGGTTTCGATCGAGAACGACCGCTTCGTGTTCGAGCACAATGGCGAGGACTTCATCGAGGCCCACTTCGCTTCGATCTGCCGCTTCGGCTATTCCAATAAGCGCGCGCTGCACACGATCGGCTTCCGCGGGATCGGATTCAAGAGCACGTTCAGCCTGGGCGATCGGGTCGAGCTGTTCACGCCGACCTTGGCCGTGGCCTTCGAGCGAGCGCGGTTCACCGAGCCCCACTGGATCGATAGCCGCTACCAGACATCGGGAACCACGCGCGTCGAAGTGGCGATCGCCAACCCGCTGCTGCGCCGCGAGGTCGAGAAGAACCTCGACGAGTGGCTGAAGAGCCCGGTGTCTTTGCTGTTCTTCAAGAAGATTCGTCGCCTGCGGATTGGCGACAGCGAGGTGCATTGGCAAAGTCTCGGGCCTGGCCCCATCGCCGAGAGCGAATGGATGGCTTTGGATGAGAAAGCGGATGATCCGTTCCTCCTCGTGCGGTCGGGGGAGGAAGCCTTCCCGGCCGAAGCGCTCGATGAGATCCGCAAGGAGCGGATGCTGGGGGCCGAGGACAGCGGCGATTTCCCGCCCTGCCGCGTGGAGATCGTGCTGGGCGCGAAGGGCCGGCTCTATGTCGTGCTGCCGACCGGCGTGGAAACGACGCTACCTTTCGCCTGCAACGCGCCCTTCATCCAGGACCCCGCTCGTCTCAAGATCAAGGACCCGGAGACATCGCCGACCAACCGCTGGCTCCTGAACCGCGCTGGAGAATTGGCCGCCAGCGCCATGATGGAGTGGCTGGAGCAGACGAAGACCAGCGCGCGGGATCGGGCGGACGCCTATGGTCTGCTGCCCGACGTCGACCGCGAGGCGACCACGCTCGAAGGGGCGTGCGGCGCGATCGTCGAACTGGCGTTTGACGCGGCCATCGAAGACCGACCGATGCTTCTGACCGAAGAGGGACGGCTGGTCGACGCCAATGCCGCGATCACCGTGCCGCGGCCTGTCTTCGACATCTGGCCGGCTGACCAGGCCATGGCGCTGCTCGACGCCAAATCCCGGCCGGCGCTGTGCCAGCATGTCTCGGCCAAGAACCGGACCAAGCTGGTTCACTGGGGTCTGGTCGAGGAGTTCTCGAAATCCGATTTGCTCGAGCGCCTGCGCAGCAATCATCTGCCGCGGCCCGCGACCTGGCGGCACCTGTTGAACCTGTGGGCCTATATTGCGCCCGAGGTGACGGGTTGGCAGTGTCACGACACCGACGGCCTGCGGATCGTGCCTGTGCAAGGCAAGGAGGTGCTCTACGCGGCGTCGGAGATCGTTCGGCTCGGCGAGAAGAAGCTGCTTCAGTCGGAAGAGGATTGGGAGTTTCTCGCCAGCCATCTGATCGTCCTCAACCAGAACTGGACCCGGTTCCTCGCCGAACAGCGCCGTGACAAGGGGGAGGGAGAGAACCGCAACGACCCGATTGAAGCGGCCTTCGCGGTGCTGGAGGAGATCGGCCTCGAAGGAACGAGCGACGTCAACGCCGTGATCGAGCGGGTCGCTGCCGACTATTTCGCGGACGGCCAGCCGAAGCTCGCCGAGTGCGTCCAACTCGCCCAGATCGCGGCCAAGCTGGGCGTCACCATTGGCGACTCTTTCCGGTATGCCTGCGCCGACCTGAAACTTCGACCGATCGGCAAGGGGGTGTTGTTCGACGAGAATGGCGCGCTCGAGGAGTTGCTGCCGGAGTCCGTCCGAAAGACGCAGCTCCTTCACGGTGACTATGTGGCGAGCTTCAAATCCTGCACGCGGGAAGATTGGCTGCGCTGGGTATCGTCGGGCCGTTCGGGGCTTCAGACGATGGCGCCGCTCGCGCAGAAGCGGACCAGCCTCTACGGACGCCAGCGCGCGGTGACGGAGGCGCAGGCGCGCGGCCAACGCCAGGCGCTCTACTATGCCTATGTCACGGAGAGCTTCGTTCTCGATGACTGGGACTTCCCCGCCGATTACTGGCGGCATTGGGAGGCGTTGTCGAAGGCCGATCCCGGCATCTGGGCCAAGGTGGTTGGAAAGATTCTGGAACAGCGCGACGCCTACTGGTCGCGGGCGTCGAGCGCTCGCCTGTTGCAGGTGGCGACCACCGGATCGACGCGATCGGTCAGTTCGGAGCCGTTGCTGGCGGACTGGTTGCTGAAGTTGCGGGCCAAGCCCTGCCTTCCTGACATCCGCAACATGATCCAGCTTCCGGCCGACCTGGTGCGCAGGACACCGGAGACGGAGGCACTGATCGACGTCGAGCCCTTCGTGCATGGCTTGCTCGATCGGGAAACGACGCGCCCGCTGCTTGATCTTCTCGGTGTCCGCAGCACGCCGAGCGGTCCCGGACGCTTGCTTGACCGCCTGCGCGCCCTGGCGAAATCCGACAAGGCCCCGGCGCATGAGGTCGAGAAATGGTATCGCCGCCTGGATCAGATGCTCGACGGGTGCTCGACTGCTGACGCGCAGAACATCAGGAATGCCTTCAAGGCTGAGAAGCTGATCCTCGCCCAGGACGGGACGTGGGCGACGTCCGGCGGCGTCTTTCTGGCCGGGGACGAAGAGGATGTTCCCGGCGCGGCGGTCGTGCGCGCTTCCGTGCTCGACCTCAGCCTGTGGCACCGTATCGGTGTCGCCGACCGCCCCTCCGCGGATCTGGCGCTGCAATGGCTTGGGACGTTGGCCTCGGGGAAAGCGCTCTCGGCCGACGACGCCAGGCGTGTTCGCACCTTGCTGGTCCGATACCCGATCCGCATCTGGGAGGAGCGCGGGCACTGGCTGAACCTCGTGGGCGAGTGGGCGCCGGTCGATACGCTTGCCTATGGCCTGAGCATGCAGACCCTGTTCCGGTGGAGCCATCTGCACGAATGGGTCAAGCGCAAGACCGCCGATTTTCAGCGGCTGTCGGGGGAGACCGTGCAGGCGCCGCCCTTCTCGGCGTTGCCGGCTTTGTCGGACCTCGTCGAGGAGCATTTCAACCAGCCGTCGCTGCTGGCCGGCATCGAAGATCGCCGCGCCTGGCTGACGGCGTTCGGAACCCAACTCGCGCGGATCGAGCTTGCCGATGCCGCCGAGACCGAGCGCGTGCGGGCGCTGGCGGAAGCGATCGCGGCGACGAGCTGGGTCCAGACCCCCAAGCTGGAGGTCATTCCCTATCTCGACGGTGTGCCCGCCGGAACGGCTCGGCTCGCCGACATCCTATGGCTCGACGGCAAGCTGTTCGTCAGCCCGCTATCCAAGGCCAAGCTGGCGAAGCGGGTCCCGGAAGAGATCGGCAGGAGCCTAAGCGCGGATATTCGCGCGGCCCTGGCCTATGCGTTCGAGCGCTCGCCCGAGGACATCCGGGAATATCTCGAGGAAAACTTCACTCTGGGGCTTGAGCAAATGGTCGCCGCGCCAATCGTCGAGGCCCAATCGGCCGCCGCTCCCGGCGATGACGATGGTGGCGACGAGATTGCTGAAGGCGCGGGCGACGACGCCGAGCCGGTCGATGCGGACGATCTCCACCTGGCGGAGGAGGACGAGCCCGCGACGCTCCCCGAACCCACGCCTCCCACGGGAGAGCCAGATCGCGAGCTGATCGAAACGGAGGTTGCGACCAGGCCGCGCGCCGCGCCGAAGCCCCCGCGCCCGAGCGTCATGGCGCGCTTTGCGTTGGCCCAGGGCTACAAGGTCGACGGCGAGGATCGCTTCTTCCATGCGGACGGGAGCTGGATCGGCCGCGGCAACGGCGCGCGCTTTCCGTGGGAGCGCCGCTCGGCGAGCGGCGAAGTTCTGCGCCACTATTATCCAAAGGACCACTGCCTGGAGCACGAACCGCTCCAACTTGAAGCGGACGTCTGGGGTCTGCTCGACCAGAAGCCGGACCTCTATTCGTTCATTCTCATCAACCCCGAGGGTGATGCCGTCGAAATGACGGGCGCCCGCCTGCGCGCATTGCGTGACGGTGGCGAACTGACAATTCACCCTGCAACTTACAGGCTTGTTTATGACCTCGACGAATAACGCCAAGAAGAAATTGATCGAGGTTGCGATACCCCTCGAAGCGATCAACGCCGCCTCGGCGCGGGAGAAGTCGATCCGGCACGGGCATCCTTCCACGCTGCATCTGTGGTGGGCGCGCCGGCCGCTGGCAGCGTGTCGGGCGGTGCTGTTCGCTCAGCTTGTCGATGACCCATCGGGCTATGCGGACAAGCTGCTAGACGACCCAAAGATCCACAAGCAGGCGGAGGCGGACCTTGCCGTGCGCCTCAAGGTGTGGCGCGACCGCAAGGCCGATGCGCAGGGGAACGTGCCAGACACGCCTGAGCCGACACTGGAGGATTGCGCGGCGGACATCGAGCGCAAGCGGCTGTTCGGGATCATCGAGGAGCTGGTGTTGTGGGAGAACTCAACCAACGAAGAGGTGCTGGAGCGCGCCCGGGCCGAAATCCGGCGGTCCTGCGGCGGCGATCTGCCGCCGGTTTATGATCCGTTCTCGGGCGGTGGTTCGATTCCGCTTGAGGCGCAGCGTCTCGGGTTGCCCGCCTATGGGTCCGACCTCAATCCGGTCGCGGTGATCATCGGCAAGGCGATGATCGAGATCCCGCCTAAGTTCAAGGACAAGGAGCCGATCCATCCCGGCGCGAAGGACCGGCAATTCTACCGCAACGCCGAGGGCCTGGCCGAAGACGTCAAATTCTATGGGGAATGGATGCGTGAGAAGGCGTGGGAACGCATCGGGCATCTCTATCCACGGGTGGACCTGCCGAAGGAGCATGGTGGCGGCAAGGGGACCGTGATTGCTTGGATCTGGACGCGAACGGTGCCAAGCCCAGACCCAGCGTTCGCCGATGTTCAGGTGCCGATTGCGTCGAGCTTCTTGCTGAGCTCGAAGGCCGGGAAAGAGGCTTGGGTTGAGCCGATCGTTGATCGACACGCCAAGACAATCACTTATCGAGTTAGATACGGCGGCACGAAGGCAGAAATTGCCAACGCGAAAGAGGGTACGAAGGCTGGGCGTGCTGTCTTTCGGTGCCTTTTCTCAGATACCCCGATTTCGGGGGCTTACGTCGATAAGCAGGCAACTGCGGGCAAGATGAGCCAAGCGCTTATGGCGATTGTCGCTGAGGGCAAAGGCGGCAGAATTTATGTAGGTGCAGGCGCGATTGAACAGTCAGAGGCTATAACTTCTGCATCAGAATTGGCGCGAACGTTCGATTCTACTCACTTAGAGGTTCCGTGTCGCGGTACGTTTGCCAGCAACGCTCAAGGTCGAAGATATGGTTTTAATACCTTCGCAGACTATTTTACAGATCGCCAAAGGGTCGCGCTGCTGACATTTAGCGAATTGCTCAAGGATGTCAGGGGGGAAATTCAAAGCGCCGCTGAAGCTAAGGGGTTAAAGACAGGAAAAGAACAACTTGCAAATGGCGCAAGCGGGGCCTTCGCTTATGCCGAAGCAGTCAGCATTTATCTTGCCTTTGCTATTTCAAAACTAACGAATTTAGGATCAAGCGTCACTAGTTGGATGAGCGATCGTGGCGCGCTGCGCGAAACTTTCGCGCGCCAAGGAATTCCAATGGCCTGGGATTTCGCTGAGGTTAACTTCTTTTCGGACTCAGCCGGAAACTGGCTCACACCTATCGATAAGATTTCGAAGGTCGTTGCAGAGCTTCCAACTGAACATGATGGAAAAATATTTCAATCATCGGCAACTGAAGCGCCATACCCTGCGGGGGTGGTTATTTCCACTGATCCACCATACTATGACAATATTGAATATGCAGATCTCTCGGATTTCTTTTTCGTTTGGCTCCGCCGGTCGTTGTTGGATGTTGACCCTTCACTTTTTGGAATCTTGTCGACTCCAAAAGCTGAGGAACTCGTCGCAACCCGAAACAGATACGGCACCCAGGAAGCTGCGGATTCATTTTTCTTAGATGGAATGAGTGCAGCAGTCGGACGAATGGCCGAGCACGCTTCTGAGGCGTTCCCAACCACCATTTACTACGCATTTAAACAAAGTGAAGTTGAGCAAGAGGGGGTCAGCTCAACTGGTTGGGCAACTTTCTTGCAGGCCGTGATCAATGCTGGGTTTTCGGTTGTTGGCACTTGGCCGGTCCGTACCGAAAGTCCTGGAAGGATCGTTGCGACAGGGACCAACGCTCTTGCAAATTCGGTCGTCTTAGTTTGCCGTAAGAAGGACACCACGGCGGAGGTCATCACCCGCGCAGAATTTATCCGCGCATTGAAACGTGAACTTCCGCCGGCAATCGCTGAGCTTCAGGCTGCCAACATCGCGCCGGCTGATATGCCGCAATCGGCCATCGGCCCCGGCATGGGTGTGTTCTCGCGCTACAAGACTGTCCTCGAATCCGGTGATAGCCCGATGAGCGTGAAGACCGCGCTTCAACTCATCAATCGGGAACTCGACGAATATCTCGGCGGCATCCAGGGTGAGTTCGACGCGGACACACGGTTTGCGATCACTTGGTTCGAGCAGAACGGGACAAGCAAGGGCGACTACGGCATCGCCGACAATCTCGCCCGCGCCCGCGGCATCTCTGTCGATAGCGTCAAGCACGCCGGAATTGTTGAGAGTGCCGCAGGCAAGGTCCGCATCCTCGCGCGCGACGAACTCGACGACGATTGGGACCCAGAAGACGACCGCCACCTGACGGTGTGGGAGTGCCTTCAACACCTTGTTCGGCAGCATGAGAAGGACGGCATTTCCCACGATACCGCCGTCCTGCTGAAGAAGATCAACATTCAGGCCGAGGCCGTGAAGGATCTCGCCTACTGTCTCTACGACATCAGCGCCAACAAGCGGAAGGATGCGAAGGAGGCCACAGCCTACAACGCCCTGATCGCCGACTGGACCGAGCTGACGAGGGCAGCGGCGGCTATCCACGACACGAGCGGCGATCGTCAGATCCGGCTGGATATTTAAGGGGGAACGGAACGTGGCAAAAAGCACCCGCCAATATGTGTTTGAAGGGATGGAGCTGCTGCCTTCGGCGCTGATCCCATTCGTCGAAAAGCGGCTTGAAACCTCGCTCAAGGGGCACTGGCAGGTCCAGGTTCTGGAGAAGCTGCCGAGCCTGCGTCCCAACAGCAACGGCGAGGTCGGCTGGGATCAGGCTGCGCTGTTCAACGCGATGGATCGCTTCTGGAGCGAGGCGTTCAAGGCGGTTCTCGGCCGCGCCGAACGCTCGCTGGTCAATGAACTGGGCGACGTCCGCAACAAGCTCTCGCACAACGAGACCTTCACCTACGACGACGCCGAGCGCGCGCTCGATTCCATGCGTCGCCTGATGGAGGCGATCAGCGCCGGCGAGACGGCCGAGCAGCTCGGCAAGATGCGCGACACCATCCTGCGCACGAAGTTCACCGAGCTTCAGCGCAATGAGGAGCGGCGGAAAACCCAGCGCCTCGAAATCTCGGTCGAGACGGTGGCGGGGCTTTTGCCTTGGCGGGAGGTGGTCGAGCCGCACCAGGATGTCGCCACCGGCGAGTTCCAGCAGGCCGAGTTCGCGGCCGACCTCGCCAAGGTGCATTCGGGCAGCGCGCCACCGGAATACCGCGACCCGCGCCAGTTCTTCAGCCGCACCTATCTGACGGAAGGCTTGAGCGCGCTGCTGATCGGAGCTGCGAAGCGGCTGTCCGGCACCGGCGGCGATCCGGTCGTCGAACTGCAAACCAACTTCGGCGGCGGCAAGACACACTCGATGCTGGCGCTCTATCACATGGCGGGGCCGACGCCGGTGCAGGACCTCTCTGGCCTGGACCAGTTGCTCGAAAAGCAGGGGCTCAGCGTGCCGAAGGCCATCAACCGCGCCGTGCTCGTAGGCACATCGCGGGGGCCGCAGGACGTGCTCCACGGCGAGGGCGACCGGAAAATCCGCACGACCTGGGGTGAACTCGCCTGGCAGCTCGGCGGCGCCGACGCCTACGCGATGGTGGCGGAGAATGACGCCAGCGGCATCGCGCCAGGCTCGAACCTGCTTGAGGCGCTTTTCAAGAAGTATGCGCCGTGCCTGATCCTGATCGACGAATGGGTCGCCTATCTGCGGCAAATCTACAAGGTCGAGGGGCTGCCGTCCGGGTCGTTCGATGCGAACCTGTCCTTCGTCCAGTCGCTGACCGAGGCGGTCAAGGCCAGCCCCGGCACGCTGCTGGTCGCTTCCTTGCCGGCCTCGCAGATCGAGGTGGGTGGTGAAGGCGGGCAGGAAGCGCTGGCGCGCCTCAAGCAGACCTTCAGCCGGGTGGAATCCTCGTGGCGGCCGGCGAGCCAGGAAGAGAGCTATGAGATCGTCCGGCGGCGGCTCTTCAAGGACATTCCCGGCGACAAGTTCCATCACCGTGACAACACGCTAAAACAGTTCGCCAAGCTCTATCGGGAGAACGCCAACGATTTCCCGCAGGGCTGCGCGGACGAGGACTATCGGCGCAAGCTGGAGAAGGCTTATCCGATCCATCCCGAGCTGTTCGACCAGCTCTATACGAGCTGGGGCTCGCTCGAAAAGTTCCAGCGCACGCGCGGCGTGCTGCGCCTGATGGCGCAGGCCATTCACGAGCTTTGGATGAACGCCGATCCGTCGGTGATGATTATGCCCGGCAGCGTGGCGGTGAGTTCTCCGCGCGTGGAGCCGGAACTGCTCCACTATCTCGACGTGAGCTGGCAATCGATCATCGCCGGCGACGTCGATGGCACGGCGTCCACCCCGTATAAGGTCGATCAGTCGGCGCCCAACCTGAACCGCTATTCGGCGACCCGTCGTGTCGCGCGCGCGATCTTCATGGGCACGGCGCCGACGCATCAGCAGCAGAACACCGGCCTCGACGACAAGCAGATCAATCTCGGCGTCGTGCAGCCCGGCGAGCGTCCGGCGATCTTCGGGGACGCGCTGCGGCGGCTCACCAACCAGGCCAAGTTCATGCACGCCGATCTTGGCCGTTACTGGTATTCGATGTCCGCGAGCCTCAACCGCATCGCGGCGGACAAGGCGGCGCAGATCGAGGCGGCGCTCGTCGACGTGACGATTGACGCGGAACTCGGCAAATATGTGAACGGCCTCGCCGATCGCGGGCATTTCGACGCCGTGCAGGTCGCGCCGGCCTCGTCGGCCGAAGTCCCCGATGAAGCAGGCGGAGTGCGCGCCGTCGTGCTGGGCGTCAAATATCCGCACAATGGGCGCGACGGCTCAGACGCGCTCGTCGAGGCGAAGGACATTCTCACGCAGCGCGGCAGCACGCCGCGCGTCTATCGCAACATGCTGGTGTTCATCGCCGCGGAGAGCCGTCAGCTCGATCATCTGAAGGATGCCGTGCGCGCCTCCCTTGCCTGGGGCGAGATTGTCCGCGACACGGAGCGGCTGAACCTCACCCAGAGCGACAGCGCGCTCGCCAAGACGAAACTGGCCGAAGCCAACGAGACGATGAAGACGCGCCTGAAAGAGGCGTGGTGTTATCTGCACTATCCGGCTCAGGAGAGCGCCCAAGCGGATTGGGAGTGGGTGTCCGGCAAGATTCCGGCGCAGGACGGGTTGCTGGCCCGCGCGAGCAAGAAGCTGGTGGCTGAAGAGGGCCTGCTCGTCGAGCTGGGGCCGTCGCGTCTCGATCGTGATCTCCAGAAATACATCTGGAACGACAAGCCGCGGTTGTCGCTCAAGGATCTGCGGGAATATCTCAATCGCTACATCTACCTGCCGCGTCTGAAAGGTCAGGATGTCCTGGTGAAGGCCGTGCAGGCGGCGATCAGCGGCATGCTGCCCGGTCCCTTCGCCTATGCCGAGCGGTGGGACGAAAAGACGGGCACCTATCTGGGACTCGCGATCGAACGTGCGGGCAACGCGCCCGTGGTCATCGACAGCGACAGCGTCATCATCAAACCGAATGAGGCCGAGGCGCACCGTCCGGCGCCGGTGCAACCTGGCCCTGGGGACGCACCTGGAAGCCCTGATGGCGGCACGCCGACGCCCGGCGGACACGATGTAGGCGGTGGGCCGGCGACACCGCCGACGGAGAAGAATCCGACGCGCTTCACCGGCGCCGTGATGATCTCACCGGAGCGGCCGGCGCGGGATATTCATCAGATTGTCGAGGCGATCGTCGAGCAGCTCACCACGCTTCCGGGCAGTCGCGTGAAGTTGAAGCTCGAGATCGAGGCCGATGTGCCTGGCGGTCTGGATCGCGCCAAGGTGAGAACTCTGGTGGAGAACGCCAATACCCTCGGGTTCATAGAGAAGTCTGTCGAGTGAGAGCATAGCAATGGGGGGTGGTCGCGTGGACTGAAACTATATTTGTTCAGGAGTGGGGGAGTCGCCGTGATGTAACTTTCTGCTCGACAGAATAGGAGGGAGGTGGCCCCGCTATGCTCAGGTTGCGTCATATCCAATACTTTGTCACGGCTTCCGAGCAGGGGAGTTTTCGCAAGGCGGCCGCCCTTCTGAACATCCAGGAGTCCGCCGTGAGCCGGCGCATCCGGGATCTTGAGGATCGGCTTGGCGCTTCCCTGTTCCACCGCCATCCCGGCGGGGTTTCGCTTACGGTGGCAGGGCAGCGTTTCCTTCGCCGCGTCCGCGTCGCCCTTCAGCAGATTGAGCTTGGCTTCAACGACGTCGCCGCGATCGGCCGATCCGAGGACGGAATCATCAAGGTTGGAATCTTCTCATCGCTGGCGTCGGGCTTTCTGTTCGAGTTGATGAAGACGCTCGACGACGAGCACCCGCGGGTGGCGGTCGAGCTGATCGAGGGCAATCCGTCGGTCCATGTGGCGGCGGTCCGCCAGCTCCAACTCGATGTGGCGTTCATCACGGGCACGTCCGAATGGCCCGATTGCGAGAGAGAACAGCTTTGGTCGGAGAGGGTGTTCGCCGTCCTGCCCACGGAACACGGCCTGGCGACGAAGCAGACCCTGCATTGGGACGATCTCGCCGGCGAAAACTTCATCGTCAGCAATGCGGCGCCAGGGCCGGAGATCTATGACTATCTGATCCAGCGACTGGCCGGTCTCGGCCACCATCCGAATATCCACCCGCACTCTGTCGGCCGGGATGTCCTGCTGTCGATGGTAGCCATCGGGCGCGGGCTGACGCTGACCAGCGAGGCGACCACAGGGGCTCAGATTCCCGGTATCGTCTATCGCCCGATCATGGGCGAGGTCTTGCCGTTCAGCGCGATCTGGTCGCGCCGGAACGACAATCCGGCCTGCCGCAGGTTTCTGAGCCTCGCCCGGATACTGTCGCAAACCGATCGGCGGGCCGTCAGGCAGGCGGACGCGGTGATGAACCCGCCTGCTTCGCCTTCGCAAAGCCTCGATCTGTCGCCATGAACCGCTCCAGCATGGGAACGATCAGGCGCACCGGATCGGTGGCCGGCTGTCCCGCCTCGCGGCCGAGAATCTCCGCGTAGGTTGTGAGATCGCGGTGAAGACTGGCGGGCAGTTCCAGCGTGATCTTGACCGGCTTGTCGTCGGCGATCGGGCCGAGTTTCAGCTTCGCCATGTCAGCCTCCGTAGGGTTCGAGCACGAGATCGCGCGTGACGATGACGCGGACGGGGAAGCCCGGCCGGATGGTGAGCGTCGGCGCGATGTTGAGCTGGCGCTGGACGATCTGCTGCCCGGTCTGGCTTATGCTGTCGGACGCGCCGTTGCGCAGGGCGCGCACGATGTCGCTTTCCTGCCCGGATGAGCCGGCTTCGGCCCCGACGCTGAGGAGGGTCGAGAGCGCCGCGGCCTTGAACAGCTCGCCCCAGTGATAGTCGACGCCATCCTCCAGCCCGGCATAGCCTTCGGCGTCAGCGCCCGGCTGGCGTTCGAGGACGATGGAGCGGCCGTTCGGGAAGATCAGCCGGTTCCAGACCAGCAGGATGCGGCGCTGGCCGAAACCGACGCCGCTGTCATACTGACCGATGACGCGCGTGCCCTGCGGGATCAGCAGGATGCGCCCGGTGGGGCTGTCGTAGATGTTCTCCGTCACCTGCGCGGTGATCTGGCCGGGAAGGTCGGAGCGGGTGCCGGTGATGAGCGCGGCGGAAATCACCGCGCCGGCCTGAAGCACATTGGCCGATGCGGGTGCGGCGACCCGATCGGGTGAGACCGTGCGTTTGTCGGGCGGCTGGTTGAGGAAAGCGAGCTGGCGATCCTGCGCCGAGGGCGTGGCCGGCTGCGGCGCGAGGCCGAGGCTGGCGAGGTCGGTCGCGGGCGCGGCCGCAGGCGCGGTTGTTGCGGAGCTGGCGGGCCGTGTCTCCGTCGATGAGAACAGACGCGCGGTGCGCGCCGCTTCCAGCTCCTGCGCGCGGCGCTGTTCCTCCGGGCTCGGCCCGGGGGGCGCTGGCGTGGTCATGCCTGGTGCGGGAACCGGTTGGCCGCCATTCTGCGCGTTGAGGATCGGGCGGCCGAGATCGCCGGGCAGCGGCGGGCCGAGTCTGGGAACGCCGCTATAGTCCTTCGGCAGACCGTTCAGTCCATCCGGTGTGCTGCGGTTGTCGGTGGAATAGAGTTCCTGTCCCTGATTGCCGGCGTTGCGGGTCTGGAGCGCATAGAGCAGCGCCCCGCCTACACCGAGGCTGGCGACGAGTCCGAGCCCGGCCAGCACTTTGCGCGACAAGCGGGTGACGCGCGGAGGCTCGGGCCGCAGCCGCATCGGCGCGACCGGCTCGCCGGTGAGCGGCCGGTCGTCGGTCTCGTCGGCCGCGTCCGGCTGCGGCGCCGCATCGGGCGTCCGGCTCTCTTCCCTTTCGGGATTGCGTTCATCGCTCACGATGCCGGCCTCCCATCGGTGCGGGAGATACGCACGCGCTTCTGGGACTTGCCCGCCCCGAACCGCAATTCGGCGGCGGCGAACAGCCGGTCGACGATCATGTAGTTGCCGCGCACGCGGTAGTTCACCAGTTCGGAGGTGTCGCCCTCCGCGCCGACGACGAACAGGGGTGGCATTTCGCCCTGGCCGATGCCGCGCGGAAACTCGATGAACACCTGCCGGCCGTCATCGAACGCGCGCAGCGGCCGCCACGGCGCTCGATCGCCGCTCACATCGTAGCGGAAGTTCACCCGCGCGAGGTCGATGCCGGTGGCGACGGGCTGCGCCGCCTGCGCCTCGGCATTCTGCCGCCGTAGCGCGATGAGCTGGTCCTGCGGATATTGCCAGGAGACCGACGCCATGTAGGTCGAAGGCGTCGAGCGCAGTTCCATATGGTAGGTGCGGCGGTCGGTGTTGATGACGAGGTTGGTGAGCAGTTCGGGCCGCGTCGGCTTGACGAGGATGTGGATCTGCCTGGCGGCGCCTGCGCCGCTTTCGGTATCGCCAATAATCCAGCGCACGGTGTCGCCGGCGGCGACTGGTCCGGCGCCGACGAGCTGCTCGCCAGGCTGGAGCGCGATGTCGGTGATCTGCCCCGGCGAGGCATAAACCTGGTAGAGCGCGCCGTTGACGAAGGGATAGACCTGCATCGAGTTGATGAAGCCGTCGCGGACGGGCTGGACCCGCGCGGCGGCGTTGGCCTGGTTAACGCGCACGGTCGGGTCGGCGGCTTCGGGAACGGGCTTGCCGTCCTTGCCGACCGGCTTCAGCTGACCGGGAAGCGGCAGGGGCTTGGGGAGTTCCACGACCTGCACGGGACTGGGCGGTTCGGTCGCCTGCACGGCGGGCATGGCGTTGTCGTAGGCGATTTCGGGCGGCGGCATATTGCTGGTGGCGCAGCCGGCGAGCGCCGAGGTGCAGAGCAGCACAAGCGGCAAGCCGGACTTACGGAAAGCAGGATTGGCGTGGATGCGGCAAGCCGGACGCCCTGCACTCCAGGGGGCGGCTTTGCGGAGTGCTGGCGTCATTGTCCAAGCTCCTTCGACCAGTTGATGGCGTTGACGTAGATTCCGAGCGGGTTCTTCTTCAGCGTGTCGGCGTCGCGCGGGGGCTGCACGGCAACAGTCAGAATGGCGGACCAGCGTTCGGTGGAGGCGAGCGAGCCGTCCTGATAGCGGCGCTCGATCCAGGCGATGCGGAAGCTCGACGGCGAGGCGCGGATAACGCTCGACACCTCGACCGCCACCTGTTGCTTGCCGACCTTGGCAAAAGGATCGTTCGACCGGGCGTAGTCGTTGAGGGCGAGCGCGCCGCTCTGGGTCGTGAAGTCGTAGGCGCGCAGCCAGTTCTGGCGCACGATGATCGCGTCGGCGGGAATCGAGCGGACCTGTTCGATGAAGCGCGCCAGGTAGAAGGCGATCTGGGGATCGTTCGGCTGATAGTCGGCCGTCGCCGGCGCAACGGCCTGCGCCTGTCCGAGGCGGTCGACCTGCACCACCCACGGCACGATCGAGCCGTTGGTGGATTGCCAGACCAGCGCGGCGGAAAGGCCCATCGACAGCGCGAGGGAGCCGAAGGCCATGAAGCGCCAGTTGCGGGCCTGCACGCGGGCGGAGCCTATGCGCTCGTCCCAGACCTGGGCGGCGCGTTGATAGGGCGTCTCGGGCTGCGGGGATTTGCCGTAGTGGGTAGCGGGTCGTTTGAACATGGTCAGTCGCCTTCGGAGAGATTGACGGTGGAGCCGGCGCCGTGGCTGTCGCCGCTGCGGACAGCGTGGGCGGCGGCTTGAACGCCGTGCGTCATTTGCTGGGAGCGCTTCATGCGCCTGGCCCAGGCCGGCGGCCCGTCGGTGGTGGAAGCGGCTTGGGAAACGGCTTCGGCTTCGCCGCCGATCGTGCCGGCGGTCGAAGCCCCGCCTGTCGCAGCGAAGGCGGAGCGCGCGCCGGATTGGTAGCTCTGCTTCAAGCTGTCGGCGGCGCGGCCAGCGGCGCGTTTCAGTGGCGAGACGGTGGCCTGTGCGCCCGCGCTGGCGACATTGCGCAGGCCGGATGCGACGGCGGATGCGCCGGTTTGACCGGCTGCACCCAAGCTGTAGGCGGTCGATGCGCCTCCAGCCAAAGCCGCCCCGCCACGGGCGGCGGCGGCAGCGCCGCCCGCAAGAGCCGTGCCGCCGGAAACAGCCGCGCCTGCGGCAGCAGCGCCGGCCGCGATCGCACCGCCCGCGGCCAGGCCGGTTCCGATCGCGGTGCCCGCGCCGAGCTGCGGCCCGCCTGAGACAATGCCGTTGGCGATGCCGGGGCCAAAGATGCCGAGGCCCAGCAGCGACAAGGCGGCGAGCACGATCGCCATCGCGTCGTCGATCGACGGCGTGGCGCCGCCGAAGCCCGTGGTGAACTCGGAGAACAGGGTCGAGCCGATGCCGATGATGACGGCAAGCACCAGCACCTTGATACCGGACGAGATGACGTTGCCGAGCACCCGTTCGGCCATGAAGGCGGATTTGCCGAACAGGCCGAAGGGGATCAGCACGAAGCCGGCCAGGGTGGTCAGCTTGAACTCGATCAGGGTGATGAAGAGCTGGATGGCGAGGATGAAAAAGGCGAGCAGCACTAGCGCCCAGGCGAACAACATGCAGACGATCTGGATGAAGTTCTCGAAGAACGACCAGTAGCCCATCAGGCTGGATATGGAATCGAGCAGCGGCCGTCCGGCGTCGAGGCCGGTTTGCGCCACCTTGCCGGGGCGCAGCAGGTCGGTGACAGTGAAGCTCGTGCCGGACGCCTTCAGGCCGAGGCCGGCGAAGCTCTCGAAGACGATACGGGCGAGATTGTTCCAGTTGCCGATGATGTAGGCGAAAACACCGACGAACAGCGTCTTCTTCACCAGCCGGGCGACGATGTTCTCATCTGCGCCCCAGCTCCAGAACAGGGCGGCGAGCGTCACGTCGATGACGATCAGCGTCGTGGCGATGAAGCCGACTTCCGGTTGCAGAAGGCCGAAGCCGCCATCGATGTAGCTGGTGAAGACCTCGAGGAAATGGTCAATGACGCCGGTGCCGCCCACGATCAGCGCACCTCGGGCCGAGAGGGCTCCGCCTGAATGGCGGGCGTGGCGTCGTCGGGAGCCGCGTCGGCGGGGGCGTTCGGGAACAATGTCGCCGGTCCCGCCGGCGCGGGTGCTGGGGCCGGAGCCGACTGACCGAGGAAACGCTTGCGGTTTTCGTCCCACGCTCGCAGGCAGGACGGATCGCGCGGCCCGGCTTCGCCCATGGCGCTGCACCGCGCCAGCTCCGCGCCGAGCGGATCGCGTTCCGTCACGGTGCGCGTCTGCGCCGTCGGGCTGTTTTGCCGGTCGTCCTTGCGGGTCATCTCGATCGCGGTCGCCGTGACCGCGATCGCGACGAAGACGACAGCGCCGAGGCGCGCGAGGGTCTTGCCGTCCATCGGGTCGCCCTCAGTTGCCGTGGAACATTTGCGCGTTGCCGGGCTGATAGCCGGTTCCCGGCGTCAGGAAGCGGCGGCGCTGTTCGCGGCCCTGTTCGGCGGCGGCGGCCTGTTCGGCCGATTGCAGCGCCTGCGCGCGCCCGTTGGAGGCGATGACGGCGGTGAGGTCGGCGAGCTGCTGGGCCTGGAGGGCGAGGAGCTGGTTGCCGGCCTGTGTCGCCTGCAAGGCGCCCGTCGCCGACTGGCTGGCGCCGACCAGCGCCGACATCTGCGTGCGGTTGGTGTCGATATTGCCGACGACCGTGGCCTGCACACGCATGGCGTCTTGCAGACCGCCCACCGTATTCTGCCAGCGGGTCCTGGCGTCGGCGATCAGTTGCGTGTCCGACGCCGACATCGACACATTGGCGTATTTGGTCTGGAACGCCTGGTCGATCTGCTGGACGTCGTAGGCGATGTTCTGAGCCTGCTGGAGCAGTTGCTGCGTGCGCTGCACCGACTGCTGAAGCTGTTGCAGCGACGAATAGGGCAGGCTCGCCAGATTTCGGGCCTGATTGATGAGCATCTGCGCTTCGTTCTGAAGCGAGGTGATCTGGTTGGTGATCTGCTGAAGGCTACGGGCGGCCGTCAGCACGTTCTGCACATAGTTCGTGGGGTCGAACACGGTCCATTGGGCCTGCGCCGGCGTCGCCAGCATTGGGGTGAGCGCGACTGGGGCGAGGAGCAGCGCGGCGGCGAGCCGCGCCGCGCGGGAGCGAGGCAAGGTCATGGCAGTTTCTCCTTCAGGGTGAGCGTTGGAATGAGGTCGGCCGCCCAGCCGAGATCGCGGTGGCGGAGCCAAGCGACGAGAAAGCCGGCCTGCCCGTGTTCGGCGAGCAGCCGTGCGATCGCGGATTGGTCGGTCTTGGCAGAAGCAGCGCAGAGCGCGAGGGCGACGTCCGACAGCCCCAGCTCAAACAGGCGATTGCCGCGGCGGCTTTGGCAGTAGTAGTCGCGCTTGGGCATGGCCCGCGCGATGATCTCGATCTGACGGTCGTTGAGGCCGAAGCGGCGATAGATCGCGGTGATCTGCGGCTCGATGGCGCGCTCGTTCGGCAGGAGCAGCCGGGTCTGGCAGCTCTCGATGATGACTGGCGCGATGGACGAGCCGTCGATGTCGGAGAGCGATTGCGTGGCGAAGACGACGCTGGCGTTCTTCTTGCGGAGGGTCTTCAGCCATTCGCGGATCTGGCCGGCGAAGCCTTCGTCGTCGAGCGCGAGCCAGCCCTCGTCGATGATGAGAAGGGTCGGCGATCCGTCGAGGCGGTCTTCGATGCGGTGGAAGAGGTAGGAGAGGACCGCCGGTGCCGCATCGGTGCCGATCAGCCCCTCGGTCTCGAACGCCTGCACGGTCGCCGTGCCGAGATGCTCGCGTTCGGCGTCGAGCAGCCGCCCATAGGGGCCACCGATGCAATAGGCGCGAAGCGCCTGCTTGAGGTCGTTGGACTGGAGCAACACGCAAAGGCCGGTGATGGTGCGTTCCTCGACCGGCGCCGAGGCCAGCGAGGTCAGCGCCGTCCAGACGTGCTCCTTCACCTCCGGCGTGATGGCGACGCCTTCACGGGTCAGGATGGCGACGATCCAGTCAGCGGCCCAGGCGCGCTCGGGAACATCGTGGATGCGGGCCAGCGGCTGAAGGCTGACGGAGGTTTCTGAGCCGTCGGAAAGATCGCCGCCGAGGTCATGCCAATCGCCGCCCATCGCCAGCGCCGCCGCCCGGATCGAACCGCCAAAATCGAAGGCGAAGACCTGAGCGCCGGCATAGCGGCGGAACTGCAAGGCCATCAGCGCCAGCAGAACGGATTTGCCGGCGCCCGTCGGGCCGACGATCAGGGTATGGCCGACATCGCCGACATGCAGGGAAAACCGGAACGGGGTCGAGCCTTCGGTCTTGCCGAACAGCAGCGGGGGCGCTGCGAAGTGCTCGTCCCGTTCCGGCCCCGCCCACACGGCGCTGAGGGGGATCATGTGGGCGAGATTGAGGGTGGAGATCGGCGGCTGCCGGACATTGGCGTAAACGTGTCCGGGCAGGCTGCCGAGCCAGGCGTCCACCGCGTTGATGGTTTCGGCCATCGCCGTGAAGTCGCGGCCCTGGATGACCTTCTCGACCAGGCGCAGCTTCTCGTCGGCGGCGCGCGGATCGGTGTCCCACACCGTCACCGTCGCGGTGACATAGGCGATCCCGGCGTAATCGGCGCCCAGCTCCTGGAGCGCGAGATCGGCGTCCGCCGCCTTGTTCGACGCATCCGTGTCCACCAGGACGGATGCCTCGTTGGTCATCACCTCCTTGAGGATCGCGGCGACCGACTTGCGCTTGGCGAACCACTGACGGCGGATCTTGGTCAGCAGTTTCGTTGCGTCGGTCTTGTCGAGCAGGATCGCGCGGGTGCTCCACCGATAGGGGAAGGCCAGCCGGTTCAATTCGTCGAGCAAGCCCGGCGTCGTCGCTGTCGGAAATCCGGTGATGGTGAGGACGCGCAGATGCGCCTGCCCGAGACGCGGCTCGAGGCCGCCGGTCAGCGGCTGATCGGCCAGCAGCGCATCGAGATAGATCGGCGTCTCGGGAACGCGGACACGGTGCCGATGCGTGGAGACGCAGCCATGGAGATAGGTCAGCGTCTCGCCATCGTCGAGCCAGCGGCATTCGGGCATGAAGGCTTCGACCAGGCGCAGCAGCCGGTCGGTGCGGTCGGTGAAGCCGCCCAGCGCCTCGTGCGGATCGAAACCCTTCTGCTCGCGGCCTTCGTAGAGCCAGCCTTCGGCGCGGGCCGCGTCTTCGGCCGGCGGCAGCCAGGCGAAGGTCAGGAAATAGCTGGACTCGAAATGCGCGCCAGCTTCCTCGAAATCGGCCTTGCGCTCGGCATCGACCAGCGCCGACGCGGCGTCGGGAAAATGGCCGTCGGGATAGCGGTTGGAGGGATGGCGCTGTGCTTCGACGAAGATCGCCCAGCCGGAGCCGAGGCGGCGGAAGGCGTTGTTGAGGCGGCCGGCGACCGCGACCAGCTCGGCCGCGACGGCGGAATCGAGATCGGGGCCGCGAAAGCGCGCCGTGCGCTGGAAGCTCCCGTCCTTGTTGAGCACGACGCCCGTGCCGACCAGCGCCGCCCAAGGCAGGAAGTCGGCAAGCCGGGTGTTCTTGTCGCGATATTCGGCGAGATTCATCATCGTCGCTCTCCCGCTCAGACCGTGAGGTGCGCGGGGATGCGCAGGTGACGGCGGCCGACGTCGACGAACAGCGGGTCGCGCTTGGCCGCCCACACCGCCGCGACATGGCCGATGGCCCAGATCACGATGCCGGCCAGCCAGAGGCGCAGACCCAGGCCGAGCGCGCCGGCCAGCGTGCCGTTCATGATGGCGATGGCGCGCGGAGCGCCGCCGAGCAGGATCGGCTCGCACAGCGCCCGGTGAACCGGCACGGTGAAGCCCGGCACGTCGTCGGCCGCGCCCAGCATCAGACCAGCGCTCCGCCGCCGAAGGAGAAGAACGACAGGAAGAAGCTCGAGGCGGCGAAGGCGATCGACAGGCCGAACACGATCTGGATCAGGCGGCGAAAGCCGCCGGACGTGTCGCCGAAGGCCAGCGTCAGGCCGGTCATGATAATGATGATGACCGCGATGATCTTGGCGACCGGACCTTCGATCGACTCCAGGATGGATTGCAGCGGCGCTTCCCACGGCATCGACGAGCCGGAGGCGTGGGCGGGAGCCGCCATCACCACGGAGAGCGTGGCGATGGATAGCGCCGCGACGAGGCGTGGACGGATTTGGTGCAGGCGTTGGATCACAGGGCTTCTCCTTCGGGGCTGGCGGGGATGAGAGAGGGCGCGGGGCCGCCGTTCGCGCAGGCGGGGGGGCTGACGGCAGGCGCGACGCGGTAATCGCCGTCTGGGCCGAGGCCCTCGACGCGGACGAGTTCGGAGAGACGGCGTGCGGGGCCGCGGCCCGAGAGCACGGCCACGAGGTCGATCGTCTCGGCGATCAGCGCGCGCGGGACGGTGACGACGGCTTCCTGGATGAGCTGTTCCATGCGCCGCAGCGCGCCGATGGCGCTGCCGGCGTGGATCGTGCCGACGCCGCCGGGATGGCCGGTGCCCCAGGCTTTGAGGAGATCGAGCGCTTCGGCGCCGCGCACCTCGCCGATCGGGATGCGGTCGGGGCGCAGGCGAAGCGAGGAGCGGACGAGATCGGAGAGCGAGGCGACGCCATCCTTCGTCCGCATGGCGACGAGGTTGGGCGCAGCGCATTGCAGCTCGCGCGTGTCCTCGATGATGACGACGCGATCGGCGGTCTTCGCCATTTCGGCGAGCAGCGCATTGGTGAGCGTCGTCTTGCCGGTCGAGGTGCCGCCCGCGACGAGGATGTTGGCGCGGGCGGCGACGCCCTGGCGCAGCGCCTCGGCCTGCGCGGCGGACATGATCCCGGCGCTCACATAGTCGTCGAGGCCGAACACGGCGACGGCGGGCTTCCTGATGGCGAAGGCCGGGGCCGCCACCACGGGCGGCAGCAGGCCCTCGAACCGCTCCCCCGTCTCGGGCAACTCGGCCGAGACGCGCGGGCTGCCGGCATGGACTTCGGCGCCAACATGGTGCGCGACCAGGCGCACGATGCGCTCGCCATCGGCGGGCGAGAGGCGCTCACCCGTGTCGGCCAGCCCTTCCGAGAGCCGGTCGATCCAGATGCGCCCGTCGGGATTGAGCATCACCTCGACGACGGAGGCGTCTTCCATGAAGCGGGCGATGGCGGGGCCGAGCGCGGTACGCAGCATCCGCGCCCCGCGCGCCAGTCCTTCCGAATTGTTCTGTGAAATCGCCATCCGATCCCCGATCCAGCCGGGGAGAGATCAGACGGTCCCCGGACGGGGATGATTAAAAGAGCCAGAAATCAGGCCGGCTCAACAAGGATTTGCGAGAGTAGTAGCGTAGCGCGCAAATACAGGAGAACGGCGGTGTTGAGTAAAATCTCGCCGACCTCATCGGCGTCCCTTACTCCGGGTCGGCGGTTTTGCTGCGTTGTGAGTCGATGTCGCGCGACAGGTCTCTGAGGAAGCGATCCCCGGTCGCCAGTTTCCGGCCGAGAGTTTGCAGGAAGCTCTCGAACCGCTCCACGCCCTTGGCCCGCGCCGACGCCTGCGCGCTGTCGGACAATGGCGGGGTGATGGTCAGCCAGAAGCGGATGAACAGCGACAGCGTCTCGCCGAGAATGGCCAGGTCTTCGTCCATGCCATCGATCTGGCGGCCAAGCCGGTCCATGCGGTGCGCGAAGACGGCCTCCAATCGCTCCGATGCGTCAGCCGACAGGAAGGAGGCGACGGCGGCTTCGATGACGGCGGATTTGGAGACGCGGCGCCGGAGCGCCAGCGCCTCGACCTTTTTCAGAAGCTCCGGCTCGAAATAGACGTTCATGCGGGTCTTGGTCTGCATGGCCAGTCACCTCACAACTCGACGCCATCGGCCGGGTCCATCGTCGCCTGCCGGGCGATGGACCCGGCTCGCAGGCGGAGATTGCGGGCCTTGGCGGCATCGAGGTCCGGTTCGTCGTCGAGCAGGTCGAACTCTCCGAGCGCCGGGCGCTCGGGCGGCGCGATTTCCTCATGTTCTGGCAATTCCGGCTCGCGGCGGATGCCGGCGTTGGCGGGATCGGCGGTCATGCCGGCTGCGCTCCCCGGCGTCGCGCCTGCGGATGCGGCCGGGATCGCCAAGGCGGACCAATCGTCGGCGGGGGGCTTCGCCGACGCTTTCGCGCCTGCGGGTTTCGGCGGCGGCAGGATACGTTCGCGGAACCGCGCATCCTCGTAGTAGCGGGCCTTCTTCGCGCGCACCGGAGGCACGCCCGCGACCAGGAGCAATTCATCGGCGGGCGGGAGCTGCATCACCTCGCCGGGGGTGAGCAACGGCCGGGCCGTCTCCTGCCGCGACACCATCAGATGCCCCAGCCAGGGCGAAAGCCGGTGGCCGGCATAGTTGGTGGAATCGCGCATCTCGGTCGCGGTGCCGAGCGCGTCCGACACTCGCTTGGCGGTGCGCTCGTCATTGGTGGCGAAGGCGACGCGCACATGGCAGTTGTCGAGCACGCTATTGTTCGCGCCATACGCCTTTTCGATCTGGTTGAGGCTCTGCGCGATCAGGAAGGACTTGATGCCGTAGCCCGCCATGAAGGCCAGGGCGGACTCGAAGAAATCGAGCCGGCCGAGCGCCGGAAACTCGTCCAGCATCAACAGCAGCCGATGACGATTGGCCGAGGTCTTCAGGTCTTCGGTCAACCGCCGCCCGACCTGATTGAGCAGCAGGCGGATCAGAGGTTTGGTGCGGTTGATGTCGCTCGGCGGGACGACGAGATAGAGGCTGACGGGTCTGTCTCCCGCAACGAGATCGGCGATGCGCCAATCGCAGCGCGCCGTCACCTTCGCCACGACGGGATCGCGGTAGAGGCCGAGGAAGGACATGGCGGTCGAAAGCACGCCAGAGCGTTCGTTGTCGCTCTTGTTCAGCAGTTCGCGGGCCGATGACGCGATGACGGGATGGACGCCGGCTTCGCCCAGATGCGGCGTGTTCATCATGGCGCGCAGCGTCGCCTCGACGGGACGCTTCGGATCGGAAAGGAAGTTGGCGACGCCGGCGAGCGTCTTGTCGGGTTCCGCGTAGAGAACATGGAGGATCGCGCCGACCAGCAGCGAATGGCTGGTTTTTTCCCAATGGTTGCGCTTCTCGAGCGCGCCTTCGGGGTCGACGAGAATGTCGGCGATGTTCTGCACGTCGCGGACTTCCTTGTCGCCGCGCCGCACCTCGAGCAGCGGATTGTAGGCCGACGACGCCGGGTCAGTGGGATCGAACAGCAGCACGCGGCCATGCCGGGACCGGAAGCCGGCGGTTAGGCCCCAATTTTCGCCCTTGATGTCGTGGATGATCGTGCTGCCCGGCCAGGTCAGCAGCGTGGGCACCACGAGGCCGACGCCTTTGCCCGATCGGGTCGGCGCGAAGCACAAGACATGCTCCGGGCCATCGTGTCGGAGATAGTCGCGGTCGTAGCGGCCGAGGATCACGCCGTCCGCGCCGAGCAGTCCGGCGGCCCGGATCTCCGCCGGCTCGGCCCAGCGTGCCGAACCATAGGTGACGACGTCCTTCTCGTCCCGCGCCCGGAGCACCGACAGGGTGATGGCGACGGCGATCGAGATGAACCCGCCCGAGGCCGCGATATAGGCGCCCTCGATGAAGATCGACGGCGCATAGGCGTCGTAGCAATACCACCACCAGAAGAAGATCGGCGGGTAATAGAACGGCCAGCCCGCCACCTCGAACCACGGCTGTCCGAGCTGCGCCTGAAAGCCGAGACGCCACGCCGTCCATTCCGTCGCACACCAGATGGCGGTGAGCACGATGGACAGGACGATGGCGACTTGTCCCCAAAGGACACGGGTTCCAGACATAAAGGCTCCGGCCGGCAAAAGAGATGGAGCCGATCAGAGAGTATCCGCTTTGGCGAGAAGCAATAGAAAATCCGAAGCGTCGAGGTTTCGGATGCCATGGATGACAAAACGGATGGTCCGTGTCGCGTCGCCGCGCTTACCGCCGCCCTGGCCCTGAAGGCGGCCATCCAGGCTCCGGTCGGGGTGGAGACAGCTTGCCTCAAATGCCCAGCCCCCTTTGCCGGCCCAACTGCCACGATACCGACCCGCCCTGGACGACGCCCATGACTTCGCGGCCGAGCTGGCGGTCGATGACAGGCCGCCACGGAACGAGGGTGAACTCATGGGACTTCTCGACGATGGCGAACTTGCCGCTCGATAGCTGCGCGGTTCCGGTGAAGGCGCCAGTCACGGTCTCGCCGTCGGCGGCCATGCGGAACGGCAGCGACTTCTTCGCCGCCAGCTCCTCACCGGCGCGGGCGACCTCACGTTCCCGAAGCGTGGCGATCAGGTTGCGCCGGTAGGCGATGCGCCCGTCCGGCTGACGGGCGGCGTCGCCCTGATCGACATGGTGGTCGCGGCGGCGATCCATCGCCTCGCGCACCTGTGCGCCGAAGCCGGCCGGCGACAGGTCGGAGGTATCCGTGCTGACAAGCCGCCGGTCCAGCCAGGTCGCGCCGTCCGATCCGATCTGGCGCTCCAGATCGAAGGTCGAGAGGATGCGGATATTGGCGCGGCCGTTCCGCCCGGCGTCATGAGCGGCGGCTCGCGCCTCGAAGTCGGAGGGTATGCGCCACTGGTCGGCGTCGATGCGCTCGGCGATTCCGGCGCGGCGCAACGCTTCGAGCCGCCGGACATGGGCGTCGACGAAGCCCTCATAGTCGCCGTTCGGCACATGGCCGTCGAACCGCGCCTGCTCCAGATGGCGGCTCGGCCGATAGATGCCGTCCTCGGCTAGGCCGGCGATGGCGCGATCGGACGGGCGGCCGGTGCTGTCCGGCGGCCCGATCTCGATGACGCTGCCGATGCGCGCGTCCTCGACGCGGGTTGGGTCGATGCCGGAGATATGGTGCGTGCGTCCGTCGACGCCATCGACCACCAGAGTCAGGGTCTCGCCCAACTCGTCGGACAAATGCTTGTCGATGACGCGGCCGACGATCGGCGCGGCCGGCGCGGCGTCGTGAATCTGGAACGTCATCGGATCGCGCTCGGCGCCTTCGGCCCGCAACGCCTGCTGCATGGTGCGGATGATGTCGCCGCGCTCGCCCAGCTCGCGCAACGTCGGTTCCAGCCGGTCGCTCAATTCCCAGACGCCGGGCGCATGTTCGGTGGCAAGCTCCATGTCGCCGAGCTTGCCAAGACGGCGCAACCGCAGCGTCCGGTCGGCCTGGCCGCGCAGGTCGTCCGGCTCGGGACGCAGGTCGATGAAGCGATCCTCGGCTTCGGCGATCATCGCCCGGTCGATGCGGGTAAGCCGGTCCTGGTCGATTTCGGCCATGAGCTTGCGGCGCTGCTCGATCTCGGTGACGGGGCCGAGTTCGAGCGTCGCCCGTTCGCTTGCCCGCTCGCGGATGCCGTTGGCGAGATAGTCGCCATTGATGACGAGATCCTCGCCCAAGGCGTCGCGGCCGTTGACGATGACATGGACATGCGGGTGGCCGGTGTTGTGGTGATTGACGGCGACCCAGTCGAGCTTCGTGCCAAGGTCGGTTTCGACCTGGGCCATCAGGTCGCGGGTGTAGCCGGTCAGGTCGGCGAGATCGGCGGCGTCTTCCGGCGAGACGATGAACCGGAACTGGTGGCGATCGTCCTTGCCGCGATCGAGGAACCTGTCGCCATCGGCGCGATCCTCAGTCGCCGAATAGAGCCGGCCCCGCTCGCCGTCGCGGGCCGTGCCGTCGCGCTGGATGTAGCGCAGATGGGCGGCGGCCTTGCCGCTGCGGCCTGGGGCGCGAACCGACCGGGATTTGACGATCACCCGCCGACTGCCGGACTGGCGATGACTCCAGCCATTCGACAGGTTGCGTGCACGCACGAAGGATGCGCCGCGCCCGCGCTGCACGCCGCGGCCGGACGCGACGACGCTCAGGCCATTCGCCGACCGGCCGGGACCTCCACCCTTGGCGGAGGACCTTCGGCCTGGTCCGGCCTGCTGATGTCGGGCGATCTTCCGAACCTTACTGAGGAAGCTCCTGGTCTGACCGGCCTTCGCGCCCTTGGAGCGGATGCGGCCGGGCCTCGGCCGAAAGCTATCGTCGTCGTCGCTCACGGTCGGCGATCCGCACGAAGCTGCCGATCTTGGGCAGGAGTGCCGCGACAAAGGCTGAAAATGCTCGCTTTACCGGAACTCGCGGCACCCTGCCGGCCTGGCGATGGTGCCGCCCCAAACAGTGTGCAGACAAGGGCTTGGCCCCCGGATCGGACCCATAGGGTGCCGTCCGCTTTAATCTTGCCCTCCCGCCTTCCTGCCTGTTTCGCCCCTTCTGCCGGGGGATGAGACCGTCGCCAGCCCCATCCCCTGCACACCGGAACCTCCCGCCGGGCGGACACGATTGCGAGCCTCATGGCTGTCGTTCCGTGTCCGCCCGTGCGACGAACAGACCGCCGGACTGCGGCGCGATGGCGGAAACATCGCGCACGCCCGGCGTCGTGTCAGCGTCATTGGAGGTGCGTTCGGCCGGCGAAGGACCGGCCGCCGTTGCGCGCGCCGACGGTGCGACGAACAGCGGCGCGCGGGTCCAGGCGAGCGGGTCGGCCGTGGCGATCAGGATCGGTGCGGATGCGTCGCCATCGCCGAGTGACGGCGCGACGGTGGCGACATAGGCGCGTGTTTCGGCCGGCAGAGGACGGCCCTTCAGCCAGTCCTCGTAACGTCCAGGACCGGCGTTATAGGCCGCGATCCAGCCGGGCGAGCCATAGCGGTCATACAGCTCGCGGATATAGGCCGCACCCGCGATGATGTTGTCGCGCAGATCGTGAGGATCGGCGCCAAGGCGGTAGCGATTACGCAAACCCGCCCATGTCGCCGGCATGATCTGCATCAGGCCCATTGCGCCCTTGGGCGAGACCGCGCGGGGATCGCCATTGCTCTCGGCCTTCATCACCGCGCGTATCCATGCCGCGGGAAGCGCGAAGCGCTGCGCCGCCTCTGCGATGAGTTCGCCGAAAGGATCGCGGGCGGGCGAAGCGGCGATGCTCGACGGCTGCGCCAAGACCGGGACCGCGAGCCCGCAACCGCACGTCAGGCCGACAAGGAGAAAGAGTGAGGTCCGCCGCATCGCGTCAGTCCTTTCCGTCACGCTTCTGCGGACGGCTCCAGTGCAGCGACCAGGCGCTGCCCGCGTCGTCGTCGCGGAACAGATTGGCGCGGATCGGCTGCGGCAAGGCCGGATCGTCGATCAGGAAAGCAATGTATTCGCCGGCGCGCTCGCCGGTGCGCTTCCAGCCCGCGCCGATCTCCGGGCCATCGTCATTTCCTTGATGGAGGCGATAGTCCGGGGCGTTCTCCGTATCCGACGACTCGGCGGGGACGACAGTGACTTCGCAGTAGAGCGTGAGGGTGTGGACGCGCCCGACAAAGCCGGACTGCTGACGGGTGAAGGTGCCGATCTGCGACATGATGGTCTCCATGGCGGTGGTGTTGGAAAGCCGTCGGCGGGCACCGCTCCCGACGACGGGAAGCGGTCAGCGCGTCGTCGCGCGCCAGACGAAGCGGCCATCGCCGTCCTCGTCGGTGTAGAGTGGGCTCGCCTTGCCGATGACGGTGCGCGCCGGAAGCGGGCCGAAATAACGGCCGTCCAGGCTGTCGCGGACATCGGGGTTCATCAGGAAAACCTGCCCATCGCCGATGCGCCGGCAGCCTTGCCAGACCGGCAGCGGACGGCCGAGCCGGTCGCGGTCGAGCGCCCGTCCAAGCGGCACGGCGTCGACGGTCACGACGTCCCCGGTGCGGCAGACCTGCTGGCCGGGAAGGCCCATGACGCGCTTCATCAGCGGCACGTTGCGGCCGATATAGCCGCGCCCGACGATGAAGTCGGAGAGCGGCTTGTCCGGGAGGGCGGCGACCAGATCGCCAACCGTCAGAGGGTGCGGCGGGGCGAGGTCATAGAGGCCGATCGGCGCGCTGGCCGAGGCGTTCCAGACGAGGCGCGGTGCGATCGGGACGAAGGCGGCGATGGCGACGCCCATCGTCACGGCATAGGTCGTCATGACATAGCCGAAGCGGGTCATAGCCCGATCTCCCGCCGCATGAGCCCTGCCGCATGGCGCTCCAGCGTGTAGGCGCGCGGCTCATGGCCCGCGCCGATCCGGTTGCCGACATGACGCCAGTGATCGGGGGCCACGTCGCAGGCGTCGATGCCGAGGGCCTCCACGGCGTCGATGTGGCGAAGCACCTGTTCGACCTTGGGCCAGCCCTCGATCTTCAGCAGGATGTCGCCGCCGGGGCGCACGAAGGGCAGCGTCTGGTAGGCTTCGCCTGGCGCGACGGCGCGCACGATGTCGATGCGCGAGGTGATCGTGCCGAAGTCGTTGGCGGCCCAACGCACGAAGGCGAAGAGGCTGCCCGGCCGGAAAGAGAAGACGCGGCGGCGGCGGTCGAGCACCTGTTCATGGGCTTCGTGGCCGAACCTGATCCAGTTCTCGATCCGCTTCTCGACATGCGTCAGCTCGACATGGGTGAGACTGTCGGCGAGATGCGCGCGCGGCAAGGGGCCGCCCTGGGCGCGGGAAACCGCGGCGTCGGTCATGATGGGTCTCCTTCGGCGGTCGGGGGAAATTCGCGCGCGAGCAGCTCGCGCAGCATGTCGGCGACCGTGACGCCGCGAGCGAACGCGGCGATCTTGATCCGGCCGCGCAGCGCCGGCGTCACGTCGATGGTCAGCCGGGCGGTGTAGCCGCCGGCGCCGGCATCGCGCGGCGGGTTGTCGGCCGCCTTGACCCAGCGCTCGGGATCGGCGGGCCGGGAGGCGAAGCCATTGCGGGACGAGCGCCCGTTCATCGCGCCGCCCTCCCGATGCTCAAGCACTCGATCGCGTCCGCCAGCGCCGCGATCTCGCGCGCGGCGGGCGTGCCGTCGTCCAGTTCGGAGACGAGCTGGCCGGACTGCGCGGCAGCCGCGAAGGCGACGCGCTGGCCGACGGTGGCGGCGAGGACGGGAGGATCGTGATCGGCCAGGGTCGCGGCCGTCTCGCGGGCGAGCACGGTGCGCGCGCCGCAACGATTGAGCACGAAGCGCGCGACCAGCTCCGGCCGGTAGATGCGCGCCTCGCCGATGAGCGCCAGCATCTCGGCGGAGGCCCAGCCGTCGAGGGGCGATGGCTGCACCGGGATCAGCACCAGGTCGGCGGCGAGCAGCGCCGAACGCATCAGGCTGGCGACGCGGGGCGGCCCGTCGATCACGATCATGTCGGCGTCACGGGCCAGTTCCGGCGCTTCCCGGTGCAGCGTATCGCGGGCGAGGCCGACGACGCCGAAGGAGCGAGCCAGGCCCTCACGGCTGCGTTGCTGCGACCAGTCCAGCGCCGAGCCTTGCGGGTCCGCGTCAATCAGGGTGACGCGCTTGCCCTGGCTCGCCCAAACGCCCGCGAGGTTCAGCGCCAGCGTCGTCTTGCCGACGCCGCCCTTCTGATTGAGGAGCGCGACGATCATCGCCGTCCTCCCGGAACGGGAGTGAAAGGGAGCTGCGGGAGGGGATGCGTGTCGGCGGCTTCGGGGCGCCGTTTGCCGGCGACGCTGAGGGCCTTCGTGGCCTGCCGGACGAGGTTTTCCACCTCACGGGCGCGCTCTTCAAGGTTAGAGTCTTTGTTAGACTCTAAGTTAAGGGTGCGATTTTCGCTTTTCGTACCGTGGGTTAGGGCCGGTTTCGGTTCCCGTTGGCACGAGGGTCTGGTTCCTGATGGCACGCGCCCTCGGGTTCCCGATGGCACGACGCCATCCACAGCTTTTCCACAGGTGGGCTGTGGCTCGAAGGCGAGCAGCGTGCGGCCGCCGCCCTCGATCTCGAGGAACAGCGTGTAGCCGGGGAGCGGCTGGCGCCGGATGATGTCGCGCAGCTCGAAGGCGAAGCGCTTGAAGGGGGAGAGCGCGCCTGATTTCTGGTGGAGGTGGCGGAAGTCGAAACGCCAGCCGTTGCGCTGGCGGCCGCCGTGCTTGCGGACAATTCGATAGAGCCAGCGGTCGAGACCGCCCGTCAGGCCGAAATAGGCGCGGTCGATCGTCAGCACGAGCGCGTCGTCGAGGACGGCCTGGTAGAACCAGTCGGGCAGGATCAGCTCGATCCCATCGGGCTTGCCGTTCCGGTCGGTGCGCTCCTTCCACTCGTTGATCCAGGAGAAGCGATGTCGCCGGCCCTCGGCGGGCTGACGGATCGAGGTGCAGATCGTCGTCGATTGCAGCCGGTCGAGCGCGGCCTTGAGACGCTGATAGTCGCGCAAGGACGTGCCGCGGCCGATGAATCTGAGGATTTCATAGGGGGTGGCGACCAGCAGGCGCGAGGTGCGCAGGCCCGCGTCGCGCGCCTCGACGATCTGGCTCGCCGCCCAGATCAGGATGTCGGCGTCCCAGATGGTCGCCATGCCATGATCGGGCACGGCCTCGACGCGGATCGACACGCCCCCGGCGCAGAAGTCGATCGGCGCGGTGCGATGGGACTTGGAGAGGGAGAAGAAGGGATAGGCCATGAGATCCTGCGCATCTCGGGCAGCGAACTCGCCAGGGAGCGCCCGAAACAGGTCGAGCTGTTCGCGCTCCGAACGGGATTGCCGCCGCGCCGCCATTCGGGGGTTCGTCGGCGGTCAGCGTGGGCGCCGGGCGGCCTGGGCCAGCGGCGCCGGCGTGTGACGCCTCGCGGGAAGGATCGAACCGCGCGGATCGGAGGTCGAGGTGACGGCGCCGCGCGCGGCCCAGGCTTCGAGATCGTCGACGGCATAGACGACGCGGCCGCCGAGCTTGCGATAGGCCGGGCCGGTGCCGTAGGTCCGATGCTTTTCGAGGGTCCGGGCGGACAGGCTAAGAAACGCGGCGGCTTCCTTGGTGCGCAGGAAGCGCGGCGGGAGAACGGCGAGATCGGGTCGCATGGATGGGGCCTCCGTGAGCTTCGTGAAGGCCGCTGGAGATCAGCGGCGAGCGAAGGCCACGATGGCGAAGCAGGACCGGCGCGATGCAGGGCGAAGTTGGGGGGGGCTAAAATCGCCCACCGGCTATCGCGTCGGCGCGATCAGTCCGGCCGGCGGTGTCGCAGTAAGGCGCGATAGCCGCCGGCGATCATGGCGCGCGCGTCCCGCAGCAGGGTTTTGATGGCGTGGCGGGCGGAGGCGTCCTGCCACGCCTGGCGGTCGAGTCGGGCGATGTGGAAGATGACCTGCGCGATTTCCCGCTGGGTCGCGCCATCGCGATAGCCGTCGAAGCATTGCAGCATCCGGCGCAATCGCAGGCGATGTTGTGCCGTCAGCCGGGTATCCGGCGGGATGGCCCGGCCGTGAAGGGTGGCCAGCAGACGGCAAAGGGATCGGACACGATCGAATCCCTCCCGACCCAAAGGAATGATGGCGGCAAGGGGTCGGTCGACCGGCGTGGCCGTCTCGATGACGAGCTGGACACTTTGGCCGTCACCGAGATCGTAGAGAAGGATGTCTTCGTCATGGTCTCCGATGCGGTAGGCGGCATCGAAGGTCGGTTGCGGATCGGTGTCCTCGGCGAGACCCGCAGGGGCCGGCCCCAGAAAGATGGCGCTCGTATCGTTCGCGGGCAGCCAGACGATGCGGGCTTCAGATGGCGGGGCCTGCGGGTCCGCGGGGAAATCGCAACCCCCATCGGCGCCGGATCTTGTCGGTCAGCGTCTGGATGTCGGTCTTTCCCTCGCTCAGCTCCCGGTAGTCTTCAACATAGGCGTCGTTGCGCCGGAGCCACTCCCAGGCGAGATCGGACGGGCTCATCTCGGCGATGTGCTCATAGGCGGCGGAGGAGCGCCAGCCTGCTGCATTGGGTGTCATCGCGATCCTCCCTTTGCGTAAGTGATTGTGGAGGAAGAAAGGATTCTCGACAGGGCCGCCCGATGGAAGCTCGGCGGTGGGCAAAGCGCGATGCCAAGTCGGCATCGCGGCGGGTCAGTGCCGAGGGCGGGTCAACTCGCGGTAGCCCTGTTCCGTCATCCAGCGCGCCCGCGCCAGGTGCGAGTCGTGAACATGGCGGCAACGCTCTGGGTCGTGCGCGGGATCGAGGCCGAAGATGGCCTGGACGGCTTCCTGCCAGGCGGCGCCGTCGCGGGCTGAGTCGATCAGACGCATGTAGAGAGCCATGTGCTCACGGTCGTAGGCCGTGAGCGACTGGCTGACCGGCGGCTCGTCGAGGAATGAGGGCGTTAGCTGTCCCATAGAGCGACTATAATCGCTCATCCGAGGTTCGTTAACAGCATCGTGGGAAATTCTGTGCGCCGCCTGAACAAATGGCGGGCGCTTAACGCCTCGGCGGCAAGTCTTTGCGGTCGTGAAGCAACAGCACGCCTTCGCCCTTGTCGGTCGAGAGCAGGACGATCCCCGCGGCCTCCAGCGCCCGGCGAACGAGATCGCGCGTCGACTCATACACCTCGAGGTCGTTTTCGGATTCGAGACGCTTGAGCGCGGTCAGCGATGTCCGGGCCTCGTCAGCGAGCGTCTCCTGTGTCCATCCCAGCAACGCGCGTGCGGCCCGTGATTGTCGGGCGGTGATCATGAATGACCACCTCCCACCGGCCAATAACTACTTGCCAGAACTACGACTATTTTAGTCGTTCTTGGCGTCGCGGGGGCTGCTGGAAACCTGGTCGCCCGTCTCCTCCGGTCTTCGGCGGCGTCACCGATTCGCGCGCGGGCAAGGCAAAGGCCCCGGCCTGTCGGCCGGGGCCTTGCTGGTGGGTCAGTCCGCCCGGCGGTTCGGGCGGGACCAGATCAGCGAGTAGCCGTCGCCGTCCTCGTCGTCGAAGAGGTTGGCGTAGATGGGGGCGTTGAAGCTCGGATCGTCGAGCTTGAGGCCCAGATAGTCGCGGCCCTCGTTGGAGCGCTTGGACCAGGCGGCGCCGATCTCGACGCGGCCGACCAGAACCCGGTGGCTGGGGGCGTTTTCGCCGGTGGCGCGCTGGTCGGGGACGATGCGCACGCCCTTGGCCTGGACGCTGAGGGTGACGATTTCGCCGGTGAACTCGTTGCCGGTCTTCTTGAAGGTGCCGATGGTCGCCATTTCAAATCTCCGTTTCCGTTATCGAGCCCGCACCATTGCGGCCTCGATGGCGATCGACAGGCCGGAGGCGATCGACGGCGCACCCCGCAGGGGCCTGACAGCAAAGGAGGAGCTTTCTTGTCTCGCGAGGAATGACGGCGAAGCCGGCAGGGGAAGAAAGTTGTGACGCCGCTGTTGCGCCATAGGCGATCGAGGCGCAGCCGGCCTTCGGCCAGATCAAGCCATTGAAGAGGCCGTTTGGAGCGGGCTGGTGACGGGAAGAAGCGGAGAGGATGGCGGCTCTCTCGAAACCGGCGCCAAGACCTGCCGGATGTTCGCCGGCGCATCGCCCCTCTTGGCGGCGGGCCTTGCGGTCCTGCGTTGTCCGGGCCTGCCGCGGGCGGAAACCCTCCGCCCTTCCGTGTCGGTCGGCTGCGCCGCGACCGGCGTTCGGTTCGGGCGCTTCCGATGGGATGACCCGCGCTGCGGCCATCAGCGTGATCCGGGTTCGTCGCCCGCATCGCCGCCCCCTCAAGCCGACACGGACGGCGTGGTGTCGCCCCTATTGTCCCGCCGATACCGGCTGCGGAATGGTCAGGCTCCGGCGGGGCTCCGGCCGACCGGGCCAGCGGCCGCCATGCCCGTAACGCGCGCGAACGCGGTGACGCCGACTGCGACCGCACCGATGACGGAAAACACCAACTGCCAGGTTTCCGACGGCATGGTGTGCTTCACGATGCCGTGCGTGGCGTGGTAGCCGGCGAGGGCAGCGGGCGCGACAAAGGCGAGCGCGATCAGCAGCCGAGCCCAGAGCGGGCGAACAATCCCGAGCAGGATCTGGCCAAGGCCGAGCGTCAGCCCGGCCGCGACCACGCCGATCAGGATCGCGCCCATCCAGCCCGCGCCCGTGTGATAGGCCCAACCGCCGGTGGTGAGGCCAGCGAAGAAGGGCAGCGCGAAGACGGCGAGCGTGAACAGAAGCCAGCAGAAGAAGCCGATGGCCGCGATGGAAAGGATGATGCCGAGAAGGATCATGGCGGTGTCTCCGAAAGAACGATTCTGACGGTCGCGCCTTCCACCACCACCACGGCGCGTCGGGGATCATAGCAAAATATCGACGCGGACGGGAGCCGAAACCGACAAGGTTTCAGCCCCGTGGGCGATGATCTTCGCCCCTTCATGGAGCGAAGGGGTCGATTTCGCGGACGATCTGCGAGAGGTCGCCGTCATATTCGCTGGCGGGCGTGACCGAGAGCGTGCCGTCGCCGGCGCGGAAGATGACGATGACCGCCATCAGGCTGGTGGCGAGGCTGAAGGCGAAGGCGTGGGCGTCGTTGAAGGACATCGATCCGGCTCCTGTTTCGAGCGGAGGACCACCCCCGCTGACAGGCGCCCGACGTGTCGGACTGAGAGCTGCAATCACCGCGCAGGCGGAGCCGGAGCGGCGGCACGCAAGGCGTAGCCGACCCTTCACGGGTTGATGGCGTCAGGCGATCAGTCTGACCGAGGATCAGCGCAAAGAAGCGGGGAGTGGTGCTCTGCGGCAGGAGCCGGTGTCCTGCCGTGGAGACGGCGGCGCTCACGCGCCGCCGGTTCCGAACCGATAGACCGGGATGCCGAGCTTGCGGGCCTTGTCGGCGAGATTGTCCTGGATGCCGGTGCCGGGGAAGATGAGGATGCCGATCGGCATGACCGCCAGCATGGCGTCGTTGCGCTTGAACGGTGCAGCCTTGGCGTGTTTCGTCCAGTCGGGTCTGAAGGCGACCTGCGGCACCTTGCGGGTTTCCGCCCAACGCGCGGCGATCTTCTCGGCGCCTTTCGGGGAGCCGCCGTGCATCAGCACCATGTCGGGGTGCTTGGCGTGGACCTGGTCGAGCTTGGCCCAGATCGGCTTGTGATCGGTGGTGTCGCCGCCGGAGAAGGCGATCTTCGGGCCTGCGGGCACGAGCACTTCGGTTTCGCTGCGGCGCTTGGCGGCAAGGAAGTCGCGGCTGTCGATCATCGCGGCGGTGAGGCGGCGATGGTTGACGCGCGAGCCGGTGCGCTGAGACCAGGGTGAGCCGGTGGCGCGAAGATAGTGGTCGGCGGCGCTGTCGCGGAAGACTTCTAGGCTGTCGCGCCGTTCGATCAGCGATTGCCCAAGGTCGATCAGGCGTTCGAGCTGGACGGATTTGACCTCCGAGCCATCCTGTTCGCGCTGGAGCCGCTTCTGCGCCTGCTCGTTGTCGTCGAGTTTGCGGTCGGCCCGCTCGACGGCGCGGTGGAACGTATTGACGGTGGACCAGAGGAGATCGTCGAGGTCGGGATCGAGGCTCGTATCTGCCACGGTCGAGATCAGGGCGTCGAAGATGTCGGCGACGGCGCCTTCGATGATGCGGTCTTCCGGCACGGGCCTGGGATCGGCTTCGTCTTCGGAGGGCCGGTAGCCGTAGAGTTGAAGCTCCTGCGCAATCTGGTCGGTCGGGGATGCGGCGTGTTCGGGTTCGTAGTCGTCGTGCTCGCTCATGGGATGCTCCGTCGGTTGGACCGCGACCGTCGCGGCCTTCATGGCGACGAAGCCCACGGGCGGGACGGGCTGGCAGTCCGAGCAAAGCGAGGGCCTTGATGGCCAAGGCCGACTATTTTGTCTCGCGATGGAAAGCGGCCCGCAGGGCCGCGCCGGAAAATAGTCGGCCGCCGCCATTGTCGGCCTGGCCCGTTTGTGGGCCGATCGCCCTCTCGAAGGCCGAGGCGCGGTCCTCTCCGATGGTTGACGCAAGCCTGCGGGCATGATGACGGCAGCCGTGACGTCCGTCGCGGGCGGCTAAGCCGCCTGAGCCATGAAGCGGGCGACGTCCTGCGGCGCGAGCTGCACCCGCAGGCTGGCGCGGAGCGCATCGAGCCCGAGGCGCCGGAGATCTTCGTTGAAGTCCTCCAACACCGGCGAGAGCACGATGGCCTCGATTCCGGCCGCGTTCGCCCGTTCGACCAGGTTGTCCCGTGCGCCGTCGCCTGCCGGGTCGTTGTCGCGCAATATATAGAGTCGGCGCAGCGTCTCGGGGAACAGGATGGCGGCCAGATGGGCTGCGGACAGCGCCGCCGCCATCGCCATGTGCGGTATCGTCTGACGCGCCGACAGGACGCTTTCGATGCCTTCGCCCGCAGCCATCGCCTCGCCGGCGATCCCGAAGCGAACGGCATGGCCGAGCAAATCGCCCATCGCCTTGCGCTGCGTTTCGATCGGCGCCTTGTCGGAGCCGTCGGGGGCGAGCCAGGTGCGATGCGCGCCGGTGATCGCGCCCCTGAGATCGGTGACGGCGGCGATCATCGCCGGCCAGGTTTCGGTCGGGCCGTGGTCGTCGGGCCGATAATAGCAGCGTGGATGGAAGCGAAGGTTTCCGGTTCCGTGCAAAGCCGTAATGCCGCGATGGCGAAGATATGTCTCTACGGGGGTGCCGCTGATCGGCTGCGACATGGCGAACAATCGCCTTGCCGCTTCGGCCGAGCCCGACGGGGCAGGCGTGCCCGGTCGCTTCTTCGTCGCCGGCGCGGGTTTCGGACGCGGCAGGCTGAGAAAGCTGCGGGCTTCCTCGACGACATCGGCGAAGTCGGCGAGGCCGCAACTCTCCCGGATCACGTCGAGCAGATCGCCATGCTCGCCGGTGGCGGCGTCGGTCCATTTGCCCGCCGGCCCCTTCGCCGTCTCCTTGAGCCGGACGAACATCGAGCGGCCGGGCGTGTTGCGCGCATCGCCGACCTGCCAGTAATTGCCCTGACGATGGCCGGCGTCGAGATAATGGCGGCACACCGCCTCGGCCTCCCGGCCGAGACGCTGCGCCAGATCCGAAGCGTCGAGACGGGTCATCACGCCGCCTCGCGTTCGCCGATGCGCTGGACCGGATAGCGGCCCAGCACGCGCTCCAGCACTGCGGGACCGGCGCTATCGGTCGGCACGAACATCCTGAGCTTCCAGGAGATGATCTCGTGGAACAGTCCGTAGGCGGTGAGCCGCTCGCGCATCGTGTCGGTGAAGCCCGACAGTTCGATGCGGTTGGCGCCCATCACACGGACGCGGCGAAGCTGAAGCCCCTCGGCCAGATCGAGGATGGTGCGGCCATCCACCAGCGCCATGAAGGCGTCGGCGGGCGCGAGCGTGGCTGCGCCGGTCGTGGTCGCATTGGCCGCCCAGGCGGGCGAGACCTTGCGGCCGACGATCCGGTCGCCCTCGTCGGTCTGGAGCCGATAGACGCGGGTGGACTCGTTCGGCAGCCGCTTCCAGATCGGCAGCAACAGGCCGACGACGATATGGATCGTGCTGTCGGAGAAAGCCGGCACGTCCGCGACCTCGGCGTTCCAGGCCGAGGCGAAGTCGTTCCGTTCCGCCTCGGTCCAATGGGTCTCGCCCATCATCTTCACCGGAACGGTGTGTGATTCCATCGGCCGGATCAGCCGGACGCGGCGTTCGATCTCGCCATCGTCGAGCATGACCGAGGTGGCGGGGATCTGCACCGCGGCGCGGCCCGACCGTTCGTTGACCAGCAGCCTGGCGCCGGATTCGCCGAGATGGGCGAGCGCGTCGTCCAGCGTGACCGGGCGGTTTCGGGTCCGCTGCGCGATGGTGAGGAGCCGGGTCTCGGCACCCGTGCCCGGATGCGTATAGATGGTCTGGCGGCCGGTGACGGTGAAGCCTTCCGCCGTCAGCGTCTCCAGCCCGACATCGTAGATGCCAGCGGCTATGGCCCCCTCGATCTTGGCGGTGAGAAGCTGCTCAAAGGCGGTGAACAGGATGCTCTGAAGCTCGATGGTCAGGGCCAGCAGCCGATTTAGGAAGGTGGTGATCGGGGGCAGTTCGTCCTTGATGCCGTTCGCGTCCACCAGCTTCAGGCCGGTGGCGGACTCGAAGCGTTCGAGCGAGCAGCCTTCGACCTTGCCGCGCACCAGCAGGAGATAGAGCTGGCGGAGCGCATCGCGGGCGTAGGGGCTTTCCAGATTGTCCTCGGGGCGGAACAGGCCCTGGCCGCCGGTCTGGCGCTGGCCGCGGGTGATGGCGCCCAGCGTGTCGAGCCGCCGGGCGATGGTGGAGAGGAAGCGCTTCTCCGCCTTGACGTCCGTGGCGATGGGCCGGAACAGCGGCGGCTGCGCCTGGTTGGTCCGGTGCGTGCGGCCGAGTCCCTGGATGGCGGCGTCCGCTTTCCAGCCGGGTTCGAGTAGATAGTGGACGCGCAGCCGGGTGTTCCGCGCCGAAAGCTCGGCGTGATAGCTGCGGCCGGTGCCGCCGGCGTCCGAGAAGATCAGGATGCGTTTGCTGTCGTCCATGAACGCCTGGGTTTCGGCGAGATTGGCGGCTGCGGCGCGGTTCTCGACGACGAGTCGGTCGCCGCCCGAAGGCGTGCTCTTGCGGACGATGCGCCGCGAGCGGCCCGTCACCTCGGCCACCAGATCCGTGCCGAAATGCTGGACGATCTGGTCGAGCGCGCCGGGCACGGGCGGCAGCGAGGCGAGCTGCGCGATCAGTTCGTCGCGGCGCGCGACGGCTTCGCGGCTTTCGACGGGCTGGCCGTCGCGATAGACCGGCCGCGACGAGAGGTTGCCCTCGCTGTCGGTGAAGGGCTCGTAGAGCTGCACCGGGAAGGAATGGGCGAGGTAGTCGAGAACATATTCCCTCGGCGTGATGTCGACGCGAACGTCGTTCCATTCCTCGGTCGGCAGGTCGGCCAGGCGGCGTTCCATCAGCGCCTCGCCAGTCGAGACGATCTGGATGACAGCGGCATGGCCGGCTTCCAGGTCGCCGCTGATCGACCGGATCAGGGTCGGCGTCTTCATGCTGGTGAGCAGATGGCCGAAGAAGCGCTGCTTGGCGCTCTCGAAGGCCGAGCGGGCGGCGGACTTGGCCTGCCGGTTCAGCGTGCCGGACGTGCCGGTGATGTTGGCGGCCTCCATCGCCGCATCCAGATTGTTGTGGATGACGGCGAAGGCCCCGGCATAGGCGTCGTAGATGCGGATCTGCTCAGGGCTGAGCGCGTGTTCGACCAGCTCGTATTCCACGCCGTCGAACGAGAGCGAACGGGCGGTGTAGAGGCCGAGAGCGCGCAGGTCGCGGGCCAGCACCTCCATCGCCGCGACGCCGCCGGCCTCGATCGCCTCGATGAACTCGGCCCTTGTCGAGAATGGAAAATCCTCGCCGCCCCACAAGCCCAGCCGCTGGGCGTAGGCGAGGTTGTGGACCGTGGTGGCGCCGGTCGCGGAGACATAGACGACGCGGGCGTTCGGCAGCGCGTGCTGGAGGCGCAGGCCGGCGCGGCCCTGCTGCGAGGCGGCGACGTCGCCGCGTTCTCCCTTGCCGCCACCGGCGTTCTGCATCGCGTGCGCCTCGTCGAAAATGAGGACTCCGTCGAAGTCGGAGCCCAACCATTCGACGATCTGCCGGACGCGCGAAACCTTCTCGCCGCGGTCATCGGAGCGTAGCGTGGCATAGGTCGTAAACAGGACGCCTTCCGGCAGCGTGATCGGCCGCCCCTGCGGGAAGCGCGACAGGGGCGTGACCAGCAGGCGTTCCATGCCGAGCGCCGACCAGTCGCGCTGCGCGTCCTCGATCAGCTTGTCGGACTTGCTGATCCACACCGCCTTGCGGCGGCCCTGGAGCCAGTTGTCGAGAATGATCGCCGCGGACTGGCGGCCTTTGCCGACGCCGGTGCCGTCGCCGATCATGAAGCCGCGCCGAAAGCGAGCGGCGTTCTCCGCATCTTCGCGCGCGGCGGTGACGATGTCGAAGGTGGCGTCCACCGTCCACGACCCGGCGAGATGGTCCGCGTGCGCTTCGCCCGCATAGATCACGGTCTCAAGCTGGGCGTCCGACAGCAGCTCATGGATGTTGGGCGGCAGGCTTGGCCGATAGCTCGGCTTGGGCGGAGCGACCGAAGCCATTGCGGCCGACTGCACCAGCCGGGTCGGATGGCCCTGGGCGCCGGCGATACGGATCGCCTGCAATCCGTATTCCTCGTAGATGCTCTCGGATAGACGGCCGCCTTCGCCGGCGAGCCAGTCCTGGGTCTCGTAGGCGAGCGGCAGGCCCTCCGGTTCGGCCATCGGTGCAGTCGCCGGGACAGCCTTGGCGGCGCGGTTGATATAGCCGCGCACGCTGCGAGGGGTGGCAGACGCGATGGCCGGGACCACGACGGAGGGATCGACGGCGAGCCGTTTCGGCGCCTGCTCGTCGATCCAGCCCAGCAGCGTGGCGACGTCCGGCGCGATTCCGGGCGTCGCCGGAAACACGACGGGATCGTCGGCGGGCCGCTTGTCGATGACGGTCAGGCGCGTCTCGATGGTGGTGCCGTGTTTGGCATAGACGAGGCCGTCGATGACCGCGGAGAAGACGACGCGCCCGCGCGCCTGCAACCGGATGAAGGCGTCCCGCCAGGCCGGATTGTCGGGTGCGAAGCTGGCGCCGGTGATCGCCACGAGCCGGCCGCCGGGGGCCAGACGCGCCAGGGCCGAGCCGACATGGCGGTAAGCGGCGTCCGCCATGCGGCCCTCGACATTGGCCATGACCGAGAAGGGCGGATTCATCAGCACGACGCTGGGCATCACGGCGGGATCGAGATGATCGTCGATCTGCGCCGCGTCGAAACGAGTGACGGAGATGGCCGGGAAGAGAAGCGACAGCAGATTGGCGCGGGTGTCGGCCAGCTCGTTGAGAACGAGCGCGCCGCCCGCGATTTCGGCGAGGATGGCGAGCAGGCCGGTGCCCGCCGACGGCTCGAGCACCCGGTCGGCCGGAGTGATGGCCGCGGCGTGGGCGGCGACCAGGCCGAGCGGGATCGGCGTCGAGAACTGCTGGAAGGTCTGGCTCTCCGCCGAACGCCGCGTATGCGTCGGCAGCAGGTTGGCGATTTTCGACACCGCGGAAAGGCGAGCCGCCGGAGACCCGGCTTTGCGGAAAAGCGCACGTCCGTGTTTACGGAGGAATAGGACGGCCGCCGCCTCGCAGGCGTCATAGGCCGTCTTCCAGTCCCAGGCTCCGGTGGCGTCCGACGCGCCGAAGGCGGTCTCCATCGCCGCACGCAGGGCGGCGGCGGCGACGCGCTCGCCGCGTTCGAGATGAGGCAAGAGCTGGCCGGCGGCCGCGAGGATGGCGGCGGCGGGTTCGGGATTCGAGCCGAGCGGAAGCGGCGCGGCGGCGGTCGCCGCCGCCGATGCGGAAATCATGGTCATGGTGGGAACCTCTTGGAGAGCGGGAAAGGGCGAGCCCGCGCGGCGCTCTCTCTCGACCGCACCGGCTCAAACCCGTCCCGGCGGCCCTCTCACTCTCAAGGCGCCTGCACGGAAAAAGCGCCCGACCGTGAGGTGGGGCGCTTTTTGAGGGGATCAGATCCAGAGCCCGTCCGCGATCTCGGAGGCGACGAGCGTGCGGGCCTTGCGGATCAGGTCATCGCCGCAGGTATCGACATGGCCGAAGAACCGCGCGCGAGCGCCGTTCGCGGTCCAGTCGGCATAGGCGCAATATTCCCGCGCCTCGGATCGAAACGCCCGCATGTCGCTGGCCCAGTGAGGCTTGGGCTCGACGACGACGGTGAGGCCGCCTCGGGTCTCCAGCCAGGGCAGAGACCGCTCATGCGGCGGATGCTGGCGATCCGCCGCGAAGATGGCGTCGATGTCGGTCATGGCGCCTCTCCCGTTTCGGGCCGCACGAAGCCTTCGGGATCGTCGGGATCGGGCGGCAGATAGGCGTCGTAGGGATTGCCGTCGGCGAGATGGCCGAAGGGCGCGAAGACGTAGTCGCCGTTGTCCCGCCCCACGGCGCAGATGACGTAGCGCGGGCTGCCCGTCACCGCGTCGAGGCATTCCATAAGGGCGAGATTGCCGTCGCCCGCCGCGCGCAGCAGGGTCTGGAAATTGCTCCGGGCATAGGAGGGGATGCTCATAGCGGGCCTCCCTCGCCGGAGAGGGTCTGGGCAAGCCAGCCATCGGTGTAGATCCAGTCCACGGTCTCGCCGGTGGCGAGGTCGAGGACATGGGCGCCGCCGCCGAACCCGTCGAGACGCGGCCGCGAGCAGGTGTTGGCGTATTGGAAGCCCCATCTGCCGGTGAGGCCGAACTCGGCGGCGCAGCGCTTCACGAACTGGATGAGGCGCTCGGGATCGCCGGTCACGTCGTCGCGCATCCAGAGTTCGGTGCCGCCGTATTGCGGCTCGATCGACAGAAGGAAGCCCTCCGAGGGCGGTTCCTCCGACGCGCCTTCCGCGGACAGCGTATTGTAGAGATCGAGCGCACGGGCGGCGTTCTCGGGCGTGCCGACGTCGAGCAGGCACGAGAAATGCGTGAAATAGTTGGCCATGACAGGCTCCTGAAACGAGAAAGCCCGGCGCGATGGCCGGGCTCGGTTGAGGGATGATCGAAGGGGTCAGTAGCCGAACCGCCAGGATGGCCAGGGCTGGCCATCGTCGGCGGCGGCGACGGCTTCCGGCAGATAGCCGGCATCGCCTTCGACCAGGGTTGGATCGCGCACCGGCGTTTCGTCGATGACGGTGACGCAAACGACGAGACCGTCTTCGACCTCGACGTGGACGGGCACGAGATACTGAAAGACGACGCGGCGCGTGCCGGACGGGTCGGGTTCAATCATGGAAGGTCTCCTTGCGAAGATGCGGGGAAGCGACCTCTCGCCGCTCCCCCGCCGTGAGGGTCATTCGGCCGCGATCGTTAGGGCGTCCTCGTCCTCGATCTCTTCGGCATCCTCGTCGCCGTCCTCGCTGAGGAAGGCCGGCAAGGCGGCCTCGTCGTCGGCGTCGGCCTCCGCGCCCGGTTCGATGACCTCCCCGTCATGGGGATCGATCAGGCGCAGCGGCTCGGGCAGCCAGGCGGTGTCGGCCAGCAGGCGCTCGGCCTCCTTGGCCATGTCGCCCTTCTTCAGATGGTCGATGAGCTGGGCGGCCCGTTCGCCGGCGCCCTCCCGGACGGCTTCGAGGATGCGGGGCTTGGTGACGCGGCCGAGATAGTTGCCGACCGTCGGCCGCCAGCCCGCCGCCACCATGTCGAGGCCAGTGGCGCGCGCCAGCCGGTCGGCCTGGGCGAGGCGGACATCCAGCCCATGCTGGCTGACGCCCGATCCGTAGGGGTTCGGCCGCTCGAACAGCGCGTTCACGCCGAAGCTGACGCAATGGGCGAGCAGATCGAGGCGCGTGCCCGGATCGAGATCGGTGAGCCAGTCCCACAGCGCCTGGTCGTCGGCTGGAACGTGATCGCCCCAGCGCCCGTGCCGCTCGGCGATCTCGTGCGCGGCCGCGCTGTCCTTCAGCTCCTCCGGTTGGGCGGAGAAGAAGACGTGGCGGACGCTGGCCTCGAGGCAGCCCGTCGGCGCGGGTCGCCGGAAGGTATCGCTGACCAGCTTGTGCAGCAGCATGGTCATGGCGACGTCGGGATGCTCGGCGAGCGCGTTGCGCAGCGCCAGCGTGCGATGCGCGGTCAGCTCGATGACGAGGCGCTCGGGCAGCGGCTTGATGCCGTCCTCCTCGTCGTCTTCCGGCTCCGCGGCCTGGCCGCCGACGGTGACGACGGCGCGTTGAACGGCGGGCGTGGCCGAATGGCCGGTGTCGCCGTCCGCCTCCGTCGTATCGTCTCCATCGGGATCGACTGGGCGCTCGTCCTCGGGGCGGACATAGCCGCGGTCCACCGACAGCGAGCCGTCGGCGTCGAGGCTGACGAAGACGCCGGCGATGGCGATGTTGGCCGGATCGTAGATCGCCGGGCGCTGCTCGAAGGCGTCGAGCGCCTGCTCGATCTCTCCGAGACGCGCGTCGATCTCGTCAGGCAGCTCGTCGGCTTCGGCATATTCGGCCTCGAGCCGGTCATACTCGTCACGCAGCCCCTCGCGGGTGGCGCGCTCCTCGTCAGTCAGGTCGACCGCCGTTCCGACAAGCTCCCGAAGCCCGTGCTCGTGGCCGTAGGGAAAGCTCAGGGCGGCCTCGACCCACTTCCAGCCTTCGCCTGCGATCTCGTCGGCGGCGGCCTTGAGCTTCTCGGCCACCAGGCGGTCGAGCAGGGCCGGGTCTTGCAGCCAGCCGCCGTCGTCGGACTGGAAGAGGTCGCGCAAGACGATGCCGCCGGCCGCTTCATAGGCTTCGACGCCCACGAAGACGGCCCGCCTGTCGGAAGCCCGCACCGTGGTCTCGGTCAGCATCCGGCGGATGTGATAGGGCTCTTTCTGCCAGCCATCCTTGATCGCGTCCCAGACCTGTTCCTGGCGGGCGTGGTCGGAACTGACGGTGAAGGCCATGAGCTGCTCGAGCGTCATGCCGTCGTCGGCGTAGATCTCGAGCAATACCGGCGAGACGGAAGCGAGGCGCAGGCGCTGCTTCACGATATTGACGCCGACGAAGAAGGCGGCGGCGATGGCTTCCTCGGTCATGCCCTTCTCGCGCATGGCCTGGAAGGCGCGGAACTGATCGAGCGGATGCAGCGGCGCGCGTTCGATGTTCTCGACCAGCGAGACCTCATCGACCAGGATGTCGCTGTTAGCGTCGCCGACGACGCAGGGCACCGGCGCAGTCTTGGCCAGACGCTTCTGCTTCACCAGCAATTCCAGCGCGCGATAGCGGCGGCCGCCGGCGGGCACCTCGAACATCCCGGTCTCGGCGCCATCGGCGTCGAGGACGGGACGGACATGCAGGCTCTGGATCAGGCCGCGCCGGGCGATGGACTGGGCCAGCTCCTCGATCGAGACGCCGGCCTTGACGCGCCGGACGTTGGACTGGCTCAGCACCAGCTTGTTGAAGGGAATGTCGCGCGCCGACGACAGGATGATCTTCTGAATGGCAGTCGCCATGATCGTTACTCCGCGACGGGCGGCCGAGAGCCTCTCTCTCGACCTCCGACCCGTCACGAAGCCAAGCGCAGCCCTCTCACTCTCAGGAGGGCCGCGCCGGGCGGGCGGAAAGGCGTGGAGCCGGAAACCCGCCTCTCCGCTTTTCCGGTTTTCAGGATCATCACACTCCGCAGAGGCCCTCGCACTCGTTGGGCCAGAGATCGAGCTGGCCGCGATCGGCATTGGTCGACAGGTCGACCTGGTCGAGCGGCACCGCGGAACGGTGGAGATAGACATCACCACGAATCCCCCGGAACCCGGTGCGAATGGAAGCGTCGACCGATACCGCGTCGGCCCAAGCCTCGGGATCGCGGTCGCGCATCCGCCGCCAGTGATCGTCGGAATGGAACGGGCAACCGATGCAGGCGCTCTTGGGTGGCAGGGGGTAGTCGTGCCGATCCAGCCAGCGCAGGCAATCCTGGCGGGTCATGCCTTGCTCGATGAGCGGCCAGCGGTTGATCTGCCACGGCTCGAACGAAGGCTTCATGCGTAGTACCTCGTCGAGCGAGATCCCTATCCACTGTTCGGCGATGGGAGCCGTTGGCGAGCGCCGGCCGGCGATGCCGAGCAGCTCGCGGACCTTTCGGCGGATTGGCGCGATCTTGTAGTCGCCGGTGCATTGGCGGCGGATCATGCCGACCCCGACCCGTTCGGTCGGCACGATGCGGGAGCCGACGGCGACGAGATCACCGTTCTCGTCCTCGTCATAGACGGGCAGCTCCGCGCCTGCCGGCGTCACTGTGCGGGTGAAGGCCGGGATGGAGGCCCACCGCGCGCCGCGCGCGCCGGCGAGAAGGTCGGCGCGCAGGTCCCCGGCCGAGACGATATGGACGGGGAAGGGCAGGACGTTGGGCGATCGCAGCCAGGCGAGATGCTCATAGACGGCCCTCGGCTCCCAGCCGGTATCGGCGAAGATCGCGCAATCCGGCATGGGGCCGATCTCGCCATGCGCGGCCATCAGGGCGAGCGTGGTGGACTGGACGCCGGCGCCCAGGCTGAGAACACGCAGGCGGATGGACGCCTGCTGTTCGGGGGATGGCGCCAGTGCGGGGAAGACGGGGGCGTTCATCACGCCGCCTCCCGTTCGTCGTCGGTCATGCCGACATCCGCGCCCGGCAGGAAGCCAAGCAGCCAGTCGGCCGCCTTGCTGGCCTGGGATGCGGCGCGCACGATGGCGCGATTGTCCTCGCGCAGCACCTCGAGCCAGGAGCCGATGTAGTCGGCATGGCGGACGGTGGGCGTGATGCCGAGCGAGGCGCAGCAGAAAGCGGCGTTGATCTCGGCGACCAGCTCCTCGAAGGCGTATTTCTTCGAGCCGAAGCCGCCGGTGAGGTCACGGCCGAGCCGGGAGGTATGGCCGGTCGCGTGCCCCAGCTCGTGCAGGGCCGTGCGGTGCCAGTTGATCGGCTCGAAATACGCATGGGGCGGCGGCACCTGCACAAAGTCGTGCGCCGGGACATAGAAGGCGCGGTCGCCGCCGATACGGAAGTCGATGCCGGTCGCCCGGATCAGAGTCTCGACCCGCGGCTCGATGAGGCCGGGCGGAGGTGGTGGGGCCACAATGGCGACATCCTCCGGCAGCCCCTCGCATTGCGCCGCGTTGAACACCGTGAAGCGCTTGAGGAACGGGATCGCGGCGGCTTCTTCGCCGGTCTCGCGGGCGCGGCGCTTCTCGTCCTCCGGCGTGAAACGGTCGGCATAGACGACGGTGGTGCCGTGTTCGCCGCGGCGGACATTGCCGCCAAGCGACAGGGCCTGGCGGAAGGTGAGCCAGCTCTGGCCGGGAAAGCCGTGCTGGATCACCGCGCCCCAGAGGATCAGCACATTGATCCCCGAATAGTGCCGCCTGGTCGCGGCGTTTCTCGGCATGGCGAGGGGCGCCTTGACCGAGGCCGATCCCCAGGGCTGGACCCAGGGGAAGCGGCCTGCCTCCAGCTCGGCGATGATCTTGCTGGTGATCTCGTCGTAAAGGTTCGCCCGGCCGGAGCCGGCACGCCCGTTGCGGTCGTTCCTGAACATCGCGGTTCTCCGCGACGGGCGCCGGAGACCTCTTCTCCAGCCCTCAACCCGTCACGGAAATCCCGTCCGCACCCTCACTCTCCAGGGGGCGTTGCGGGGTTCTCCCCGCAGAAGGGGTCGGTCGAGACCCCGGCTCGGCCGCAGGGGAAGGCTTTCCCCCTATCCGGGCTTCCCTTGAAAACTGTCAGAAATTCGCATATATTTCCGACAGGAGAAAGACGATGACACGGCTGACCGAACAGATTCTGGCACATGCGACGGGACTGCCCGAAGGCGCCCCCGTGTCCGCCAAGAGCCTGCTCCACCTCGGAAACCGGGCGGCTGTGGATCAGGCATTGTCGCGTCTGTCCGAGCGCGGGCAGCTCATCCGCGCCGGTCGTGGCGTCTATCTGCGTCCCATCGCCAGCCGGTTCGGCACGCGCGCACCTTCGGTCGAGCAGGCTGTCGAGGCCCTTGCGACCCAAAAGGGGGAGATCATCGTCTCGAACGGCGCCGCCGCGGCGAACGCCCTTGGCTTGACGACGCAGGTGCCCGTCCGCTCGGTCTATCTGACCTCCGGGCGCAGCCGGAAAATGCACCTCGGCAAGCAGGTCGTGGAATTGCGGCACGCGCCGCGCTGGCAACTGGCCTTGGCCAACCGCCCGGCGGGGGAGGCCGTGCGGGCGCTGGCCTGGCTCGGCCCCGAAAGGGCGGAGGCCGCGCTCACGACATTGAAGCGGAAGATGCCGCCCGGCGTGTTCGGCGAACTGGTCGCCGCCGCGCCGCAGCTTCCGACGTGGCTCGCGCAGAGCGTGGGAAGGGTGGCGTATGGCTGACATCTTCCTCCAGCTTTCGGCCGAGGATCGGCGCGATGCGTTGGGCGTCGCCGCCGACCGCTCGGGCCGTCCTACCCATCTTCTCGAAAAGGATGTGTGGGTGGTGTGGGCGCTGGCGACCCTCTACGCCGCGCCGCTCGGTGAACATCTGGTGTTCAAGGGCGGCACGTCGCTGTCGAAAGCCTATCAGGTCATCCGCCGGTTTTCGGAGGATGTGGATCTGACCTACGACATTCGGGCGATTGCGCCCGATCTGGTCGGGGACAATGGCGAGGGCCTGCCGAAAACCCGGAGCGAGGAAAAGCGCTGGTCCAGCGAGGTCCGCCGGCGGTTGCCGGTCTGGGTCGCGGAGGCCGTGCAGCCCGTGATCGCGACCGCGCTGGCCGCCGAAGGTCTGGCGGCGGTTATTCGTGTCGAGGATGACAAGCTCTTTATCGACTATGAGGCGACCGCGGCAGGGTCCGGCTATGTCGCGCCCAGCGTCATGCTGGAGTTCGGCGCCCGCTCGACGGGCGAACCGGCGAGCCTGCGCGACGTCGTCTGCGATGCGGCCGGTCTGATCGACGGGCTGGTATTCCCGACGGCGCGGCCGCGCGTCATGCACGCGGAGCGGACCTTTTGGGAGAAGGCGACCGCCATCCATGTCTTCTGCCTCCAGGAACGGCTGCGCGGCGACCGCTTCGCACGACACTGGCACGATGTTGTCCGGTTGGATGAAGCCGGCTTCGCGGAAGCTGCTTTCGCTGATCGCGAACTGGCCAACGCTGTCGCCCGCCACAAGTCGATGTTCTTCGCGGAGAAGGCCGCCGACCGCACGCCGATCCACTACGCAGCGGCCGTCAACGGCGGCTTGCAGCTCGTGCCGGCCGGCGATGGCGCGAAGGCGCTGAAGGACGACTATGCCCGCATGGTCGAGGATGGGCTGCTCTTCGATGACGCGGAGCCGTTCGAGGCCCTCATGGCGCGGTGCGCCGATATAGCCGCGCGCGCGAACAGCGCGGCCAAATAAGAAACTGGGGGGATCGGGGGTATATGAGCGAAGTCGGAGACGAACGAAAATTCCAGTTTCTGAGGAACGGCGATGCCGATCCATCGGAACTCGACTGGAACAAGGGGATCGAGAGCGCCCGCCAGGCGATTTCCGAGGCCATGAACGCCAAGAATATCGCGTTTCTGCTCGGCGCTGGATGTTCCTCCCTGATGAGGGGCGAAAAGGAACTCGGCATTGCGACCATGGCGCCCCTGGCCAAGGAGTTCTGCGGGGAAACCCTCGAGGCGCGGGCTGCGGGATTCTACGGTGATCCGCCGGTCGTCGGCGCTGCCCCGGCGCCGTGGCGGCTGACCAAGGGCGAACTCGACTATCTCGATGCGCTCGGGGTCGACCTGGCGAAGGACTACAGCCGCAACCTAGAACGCTTGATGGAGGTGCTATTCGCGCAGCGGTTCGTGCTGCGCCAGAGCGAGAATCCCGATCTTCATCCCTACCGCGCTGTTCTCGACGGCATCATCAAGAAGGTCCAGGACTTCCTATGGACCCGTGTCACCCAAGGGGCCTTCGCCACGGAGGGCGACACCACCGTGCGCGACCTCTACGAGCGGTTCTACAAGAAACTGGTCCTGCGAGATCGGTCCTTGCCCCGGCCGTGGGTGTTCACGACCAACTACGACCATTTCAGCGAATTGGCGATGGATCGGCTGGGCATTCCCTATGCCAACGGCTTTTCCGGCGTCGTGGAACGTCGCTTTAACCCGGCGATCTTCCGCTATGCCCTGGCCGAGCAGCTCGACGTTGCCAGCCGCAAGTGGACCGCCGTCGACGCCTTCGTCTATCTCTGCAAATTGCATGGTTCGGTCACTTGGACCGAGGACGATCATGGCCTGTTCCCGATCAAGGAGGTCTGGCCGCCCGAATCCACGAACCAGATGCTGATCTATCCGACGCCGGCGAAGCAGAACTCTTCGCTCGGCTCGCCCTACGCTGACCTGTTCCGGGAATTTCAGGCCCGGATCGTGCGCGAGCAGAGCGTTCTCATCACGGCGGGCTACGCCTTCGGTGATGAGCACCTGAACAACATCATCTACCAGGCGCTGACGATCCCGACGTTCCGTCTGGTGATCTTCGCGGCGCCGGATACGGGCGGCGAGATCGCCAAGCTGCGGGCGCTGCGCGACCCGCGCATTTGGATCATTGGAGGCGACGGTCCTGCCGAGGGGACGAGGGCGCACTACTTCGACATGATCGTCGAGCATTTCATGCCGCAGCGTCCCAGCGACAGGATCGATGACGCTGTTCGCAAGGTGTTGTCCGAACTGGCGCCGAAAAGGGACGACGAGACGAAGGATGGCGAGGCATGAGCCACGACGATCGCAAGCGCGCGATCGGCAAGGTGGTCTCGGTCGCGGCCGACCGCTTTGTCGTGGAGATGCACGTCGGCACCGACAACTTCACGGTCGTTGGCTTCGACGGCGTGCATTATGTGGCGCGGCTGGGATCGTTCCTGATGATTCCGTCGCAGTCGGAATATGTCGTGGTCGAGGTTGTCGGCCTGCGTGAGCGCGATGCGAGCACCCCCTCCGAGCGAGGCGACTTCGATCGGGCCGGCTCCTCAAAATATCTGGACGTGGTGCCGGTCGGCATGTTGCCGATGCGTGGCGGCGCGTTCCGTTTCGGTGTCTCCGTTTTCCCGTCTTTGTATGCGGACGCACTCTATGCACTGGATGGGGAACTCGATCGCATCTTCGAGACCGAGGCGGCCGTCGAGCCGTCAGTCGGCCCGGATGGCGGCGCCTGCGAACCCGAAGGGGCCACGCGCTATCGGGTTCTGCCCATCGGCAAGTCGGTGGTGTTCGAGAACTACGACATCAAGGTCCGGCTGAACGAGTTCTTCGGCGGTCATGTCGCCGTTCTGGGCAATACCGGCAGCGGTAAATCCTGCACGGTTGCCTCGGTCTTGCAGTCCCTTTTCAGCAAGCCGGAGGAGCATCACGCCCGCGGCGCGACCTTCGTCGTCTTCGACGTCAATGGCGAGTATCACGCCGCTCTGGCCGCTTCCGCGAAGGAGGGAGCCATCGGGGTCGAGCGCGTCGTCCTCGACGGCACGGCGGCGGGCTTCCGTATGCCGCATTGGTTCCTGGAGATGGCAGAATGGGAACTGCTCTTGCAGGCCAGCGAACGAACACAACTGCCGGTCCTTCGGACGGCGTTAGGTCTGACAAGTCTCTTTCATGCCAATACGCCAGAAGCTCTGGCGCTGCGCGAGCACTTTGTCGCCACCTGCATCATTGAGTGCTTTCGAGGGGCAGATGGCGACTCCCCCGTATCGAAATTTCAGCGCGTGGTCTCCCTTCTCCAGAAGTATCCGACAAACGACCTGAATATGGCGCTTCTGAACCGCTTTAATCCTAATTTTCAGTATGGAAATTTTTCAGGGAACAACCAATCGGCGTTTCTGGACGAAGTGAGAAAAAAGCTCCGGGAGGATGCACCCTTACCAGCCTATAATCGGACGCCATTCTCTTTTGATGAGCTGCACGAGTGTCTCGACTTCGCGATCCTCTATGAGGAGGCTCACGGCAATCGCCAAATCCGGGACTACTGCTCGTCCATGGTCACGCGGCTCAGATCCCTCCAAGAGAGAACAGAATATGCCTTTCTGCGTCACGAAGGAGCTGACGTTGACGCGGCTGTAAGCGATCTGGAGTTTTTGACCAAAATCGTCGGTCTGGAAAGGGCGGCCGGAGAATCTTTCACCAAACGCAATCAGGTCATTATTATTGATCTCAATTCCGTCGAAGATGAAATCGTTGAGCTGGTCAGTGCGGTCATCGCACGCATGCTTTTTCGGTTTCTTCGCCATGCGGAACCGAGAAACCGCTTCCCGATACACCTACTGCTCGAAGAGGCTCATAGATATGTCGCCTCTACGCCTTCCCGCTTTTCCATCGACGCCACCAAGATTTTCGAGCGCATCGCCAAGGAGGGACGCAAATACGGCATGTTCGTGCTTCTGGCGTCTCAGCGCCCGAGCGAGCTGTCCAAGACGGTCCTCAGCCAGTGCTCCAACTTCCTGGTTCACCGCATCCAGAATCCTGACGATCTCTCCCAGATTCGCCAGATGACGCCGTTCATTTCAGAATCGGTCCTGAAGCGGTTGCCGTCTTTGCCTCGGCAGCACGCGCTGGTGTTCGGAACCTCGGTCAATCTCCCAACGACATTCAAGGTGCGGGAGGCATCGCCGCGGCCGCACAGCGACGATACCGCCGTCGTCGATTTGTGGTTCCACGAGGAAGGTCGAGCCGCTGACATTCACCTCGCGCGCCGTCCGGCCGCCGCCGCCGCGGCGGCTAAAGGGGAGCCGATGGCAGCAAACGCAGCGCCGGACGATGACATCTTCTGACCATCTGGAGACCCTGGCGCAGACACTGGAGGCCACGGGAGATTACCGGGTCATCCGGCGTCTCAAGCCGCGCCCTCGCACCGTTCCGCCTCCAGGCACTCCGCTGCGCCTTGGACTGGTGGTCGATGTGGAGACCACGGGGCTCGATCCTCAGCGCGACGAGATCATCGAACTCGCCATGACGCCATTCTATTACGGCTTGGATGGCGCCGTTTTCAGCGTGGGCGACAGCTTCCAAGGGTTGCGTCAGCCGAGCGAGCCAATCGCCCCGGAAATCACCGCGATCACCGGCATCACGAATGAAATGGTGGCCAGCCAGGTCATCGATCCCGCCGAGGTCGCCAGATTCGCGGCACCGGCCTCGCTCGTTATTGCACACAACGCGGCGTTCGATCGCCGCTTCCTCGAACGCTTCAGCGATGTGTTCTCGACGAAGCCGTGGGCATGTTCGCTCAGCCAGATCGATTGGGCAGCGGAGGGATTCGAGGGCACGAAACTCGCCTATCTCGCTCAGGCCGCGGGCTTCTTCTACGACCGTCACCGCGCGATGCACGACTGTCTTGCTACGGTCGAGTTGCTGGCAATGCGGCTGCCCCGATCTGGCGTTACGGGTCTCAGCCGCCTCCTGGACGGCGCTCGTGCCGTTTCGTGGCGCATCTGGGCGGAGAACTCGCCCTTCGACCTCAAGGATGTTCTCAAAGCGCGGGGATACCGTTGGAACGGCGACCCCGGGCCGCAGCCGCGCGCATGGTATATTGACGTTCCCGAGGTTCAGCGCGAGGCCGAGCTGCGGTTCTTGAGAACGGAAATCTATCGGTATGAGGTCGATCCCCCGGTCCGACGGATCGATGCGTATGATCGGTTTTCAGACCGAATCTGAACGCCGTCGAAGGCCGAGCTATTGCTTGCCTTGGCCGTATCCATTGCCGCCCTCGATGCTCCCGCCTGCCTTCAGCAAGTCCCCGATGGAGCGCCCGCCGATCCGGCAGGTGGCCACCACGCGGTCGTAGGACTGGCGGTTGGCGACGCACTCCGCATTCCGACCCATGGCGACCTTTTCCAGCGCGGCCTTGGCGGCGGGGCCGGTAGGGGAGTGGAGTTCGGGCGCGTAGAAATCCTCCAGCCGGATCTCCACCCAGTTGGCCGGCCCTTGACCGACGGCTACGCACAGGGAGTCGCCGTCACCGACATAGACCACGGGACCGGAGAAGTGCGCGCCGCGATGGAGATAGGACGGCATTGGGCCACGGTCGGGAATGGCCTTGCAGGGATCGGCCTTGGCCGCTGTCGCCGTGGTCAGCGCCGCCAGCACGGCCAGCCCGATTTCGATACGCATAGTCGTTTCTCACTTCCGTTTTATATGGTGCGCCGGAGGCTCATGCCGCCGCTTTCAGGCGCTTCTTGGCGAGCATGGCGCGGACGAACTTGTCCCATTTCGCCATGCCGGCGCGCTTTTCCACCATGTAGTGCCAGCGGTCATAGTGCTTGGAGCTGACGTCCTGCAAAGCATGGTTCTGGAGGCGGTCGCGGATTTCCTTCGAGATCCCCGCCTTGCCGGCCAGCGTCTTGAAGGTCCGGCGCAGGTCGCGGTTCGTCACATAGGGAATCACGCCGCGGTCCCGCTGGCGCCACATGAACGAGTAAAGCGTGCCGTGGCTGACAGGCTTGGACGGGTCCGTGGCCGACGGGAAGAACCAGCCGTATTCGTTGACGTTGATGGATGCGAGCAGCTCCGCGGCCAGCTCCGGCACCGGAACGGCATGGGGCTGGTCGTTCTTGGTCTTCGACCAGTCGATGATCTTTTCCTTGGCATCCCACTGATCGATGTGAAGGCTGGCAATCTCCTGGACGCGCTGGCCGGTCAGCATGATGATCCTAACGGCACGGGTATAGGGCGGATGAACCGGCGTGTCGGGGCATTCCAGCCAGCGATAGAGTTGCACGAACTCGTCCTCGTCGAGCCAGCGGGTGCCTTTGACCTTCGGTTCGGTCGGAATACCTGTCGCCGGATTGAAGGGGATGCGAAAGCGGCGAGCCGATTGCTGCCGATAGTCGTTGTCGGACTTCATACCCCAGCCAAAGGCCGCGTGCATGTAGGAGCGCACATGGTCGGCCATCGACTTGGCGCCGCGCTCATAGATCGGGCGGATCAGTTCGACGATTTCCTCGGCCTCGATGTCGCGGGCCAGGCGGTTGCGCCCAAGGGTGTTGGCGATCTTGTTGAGGCCCTTCTCGGTCTCCTTCCAGGAGGGCTTGCCAGCAGCTTTGAGTGAAGCGACGTAGCCCTCGAAGAGGTCAGCGACAGTGCCGGGGCGGGTGTCGCTTGCGATCTTGATGCTCCGGCCTTTCTGGATCACGTCGGCATAGTCGCGCTTGAAAACCTCGCGGGCCTGGGCGAGCGACATTGAGGGGTAGGCGCCGATCTTCTTCTTGGTGCGTTTGCCGTCACGCCATTGCTGCGCCATCCAGTCGGCCGTGACGCGCTTCGGCATGGGCTTGAGAACGAGGACGAGTCGGCCGGTGCCGCGCCCCTCGCCATCGGCAAGGTTCTCTTGCTTGCGGCTGATCTCGACGCGCTTCAGCGCATGTCGGATCGCGGTGTCGGTCAGGGCTGGCATGCGTTCCTCCTTGTCCGCAACTGGGATCGGTCGAGGAGAAACGGGGATCGTTTGCGGGGATCGGAAAGCCGTTTTCTATCCCTTCAACCGCCCCCAATTTGCCAAAACCGTCCCCACTACGCAATGCCAAAAATGGGCGATTTCTCTAGTGTTTCAACGGGATTGAGCGTGATCCTGCGGGATCTAAATCAGTGAGTGGGGTGGTTGTGGACGAGGATCAGGCTCGAGGCTTGAAGCTCCAGCGCGCGGCGGGCAATCTCCCGTGGGTAGACGGGCGCGTGATCCACCGTGCCATGGCCCATGATCTCGTCAACGATCAGCTGGTTCTTCCGGTCAAGGAAGATCACCCGGAACTGCTCGCGCTTTTCATGCTGAAGCTCCCGCCGGACATAGGCCACCAGCGCTGACCAGGATGAGATGATTTCCCTCGCCTTGATTTCTTCGCGCGCCGCGCGGGAATGAAGCTCTGCAATGGCCTTGATGTAGGCCGCCACCGTTTCGCCCACGCCCGGCACCTTCACAAGGTCTTCGGCAGGCGCCGCGAGGATGGCCGAGAGGCAGCCGAACTTCCTTTCGAGCGCCTTGGCAATCGGCTTCACATCCCGGCGCGGGATGAAAGCCATAAGCAGCACCTCAAGGATTTCGTAATCGTCCAGGGCGCCGGCGCCGCGGTTCAGCAGTTTCGTCCGCAGCCTGTCCCGGTGGCCCTGCCAGTGAGGCTTATCGGCCAGGCCCGGCGCAACAAAAAGGCCGCCAGCCTCCTTCAGTCCGTCTGCGGATGAAACTTCTGAACTCATGGCGTCAGCACGCGCCCTTTTCCCGGCAGGTATGGAATGTGCAGGTCTGGCGTAAAGCAACAGACCCACACGCGAAACATGCCGGAACATTTCACGAACATTTGGGTTCGTCAAGTCGTTGCAAAAGGTTCGGTGGGGCTTTTGCTGGAAAGCCCCAGAGGGCGAGGGCCTATCCCAGCTTCACCTTGTAAGGCTCATGCCAGCCTTTGGGCGAGGTGGAAAAAATCTCCACGCCCGTTTCGGTCACGCCGACGGAATGTTCAAACTGCGCCGAAAGCTGGCGGTCGCGCGTCACAGCCGTCCAGCCATCGGGCAGGATCGCCGCGTCACGGCGGCCGAGATTCAGCATCGGCTCGATGGTGAAGAACATGCCGGGTTTCAGTTCGGGCCCGGTGCCCGCCTTGGCGGAGTGGACCACATTGGGCTCGTCATGAAAAAGGCGCCCCAATCCATGGCCGCAGAAATCATCCACCACCGAATAGCGGTTGAGCCGGGCGATCTCGCTGATCGCGCCGCCAATGTCGCCAAACCGGGCACCGGGTTTGACGGCGGCAATGCCCGCCATCATGGCTTCATAGGTCACTTCCATCAGGCGCTCGGCTTTGCGCTTTACCTCGCCCACGCCGTACATCCGGCTATGGTCGCCATGCCAGCCGTCCAGGATCAGCGTCACGTCGATATTGGCGATGTCGCCTTCCTTCAGCGCCTTGGGGCCGGGAATGCCATGGCAGATCACATGGTTCACCGAAATGCAGGAAGCGTGGCGATAGCCGCGATACCCGATGGTTGCAGAAACGGCGCCGTGATCCTGCACAAACTCGCGCACCAGCGTATCCAGACGCTCGGTCGTGACACCGGGTTTCACTTCGGGAACCAGCATGTCGAGGCATTCGGCGACGAGGCGGCCCGCGCGGCGCATCCCCTCGAAGCCTTCGGCATCGTGGATGCGGATGTCGCCCGTGCGCATGGGCAGGAGAAGATTTGTATCGTTCATGCGCCGCAATATGGCAGTCCGGGCCTCGAGATTCCACTCCCTTCTTGCCGAACAGGCAGACCGCTGCCAGTTATCACGGCGACATGGCATGGGAGAGAACGGGCATGAAGCGGTTCAAAGGGCAATTCATGGGGGGCTTGCTGGCCCTTGCCGGGGCGGTTCTGGCCGCCTGCGCCAGCGCGCCTGCAGGTCCGGAACCGGCCGCGCTGACGGCGCCCGCGCCCGAAGCCCGGCCGGCCTTCAGCGCGGAAGGAATAGCCGCCCTGGAAGCCAGAATGGCGTCTTACGTTGATGGCGGAACCGTGAAAGGCATTGCCACACGCCTGATCCAGGATGGCGAAGTCATTTCCGATTTTCGCCATGGCATCCGCCGCCAGGCAGATGGCGCCCCAGTAGAAGAAGACACGATCTGGCGGATTTATTCCATGTCCAAGCCGGTTACCGGTGCCGGGCTGATGATCCTCTGGGAAGAGGGCAAGTTCCAGCTGGACGACCCGATCACCAAATATTTCCCCGAATTCGAGGCGCTGCAGGTCTTCAAGGGGATGGACGAGGCGGGTAATCCCATTCTTGCCCCGGTCAGCCGCCCGCCCACAGTTCAGGAACTGATGAGCCACACGGCCGGTTTCGGCTACGGCCTCGCGCCCGGAAACTACGTCGATGACCGCTTCCGCGAATTGGAAGTTTTCCAGTCGCCTGACGCTGATGAAATGATCCGCCGCGTGGCCACCATTCCGCTGAAGCATGAGCCGGGCGTGACCTGGGATTACTCCATTTCGGTGGACATTCAGGGCGCCCTGATCGAGCGCCTGTCCGGCCAGACGCTGGGCGAGTTTCTGCAGGCGCGCGTTTTTGCCCCGCTCGGCATGACCGATACCGCCTTCTTCGTGCCGGACGAAAAGTATGACCGTTTCTCCGATGTCTGGGGGCCGAACCCGGAAACGGGGGAACTCGTCCCGCTGCCAATGCCGGGCTTTCAGTATCGCAGGGACACCATCGCCTTTGAAGGCGGCGGCCATGGCCTTGTCGGAACCATCGGCGACTATGCACGCTTCACCGATATGCTGGCCAAGGGCGGTACGCTGGACGGGGTTCAGGTGCTGAAGCCCGAAACGGTGCAGCTGATGGCGACCAATTTCCTCCCCGAAGGCGTGTTCATCGGCCACAACGGCACCACGACGGACCCCAGCGCCGGCGGCGGTTTCGGTCTGGACTTTGCCGTGATCCTCAATGATGGCGAGGCCTATCCGAAAGGCGCTTTCATGTGGGGCGGCGCGGCGGGCACCTGGTTCTGGGTCGATCCTGTCAACAAGATCAGTTTCGTCGGCATGATCCAGGTATTCGGCGGATCCCTGGACCGCAGTATGCGGACGGAATCGGCCGAACTCGTTTATGATGCGCTTCAGGAGACCAAATGACCCAGCCCACCGCCGCCGTTCTGCTGATCGGGGATGAGCTGCTCTCCGGGCGCACCCGTGACATCAACCTGCAGCAGATCGCGCAATATCTGGAGCCGATCGGCATCCCTGTGCGGGAGTGCCGGACGGTGCCGGATGTGGAGGAGGAGATCGTGGCGGCGGTGAACGCCCTGCGGGCGAAGTACACTTACGTCTTCACCACCGGCGGCATCGGCCCGACGCATGATGACATCACAGCGGATGCGATTGCGGCGGCGTTCGGCACCGGCATCTCCGAACACCCCGAAGTGCTGGCGGAAATGGCCGAGCGCTACAAGGCCATGAACACCGAGTTCACCCCCGCCCGCCGCCGCATGGCGCGCATTCCGCATGGCGCCAAGATCGTGAAAAACCCGGTATCGGGCGCGCCCGGCTTCCAGATGGAAAACGTGTTCACCATGGCCGGTGTGCCCCAGGTCGCCCGTGCCATGCTGGAGGATATCGGGCCCCGCCTGGAAGGCGGCGCGCGGGTTCACAAGGTGCAGCTGCGCGGCCCCGGCCTGCGCGAGGGCGACCTTGCCGAGCCCCTCGGCGCCATCGCCAAGGCGTATCCGGACGTCTCCATCGGCTCTTACCCCTGGTATCTGGGGATGGGGGATAATGGCGTGGCGCTGGTGGCCCGGTCGACTGATACGGCCAGGCTGGAAACGGTGCGGGGCGAGCTTGAGGCGCTGATGCGGGGCCTGGGCGTGGAGCCTATCCCCGACCCGCTCTGACGAGACATAAAGCGTGGATAAGGAGGCAAAAAAAACTCCAACGAACCCTCCAACCACGCGCCGGAAAACTCCAACAAAACTCCAAGGGGGAGGAGAGAAAATGCAAGTCCTGACACGCGCGCCCGTTCTGTGGGCGTTTTTCGTGATGATGATCCTGTCCGGCGCCGCGTTCCAAATATTCGGGCCGGCGGTGGGCGGGGCGTATCTCGACATGGTATCAGACCCGGCCGAGGTGCGGGCCCTGTTTGCGGCGCTGACGCCGGAGCAGAAGACCGCCCATTTCTGGGTGACGGTGCTGAACGACACCGTGTTCCCTTTGAGCTTTGGCCTTCTCTTTGCGGGCATGGCGCTGCGCTTCTTTGGCAAGTGGGGAAAGCTGGCGGCGCTGCCCGGTTTTGCCGTGCTGATCTTTGACCTGACCGAGAACACGGTTCAGGCGCTTGCCCTGGCCGGGGTGGCCGACGCGCTCGATACCAAGGCCTGGATCACGCCGCTCAAGTTTGGCCTGTTCTGGCTGGCTGCGGCGATTGCGATTATTGCGGCGCTGATCGGCGTCTTTCGCCTGGTGACCGGCCGCAAGAGCTGAGAGCCGACGCCGCGTCAGGCTTGGCGGGCCCACCTGCGCGCCGTAACACCGTTGCTGAACATTTCCGGAGGAGCTTCCATGTCCGAACCCATCGTCCTGACCGAACGCCACGGCGCTGTCTGCCTTGTCACGCTGAACCGCCCGGACGCGCTCAACGCGCTCAACCACGCCCTGCGCGCCGAGATCGTGCGCGTGTTCACTGAGCTCAAGGACGACCCCGAGATCCGCGCCGTGGTGCTGACCGGCGCTGGCCGCGCATTCACCGCAGGCATCGACCTGAAAGAAGCTGGCCAGACGGGCTTTGCCCTCGGCGCGGACGAGGATTCCAAGTCCATCAACATGCTCGCCGCGCTGGACGCCTATCCCTGGCCGATCATCGGCGCGATCAACGGTTTTGCCATCACCGGCGGCTTTGAGCTCGCCCTGATGTGTGATGTGCTGCTCGCCTCCGAACATGCCCGCTTTGCCGATACCCATGCTCGCGTCGGCATCGTGCCGGGCTGGGGGCTCTCCCAAAAGCTCTCCCGCCTGATCGGTATCAGCCGCGCGAAGGAACTTTCTTTCACCGGCAACTTCATCGATGCGCACACTTCGGAGAAATGGGGGCTTGTGAACCGCGTTTATCCGGCGGCGGATCTTGTGCCCGCCGCGCTGCAGATGGCGACGGAAATGACCTCTACCAACCCCGACCTGCTGCGCAAATACAAGGCGCTGATCGATGATGGCTTCGGCATGAATTTCGCCGCCGCCATGAAGGAAGAAGTGAGCCGCTCGATCGAGCATTCGAAGTCGGTTTCCGCCTCAGCGGTGGAAGAGGCACGCAAGCAGGTCACCGCGCGCGGGCGGGATCAGCAGGGGTAAGTTTCCGGCTTCGCCGCCCTCACCTCCCACGCTCTTCGAGCGCGGGCCCCTCCTCTCCCGGAGGGAGAGGGGTTTGGACTTCGCCGCGAGCGCAACGCTAAACCCCTCTCCCGCGAAGTGGGAGAGGAGGGGCCCATCGCAAAGCGATGGGAGGTGAGAGGCTTTAAGGGCCTAAGCGGCAAACTCAAACGCATCCATCCTCAGCACACTGAAAGTTACGGACGTGTGCAGCCGAGCCATCTGTGCACCCTTGCCAGCCGCGCCGAGGGCCACGAACAGTGGCAGGAAATGCTCCTCCGTCGGATGGTTGCGGGCGGCGTTTGGGGCGAGCCTGCGATAGTTCACGAGATCGTCCACGCGGCTTTCGGCCAGCGCTGCGTTTACCCAGTCACCGAAGGATTTCACCCAATCGGGCTCCGCATTCGGGCCGCGCCAGCTGACACTGCGCAGGTCGTGCGTCAGGCTGCCGCTGCCGAGGATCAGCACGCCCTCTTCGGCCAGAGGGCGTAGCGCCTCGCCCAGCCGCAGATGATGCGCCGGGCCAAGATGGGTTTGCAGGGAAAGCTGCAGCACCGGAATATCCGCCTCTGGCCAGGCAAGCTTCAGCGGCACCCAGGCACCATGATCAAGGCCGCGTGCCGGATCAAGCGTGGCTGGCAGGCCCGCCCCGTCCAGCAGCGCCTTGATGCGCGCAGCCAGAGCCGGGTCGCCCGGCGCGGGGTATTGCTGCTGGTACATCACTTCCGGGAAGCCGCCAAAATCATGGATCGTCGGCGGGGCAGGCGCGGCGGTGATGCTTGGGGCAAGTGTTTCCCAATGGGCGGAGACGGCAAGGATCGCCTTCGGGCGCGGATGCGCCTTGCCCAGCTGCATCAGGAAATCGCGCGCGGGCACATCATCGAAAATCAGCGTGGGCGAGCCATGCGACACGAAAATCGGCGGGGTCATCAGAGGAGGCCTCCTTCAGTCTTGCTTCCCCTTAGGTAAGAGAGGTTTCCTGCCGGGAACAGGCCTGCGCTGGCCTGACTGTTATGCGGGCCTCGCATGAAAGAGGCCGGGTTGCGCTGGGGCGCAGGCCGGGCTTAACAGGGGCGGACTTTGGATACTCCCGGGAGGAATGAATGCGCGATGTGGTGATTGTCGAGCCGGTGCGGACGGCGGTGGGCGGCTTTGGCGGCTCGTTCAAGGGCGTGCAGGCGCATGAGCTTGGCGCCGCCGTGGTCGAAGGGCTGATGGCGCGCACGGGCCTGGCGAAAGACAAGGTCGATGATGTGATCTTCGCGCAGTGTTATCCTTCCATGGACGCGCCCGCGCTTGGCCGGGTGGTGGCGCTTGATGCCGGCCTGCCGGTGGAAGTGACCGGCATGCAGATCGACCGGCGCTGCGGCTCAGGCCTGCAGGCGATCATCAATGCGACGATGCAGGTGGCGACCGGCGCGATGGACTGCGTGATCGCGGGCGGCGCCGAATCCATGAGCAACGCGCCCTTCTACTCCACCAATTGGCGCTGGGGGCTCGGTCAGGGCAACATGACCGTCAATGACGGTCTCGTCACCGGGCGCCTCACCGCAGGCGGCAAGAACTTCCCTGTGCCGGGCGGGATGCTGGAAACGGCTGAAAACCTGCGCCGCGATTACCAGATCACCCGCGAGGCGCAGGACGAGTTTGCCGCCGCCTCCCATGCCAAGGCCGTGGCCGCGCAGACATCCGGCGTGTTCGCCGAAGAAATCATTCCGTTCACGGTCAAAGGCCGTAAGGGCGACACGGTGGTGGACCGGGACGAACATCCCCGGGCGGATTCCACGGTGGAGGTGCTGTCGAAGCTGAAAGCCATCCGCCTGAAGCAGGACGCCGAAGCCACCGTCACCGCCGGCAATGCCAGCGGCCAGAATGATGGCGGCTCGGCCTGCCTCGTGATGACGCGCGAGATGGCTGAGGCCAATGGCCTCAAACCCCTGGCGCGGCTTGTTTCCTGGGCCGTGGCGGGCGTTGGTCCGGCGGTGATGGGCATCGGGCCTGTTCCGTCTACGGAGAAAGCGCTGAAACGGGCAGGGCTTTCGCTGAAAGACATTGACCTGATCGAGCTGAACGAAGCCTTTGCCGCGCAGGTGCTTGCCTGCACCAAGGCGATGGGCTTCTCGAAGGAGGACTATGCGCGCCTTAACGTGCATGGTTCCGGCATTTCACTGGGCCACCCTGTGGGCGCAACCGGCGGGCGCATCCTGGCCACGATGCTGCGCGAAATGGATCGCCGCGGGGCGCGCTATGGCCTTGAAACCATGTGCATTGGCGGTGGGCAGGGGCTCGCGGCGGTGTTCGAGCGCGTTAACTGAGAATTCGGTCAGGCTCCGGAGCGTCCGGAGCCTGACAGTAATTTAAACTTGCATTCTGCCTGTGGATGGCGCATATGGCTGGCATCGACATTGGCCGGACGATCAGGCGCGTGCGCTCACCAGGGTGAGTTGCGGTTTCAGAAACTCTCCAAAATTCGATACGCAAGGGCTGACACACTGTCAGTCCACATATGACTATGAGACTTATCTAAATGACCCAAGGTATCGTGAAGTTCTTCAACACCCAGAAGGGCTTCGGCTTCATTTCGCCCACCACCGGCGGCAATGACGTTTTCGTGCACATCTCGACGCTTGAGCGCTCGGGTATCGCCCAACTCAACGAAGGCCAGAAGGTTTCCTACGAAACCGCCATCGACAAACGTTCGGGCAAGCCTGCTGTCAGCTCCATCGAGCTGGTCTAACAGTTCTTCAAGGCAGACGCCTCGCCGTTTGCCTGACGTAATTGCGAAGCGCGCCTCCTCACCGGGGCGCGCTTTTCATTTGGGGCTCAGAAATCGCGTGAAACAGTGATGACGAGGTGATGGTTGGTCTCGTCGGGGGCGCCGCGTTCGTTCTCGAACTGGTTCATGTAACCGAATTCCCAGCTTACCTTGTCGTTCATGTCCCAGGCGAGCAGAAGCTGGCTGCGGGCTTCGGTGAAGCCGTCAGACTGGCCCCAGTCGGTATCGTTCAGTTCAAAGAACAGATCCGTACTCAGCGAGATTTCGAAGGGGGTTCCTTCGAGAGGGCGCTTGACGCCGAACTCCTGGCGCAGGCGCCAGCCGGTATCGTCCCAGCCTTCGCGCCGGCGTTCTTCCAGGCGCGAGCGGCCGTCAAATTCGAAGCCATAAGCTTCGCCGAAATCATAGCTCAGCTGTTGCCAGAGGCGGTGTTCCTTCCGGTCTGGCCCCTCCTGGCGCACGCTGGCCCATAGATAGCCGCCGCTGATCTTGAACGTGTCATTCAGGCGATAGCCGATGCCGGGGCGCAGCTCGATCGTGTCGAGATCGCCGTCTGGCTGGTAGCGCAGATCCGCGTCAAGCGAGAGGCTGATAGCCCTGTTGTCGAAGGGTTTGGCCTTGGTGCTGGCGGCGGTCCATATCTGGTTTTCCGCCAGGGCAGGGCAGGCCGCAGCAATGGCCAGAGCGGTCAGGGCAAAACAAGTACGTCGCATGCGGTGGCGTCTACCCCAACAAATCTGACACAATACTGACAGGCAGGCGCGCAACTAGGCGTGCGCAAACTACACGTCAATCGCAGTTTTGTGACATTTTCGCTTAGGGGCGCGCCGGCGGGATCAGAGCCCGAAATACAGCGTTACGATCACCACGCAGGCGATGTTGAGCCAGAAGCCTGCTCGCATCATCTGGCCGATGGAGAATTGCCGCATCCCGAAGACCACGGCGTTCGGCCCGGTGGCGATGGGCAACATGAACGCGCAGGAAGCCACCATCGCGCAGGGCAGGATCAGGGTGCGCACATCTATACCGGTTGCCTCTGCCAGCGCGCCCAGCACCGGTAGGAAGGTGGTCATGGCGGCCACATTCGACATTACCTCGGTTAGGAAGATGAGGATGGTGACGACGATCAGGATCACAATGATGGGCGGCAGGGCGGCCAGGCCCGCCAGCGAGTTGCCGAGCCAGCCGGCGAGGCCGGACGCCTGAACCGCCGCGGCCAGAGACAGGCCGCCCCCAAACAGCAGCACAACATCCCAGGGCACAGCCTTGGCATCCTCCCAGTTCAACAGGGCCCAGCCGCCGGGTTGGTGGTCTGGCGCGCGGCTGCCATGGGGCACGAGGAACATCAGGATGGCCCCCATGATGGCGATGCCCATATCCGTCAGCCCGGCGAACAGGGGGATCAGGACAAGCTGTTCCCGCGTGATCCAGGCAAGCGCAATGAAGCCAAACACGATGGCAACGCGCGTTTCCGGCGTCGTCATCCTGCCAAGCGCGTCACGCTGGGTGCGCACTGTGGCGCCGGCGGCTTTGGCGGAGGCGGCGTCTGACTTGATGCCCCAGGTGAGGATCAGCCAGGCCATCGGCAGCATGATGAGGACAACCGGAAGGCCGAAGCTCATCCATTCACGGAAGCTGATATCAATCCCGGCATTGTCATTCAGCCAGCCCATGGCGATGAGATTGGTGGGCGTGCCAACGGGGGTGGCAAGGCCGCCGATTGAGGCGGAGTAAGCAATCCCGAGCAGCAGGGCGCTGCCAAGCCGGGCGCCGCCGCCCGCCGCGACAGCGACCGAGAGCGCAATCGGCGCCATCATCAGGGTGGTGGCCGTGTTGGAAATCCACATCGAGAGCAGGGCGGTGGCCAGCATGAAGGCCCCGGTGAGCAATTTCAGCCGCCCGCCCGACAGCATCAGCACATTCAGCGCAATGCGGCGGTGCAGGTGCCATTTCTCGATGCCGATGGCCATGATGAACCCGCCGAGCAGCAGCAGCACCACGGTATCGGCATAGGGTGCGGCAATCTCACGGAGGCTTGCCACGCCTGTCAGCGGCAGAAGCGCCAGGGGGATCAGCGAGGTGGCCGCAATCGGGATCGCCTCAGTGGCCCACCAGATGGCCATCAGCACCAGAACACCGGCGACAAGCATACCGCCGCGCTCCAGCCCTTCGGGCGGCGGCAGCACGGCAATCAGGATGGCAAGGGCGGGCCCGGCAAACAGTCCCAGGCGGGCGGCAAAGCCGGGTTTCAACGCGGCGGCCTGCCGGTCTCCTGTTGTCATTAATACAGTCCCCGCTTGTTTCGTTTCCCGACGCTACCGGTTTTTTGCCGGAGGGCAAATGGTGCCGGCGGCCGGACTCGAACCGGCACGGCCGTTGGGCCTAGGGATTTTAAGTCCCCTGTGTCTACCGTTTCACCACGCCGGCACCTTGGGAGGGAGCGTTAAGGCGAGCCTTCCGGCTTGGCAAGCAAGGGATGTCTTGCGCCCCAAACGCAAGGCGCCCGCGCTCCGGGGCGGGAGCGCGGGCGCACGTCGCTGCGCGCCGGCAGGGGTGGCCGGCGGTGGGGGAGATCAGGCAGCGACGGTGGAGAAGGAGCGGGCGACCCTGGCGATCTCGCTTTTGGCGCCGGCAATCGCGGCATCGCGCGCTTCGGGGCCATAGCCGATCTTTTCAGCATGGATGAAGGTGACATCCGTAATGCCGATGAAGCCGAGCAGGTGGCGCAGATAGGGTTCCTGGAAATCTGCCGCCGCGCCGGGGCCTTCCGAATAGAGCCCGCCGCGCGAGGTGAGCACGATGACCTTCTTGCCTTTCAGCAGGCCTTCCGGGCCTGCCTCGGAGTAGCGGAAGGTTTCACCGGCGCGCAGCACGAAGTCGAACCAGGCGCGCAGAGAGGTTGGCACCGAGAAGTTATACATCGGGGCGGCGATGACGATGGTGCTGGCGGCGCGCAGTTCTGCAATCAGCTCGTCGGAAAGGGCGCGGGCTGCAAATTCCTCTTCGGTGGCGGGCGTGCCGCGCACGCCGGCAAGGTTTGCGGTGGTCAGGTGGGGCACAGGGTTGCTGCCGAGATCGCGGCGCACAACGGCCGTGTTCGGGGCCGCCTCAAGCGCCCGGCTGACCGTTTCCTCGATCAGGATGCGGGACACCGAAGCGCCGGTATTGGCGCTGGAATTGATGACGAGAAGATTGGACATCGGATGCCTCCATTTGGCGTGTCGTTTCAACACTGCTGAAAATGGGGGCGGCCGGGCGGCTTTGATCCTGCGGGCTCACGATAACATTTATGCAGGGACGTGATGAAAAACCGGTCCCGGCGGCCGGTCATGCGCTGAAGGATCAGGCACCTTGCTTGAGGCTCGACAGCAGTTTGGGGGTCAGCGCCTTGTTGAAGCGGGAGATATTGGCGACCGATTCGTGCGAGAAGCTCGCCCCGGAATACCAGGACCGGGCCTGCCCCTGCATCGCCTGCATCCGGCCAAGAAGGCCGCCTTCGATGGCCTTGAGATTGAGGTGGGGGAAATAGCGCCAGTTCTTGACGTTTACCACGTTGACCAGGCGGGCGCCGAGATCGGCCAGATCCCGCTCCAGGAAGACGCGCAGTTCCGGCACCGTATAATCGCCCGGGATCTGGCCGGTGACATAGAGATGGCCGCCGAAGTCCGGGCTGTGCCCTTCATAACGCGCCGAGATCAGCTGGCCGGGATAGGAGCCCGGCAGGAAGGCCGTCGAGAAGGAGCGGATGTCTTCCTCGGTAAACCAGTTCTCCACAACGATCAGCGAGGTGGCATAGCCCTTCCATGTCACCGCATCGGCGACGGCGCGTTCATCCGCTGTCGGATCAGTGACGAGGCGCGCCCAGTCATCCAGCGGAATGGTGCAGGCAAGGGCGCTGGCGGCGAGCTGTTGCCCGTCAGCAAAATGCAGCAGCGCTTCCTTCGGCGAACGTTCGATCTTGGTGATCTGATGGGAGAGGCGCACATCGAAATCTTCCGCCAGCACTTCCCAGAAATTCGACCAGCCCTGGGAGGGCATGATCAGCTTGCCGGTGGCGCCGCTGATGATGGCGTGATGGTCTACCCACATCATCGCCTGATAGATCGACACTTCATTCAGATAGCCATAGCCCAGCGCCGTCACCGCGCGGTACATCATGCGCATGATCTTCGGCAGCTTCTGCTCGGTCAGCCAGTCTTCGGCAGACATGGCCGCCTCGGCCAGCGCGCGGGGATCATCGGGGTTTTTCTTCAGCCGGCCGAGCAGGTTCTGGCGGCGTGCCAGATAGATCATCACTTGCTGAGGCAGGGAGGCGCCGGGGGCTTCGTTCACATAATCGCGCATGCCGGCGCCATCGACCGTTGTGCGCCGGAGCAGGCGGAAAGGCTTGCGCTGGCGGCGCATCCATTTCAGCACGTCCTTATACGCGCCTGTGGCATAGCAGGTGCCCATCTCGGCAATCAGGTCGCCAAGGTCCATACTGTCGGACTTTCCGCCGAGGCGGCCTGCCTGTTCGATCAGGGTGACCTGTGAATAACCTGTGAGCCGCAGATATTGCGCGAGCGTCAGCCCGCCGGGGCCTGCGCCGACAATCGCCAGGGAAGTTCGATCCGGCAGGCTCATAGATAGTTATTCTTCGGTTAACACGACCGTGAAGGTCGCACGCTTCGGGAAAAACCGATCTTCATCATGTCCTGTTAGTAACGCTCGCATGAAGATGTCGATAGGCCTGTCAGACGTTATACTTTTCCCGCTCATTGGGGTCGGGAGATTCAAGCGCCGTGAGACGCCTGATGTCCCTGCCTATATGCACCATCGTCTGGTGTCACTACTGACGGTGATGGGCTTTATCAACATCGTGAACTCTGCTGCGGTCGTGTTCACGCTGTATGGCGAAACAAATACGGTGCTGCTGTTTGGCTGGATGATTCCGGTCTGGGTGTTTGCGATTTCGCAGATCGCCTGGAGCCGTAGCCGCTGGGACCGTTCGCCTGCGCGCCCCGTTCGCGGCCGCTTCCTGCGCCGCGCTGAAGTGGCCACCGGTGTGGTCGGTGCCTGGTGGGGCCTTTGTGTCATTCTGGCGCCGACGGGTGATGTCGGCCTCAAGGTGTCGATGTTTGCCATTGTGTTTGGCATGTGCGCCGGCGTGGTGGCCGTTGTTTCGCCGGTGGCGAACGTGGCGGCCCGCTTCCTGCTCGGCGCGGCAACCACGGCAACTGTCGGATTTTTCCTGGCGCCCGTGGGCCTGCCGGCCACGATCGTGGTGCTCGGCCTTGTGCTGACGCTGGCCTCGGCCTTCGCCAGCCTCAACGCCTATCGCAATCTGCTGATGGAGATGGAGGCCAAGCGCCTCGCTGCGCAGAACCATGAACAGCTCCTGGACGCTGTGACCGCGATCCCTGAAGCGTTCGCCATCTATGATGCGGCCGGCAATGTGATCATCCAGAACGCTGTTCACCAGCGCTGGTTCCCCAAGGGGCTGGACAAGTCAGATTTCCGTCCGGGAACGGATATGCGCAAGCTGGCCGATGTTGGCGGCGTGATGCGGTCCTGCGTGCCGACCAGTTCCGGCGGCCGCGTGATCATCCACACCGATGTTTCCAAGATGGACGAACTTCGTCAGGAGGCGGATGAAGCCCGCCGCGATGCCGAAGAAGCCCGTCTGGCTGTGGAGCGCTTTGTGGGCTCGGTGACGCGCGAACTGCGTCTGCCGCTGCGCACCCTGCGCACGATTGCCTCGCGCTTTGAAACCCGCAGCAATATTCCTTTTGATGACAAAGAGATCCGCCTTGCCGGTGACAAGATGGTGAGCTTCGCTGACCAGGCGCTGAGCCTCGTGGACGAGGTGCTCTCCATCACGCAGGGCGGCGACAGTGTGGTCGACGGGGCTGACGTCTCGCTGAAAACGACGCTGGCGCAGGTGATCACGCAGAAGCATTCGGCGATCACCACACTCGGCGTGGAGATTGACGAACCCAGCGGTCAGGATGCGATGATCGACAGCGCCAAGGCGGCCCGTGTGCTGTCGCGGGTATTCTCGGCGGTTCTGCTCGAACTGGGCCAGGTGTGCCGGGGCGGTGGATCGCTGCGCGTGCGCTGCGGGGTGCGCGGTGAGCAGGGCTGGGTGTCCGTCGAGGCGGCAAAACTGGCCAATGGCACGCTGCAATCGGAACTGACCGAGGATTATCTGTCAGAAAGCTCTGAGAACCGGCTCGTCTGGCGCGCGCTGATGCAGACCATCGGTGGACAGATCGAAATGCGCGAGGCGCGTAACGGATCGATCGTGTACATCCTGAAGTTCAACACCAACGCCACCTCGACCAAGCAGGGCGACGCCGAAGCGCTGGCCCGCCCGCATTCCGGCCGCGCTGCCTGAGGTCAGCCCTCGGGCAGGGGCGTGAACTCCTGCTCATCGCCATCGGGCAGCTTCATCCGGCCCTGTTTCCAGTCTTCCTTGGCCTGTTCCAGGCGTTCCTTGGACGAAGACACGAAGTTCCAGAAGATGAAGCGTTCGCCGACTGGCTCGCCGCCGAGCACCATCACGGTTGACGCTTCATCTGCAGTCACCACGACGTCGCCCTTGCCGAGCACGGCCATCTGGCCCGCGCCGATCTTCTGGCCGGCCACGTCCGCGCTGCCGCTGGCGACATAGACCGCGCGCTCAGGATATTCATCCGGCACTTTGCGGCGGGTGCCCTTCTCCATGTCCCAATGCATGTAGAACATCGGGGACCGGGTGTTTACGCGCGCGTCGAGACCTTCTGCCTTGCCGGCAATAAGGCGGCCCTTGAGGCCCGCCTCATTCCAGACGGGCAGGGTGTCAGCGGGGTGATGCCAGAAGCCGGGATCGATTTCCTCGTCCTCCTTCGGCAGGGCCACCCAAGCCTGGATGCCGTGCATATGAGCGCCGTTCATCCGGGCATATTCGAGACGTTCGGAATGCGTGATGCCCTTGCCGGAGGTCATCCAGTTGACGGCGCCCGGCTGGATTTCCTGTTTGAAACCAAGGCTGTCGCGATGGGTCATTGCGCCGGAATAGAGATAGGTGACCGTCGAAAGGCCGATATGCGGGTGGGGCCGCACATCCAGTTCGCGCGGGATGCCGGGGGCGAAATCCACAGGGCCCATCTGGTCGAAGAAGATAAACGGGCCGACCATCCGCCGTTTGGCGAAGGGCAGCACGCGGCCCACTTCAAAGCCGCCGCCGAGGTCTCGCGTGCGCTTGTCGATGATGAGTTCGATCATGTAGGCCTCCCTTATCTGGCATCAGTGTAGCCCACATGGGCGCGACGATGAGGTTTTTCTCGCCGCGTGCGTCTTATAAGAGTTATGTCAAATCTGTTGATCCTGGGAGGACTTATCCAATGACCCTATCAAGGCGCTTCCTGCGCACCGCCGCCATCGCGGCTTTTGCCGTGGCGGCTGCATTCCCGGCAGCAGCTGAAACTGTCATCATCCATGCCGGTAAGGTGCTGGATGTGCCGGGCAATCCGGTGCGCGGGGCGACCACGATCACGGTCACCGATGGCAAGATCGTCTCCCTGGAGAATGGCCACAAGGCTGCGCCCAACCGTTCGGTGCGCGTGATTGATCTGAAGGACAGCTTCGTGCTGCCCGGCCTGATCGACAGCCATGTTCACCTGACCTCCGACACTGGCGGCATTGCCGGCCAGCTGGAAGGCGTGACCCTTTCCCCGGCCGCCCAGGCCTTCGATGCCTGGACCAATGGCATGAAGACATTGAATGCCGGTTTCACCACCGTGCGCAATCTCGGCGATGGCGACGGGGCCGTGATGGCCCTGCGTGATGCCGTCAAGGATGGCCAGATCATGGGACCGCGCATCCTCGATTCGGCCGCCTCTATTTCCGTTTCCTCCGGCCATATGGACGGGTCGCTGGGCTTCCGGGACGATCTGCGCCCCTTCTTCAAGGCTGAAGGCAACACCTGTGACGGCGCGGAAGACTGCCGCCGCGCTGTGCGCCTGCAGGTGGCGCGCGGGGCGGACGTGATCAAGCTGGCGACGACCGGCGGGGTCAACAGCCGCATCGGCGCGGGCCTTGGCAAGCAGATGTTCGAGGACGAGGCCGATGCCATCGTCGCCACGGCCAAGCTGTTCGGCAAGAAAGTGGCCGCCCACGCCCACGGCGCAGACGGCATCCGCATCGCGCTGGAAGCGGGCGTCGACTCCATCGAGCATGGCACCATCCTTGATCCGGAAACCATTGAGGCCTTCGTGGCATCCGGCGCCTATTACGTGCCGACGCTTTCAACCGTGAACGGATATATCGAGCGGATTGAAGCCAATCCCGACGCCTATGAGCCCGATGTGCGCGCCAAGATCGACTGGCGCATCGGCATCACCGGAAAGAGCCTTGAAGTGCTGCACCCGAAAGGCGTCCCGATTGCCTTTGGAACCGACGCTGGCGTGTCCAAGCATGGCCGCAATGCCGATGAGTTCGAACTGCTGGTCCGCTTCGGCCTGACGCCGATGGAAGCCATCGAGGCCGCCACCGTCAACGCGGCAGACCTGCTTGGCGTGTCGGATATTACCGGCACCCTGGAGCCGGGCAAGAGCGCCGACATCATCGCCGTAAAAGGTGATCCGCTGGCGGACATCAAGGTTCTCAAATCCGTGAACTTCGTGATGGCCCGCGGCACCGTGGTCAAGCAATAAGCTTCTGCCGCTGGCAAAGGCTCCTGCCAGCGCAAAAGAAAGACCCCGGACAGAAGCGTCCGGGGTCTTTTTGTTTTTGCAGGCGGCTGATGATCAGACGACGGTAAGCCAGTCGGGCCGCACATATTTCTCGCCCAGATCACGCGCGACGAGCTTATGCGCGATGGTGCCCTGATCCACCGTCAGGCCATTGGCCAGATGCTTGTTGGCATTGATCGCTGCGCGCGCGCCGCGATTGGCAATCTGCATCACGAAAGGCAGCGTGGCATTGTTCAGCGCATAGGTGGAGGTGCGCGGCACCGCGCCGGGCATGTTGGCCACGCAATAGTGCAGGATGCCGTCCACCTCATAGATGGGATCATCGTGCGTGGTCGGACGGCTTGTCTCGAAACACCCGCCCTGATCAATCGCGATGTCGACCAGCACCGAGCCGGGCTGCATGGTGGAAAGCTGCTCACGGCTGACCAGCTTGGGTGCCGACGCGCCGGGGATCAGCACCGCGCCGATCACAAGGTCTGCATCCTTGATCGCTTCGGCCAGGGAGTGCGTGGTGGAGTACATCGTGTTGACCGTACCCCGGAACTGTTCGTCAAGTTCGCCGAGGCGGTCATTGTTGCGGTCGAAGATCCAGACGTCGGCCCGCATGCCCACGGCAATCTCCGCCGCATGGGTGCCCGAGACACCGCCGCCGATGATGACGACCTTGGCGGGGGCAACGCCGGGCACGCCGCCCAGCAGAATGCCGCGGCCCCGGCCCTTCGTGCGCATCAGCGCGCCGGCGGCCACCTGCATCGACATGCGCCCGGCCACCTGGCTCATCGGGCGCAGCAGCGGCAGGCCGCCGCGCGCATCCGTCACGGTTTCATAAGCAATGGCGAGGCAGCCCGATTCCATCAGGCCCTTGGCCTGCACCGGATCGGGGGCAAGGTGGAGATAGGTGAAAAGGGTGTGATCCTTGGTGAGGCGCGCGGTTTCTTCCGGCTGGGGCTCCTTCACCTTCACGATCAGTTCGCTCTCGCCGAAAACGGCGCCGGCATCGGGCAGGATGGACGCGCCGATGGCGGTGTAGGCTTCATCAGCAAAGCCGGATGCCACTCCCGCGCCAGCCTGGATGTTCACCTGGTGGCCAGCGCGAACGAGTTCGCCAACGCTTTCAGGTGTCAGGCCGACACGGGATTCCTGCTTTTTGACTTCGGTTGGAACACCAATTCGCATGTGCCTCTCCTTAAGGAAAGATCATGCCTATAAACCGCCTTTTGGGGCGGTTCTACCCCTGCGCAAAAACCGGGCAAAAAGAAAACCGCGTGTGGAATCCGGGTAGGCCCACACGCGGTTTGAGATTTCAGGCCCGGTATTCTGAGCCTTCAGGCAGATTACATGGAGCGCGAGATGGTGAACACGACGCGCTCGTCAGCCAGATCGGAGCCGTCGATGTCGGTATCCCAGTAGCGCAGGTCGAAGCCGAAGCCATAGGCCGAGTAGGTGCCGCCGAGCGACCAGTTGGTGTAGTCGTCACCCTCGTCGAACTGGTAGTTGCCGATGCTGGCGTCGACCGAGAAGGCATCCGTGAACGAGTAGCCGGTTGTGGCGGCGAGATAGATGTTCTCGTTGTCGATGTCGTAATAGGCTTCGCCGCCGACCGACAGGCCGCTTTCGAAAGAATAGCCGAGGGCACCTTTCAGTTCGACAAAGTCGAGATCGTCATCTTCCGTGTCCGGATAGGTGTAGTAGATGACGCCCACGTCCCAGCTGATGCCGTTGGACAGTTCGCCGGCCAGACCGCCATAGAAGTCCAGTTCGACATTGGCATCGGAATCGCTGTCGAAATCGATGCTGGACGCCCAGGTGCCAGCATAGAACATGCCGTTAGTGTAGTCGAAGCCGCCGGAGATGGCGAGGTCGCCGTTCGACTGCGAAACGCCGCGCCAGACATAGTCCGACGACAGAGCGACGTTGCCCGAAAATTCGCCTTGGGCACTTGCGGTGCCCGCTGCTGCCATCATGGCAGCAAGTGCGACACCCGCCTGATAAAACTTCATACGCATGCGTGTTAACCCCGTCTTGTGATCACGCTCCCGCTTGAGCGCCACGAACGAAGTTGCCGGTCTTTCCCCGGCTTGCCGATGCTGCCGCCACGCGAACACGCAAGAGAGGCGTTTGATCGCACCGAATTTGGGCAGGCGGTGCCGTCCATGCCTCACAATTGTGCGGCGCAGCGTCCAGAAATCAGGCAGTGCCCGAGTCAGCGTGCCTTCAGCGGGGCATATCCAAGATGCATACCGGCATCCACCAGCAGGGTTTCGCCCGTTACATGACGGGAAGCGTCGGTAACGAGAAACAGCGCTGAGTCCGCAATGTCATCCGGGCCAGAGGCGGCATTGAGGGGCACGGAGGCGGCGACGCCGGCCTCCATCTTCCTGTATTGTTCCTCGCTCATCGTATCCTTGAACCAGCGTGTGCCGATGAAGCCGGGGCAGACGGCGTTAACGCGGATGGCCGGGGCGAGTGCCCGGGCGAGGCTGATGGTCATCGTATTGAAGGCGCCCTTGGAGGCGGCATAGGCCACGGAGGAACCTACCCCCGCCACACCGGCAATGGAGGAAATGTTCAGCACAGCCGAAGCCCGGCCGGTCTGGCGGTGCGCCTCGACCAGCAAGTCCTTGGTTTTTTGAAGCAAAATGAAAGGGCCGGCGACATTGACCGAATAGAGATGCAGGAAATCCTCGCGGCTCAGCGCATCAAGGTCGCTGTGGTCGCGGGCATGTTTGGTGATGCCGGCATTGTTAACGAGAATATCGAGCCGGCCCGCCTGGGCGGCGGCATCGGCCAGCTTCTGGCAGCCCTCATCGGTGGAGACATCGGCCTGGACGAGGCGCGCCTGGGCGCCGGCGGCCTGGCAATCGGCCACGGTGGCCTCTCCGTCAGCGACGGATTTGGTACAGTTGATGATGACGCTGGCCCCGCGCTCGGCGAGTTTCAGGGCAATGGAGCGGCCAAGGCCGGTGGCTGAGCCAGTTACCAGGGCAGTGCGGCCTTCAAGATCGCGCGGGGTCATCTGTGGTCTCCATTATCCCTTGTTTTTCCTGAGGGTTTGCTGAGCCCGCGACCCTTGGGGAAGTCAAGGGGGCGCCGGCGCCCGCGTCGCGAGAGCAGCATGGGGGATTGTTTGCAACCGGCTGTTGCCGCTTCTTTGTGGGAACCAGACCGTAGACCCATTCGTTCTATCTGCATGAGCAATGATCTGTTTCGCCTTATCTATGTGAGCACCGCTCGCCCCGGATTGTCGGAGGAGGATATGTTGAATGTTCTCAACGCATCCCAGTCCAATAATGAGGAGCGGTACATCACCGGATACCTCGTGCATCACGGGGAGAACTTCATGCAGCTGATCGAAGGTCCGCGTGCAGAGGTTGAGGATATTTACGACCGTATCCTGAAGGACAAACGCCATACCGGTATCGTGCGCATCCTTGCCGAGAAGGCGGAGACGAGGGCCTTCCCGCGCTGGTCAATGAACTACTTCCGCGTGGACAAAAACGCACATAACGGGACAATGGTGCTCAGGCGCGACGACCCCGTGGACAGTCTGATGACCGCCGATGCGCCGCGCGACCTGATCCACACCTTCTCCAAATTCATCCGGCAGAGCTAAGCCCCTGGCCGGGCCCGGACGAACCGGGCGGCCGCGATGGCGAGGCCAACAAGGACAAGGCCGGCGATCAGCAGGCTAAGCGGCTCGGCGCCGAAGGTTTCGAAGTATTGCGTGTAGCCGTGGATCGCCAGAAAGACGACGGCGCTGACCGAGAGGAAGCCGCCGCGGCGGGCCATGAAGGCCAGGGTGAGCGACAGGGCGGCCCAGCCAATGGCGAAGATCCAGGGCGCAAGGCCGAAGACGGGCTGGGCGGTGTCTTCATAAGCCCATCGTGCACCGCCCAGAACATCGCCCCAGAGCGAGCCGACCCAGAAGGCAAAGTGAACCAGGATCAGACTGGTACGGGCCGCGACCGTGATCAGATTGGACCAGCTTTCCGGGACATGCCCGCGCAGCCGGTAGAGCCCGGCGGTGAGCAGGCCGAAGACGGCAATCGTCAGCGTCGGTTCCTCGACGAAGAGGGCGTAGCTGGCATGCCAGTAGCCTGTGCCCGAGCCGAAGACCGCCCCGAGGGCGACCACGGCGAGCGCGGCCAGGAAGGCCGAGCGATACCAGATCGCGCCTGCCGTAAGGAGGAAGGTGATCAGCAGGGCGGGCTGGGTTGGGTGGGTCTCGCGGAACTCCCAGCCGACCCAGCCGGCCAGGCCCAGCGTGCCCATAAGGGCGAGCGCCGTTCCCAGCAGCGTGAAGCTCTCGCCGGTCATCAGGCGGCGTAGCCCTTCTGCCCCCGCCAGCGCGCCGAGCGCCAAGAGCAGGCCGGTTGCCGCATTGGGCACCAGGGCGATAGCCGCCACCGAAACGGCGATGGCCCCGAAGATCAGGAGCAGGTTGACCGCCAGGCTGCCCCGCCGGTCTGGCAGGGCCAGCGCGGTGAGCCGGGCGGCTTCCTCCGGCGTGATCTGAGCGGTGGCCTGCAGCGCGGAGAGATCGAGGCGGATGATGGACATGGGCTTGCTCCAAAAATAGTGAGCGCTCACTAACATAATCAAATCCGTTGGGCAAGGGCCTTCCGCGTGCCTGCCCACGGGGCCCGTCTTGATTTCGCCGGGATTTGGAGGCTCCCTGAGGGTGGACGCCATGTGGAGGGACGCCATGCGCCGGGTTTTTGCTGTTATCTCTGCTATCCTGCCCGCTCTGGCGGTGGCCTGTGTGTATGCGCCGGAAGGGGCGCCGCCGCCGCAGCCCGTGACGCTTGCGGCGCCCGCGCCGGCACCCCCGGCGCATTTCGTGGCGCTGACGGCGACGCTGCCCCACGCACCCAGCGAGGGTCTGCCCCCCTCGGTGCTCGATCCCATTCAGGAGGGCGTCCCGCTGCTGCTTGATCTGACGCTTCTGCCGCCGCTGACCCCCTCGATCCGTCAGCCTGACGGCACCTACGTCCTCGCCGAGAGCTGTGATTTCGGGGTGGTGGAGGCGGGCGCGGTTTCGTTGCCAACAGGCTCCTATCACATGCTGATCAATGCCGAACTCGGCACGCCGTCGGCCAATCCGGCAAGCCTTCTGAGCTGCGAGTATGATCCCGCCCTGATGAGCGAGGACTCCCCCGGTGCAAGCTGGCGCCTGAGGGGCTGTTTTCTGCCGCAGGCCGTATCTATCCCCACAGCCACGCTCTGGGCGCTGAGCCCGCTGCCGGCGAGTGCGTGTGGCATCGGGAATTGACCCGGCCGCGTGCCCGGCCTAGCTCGCTAGGCCATGACAGCTCCGCTTTTCCCGCCCGGCCTTGCCGGTCTCGCCAGCCGCTATGACACCATCCTCTGCGATGTGTGGGGCGTGATCCATAATGGCCGCGCCGCCTTCACAGAGGCGTGCGACGCGCTGGTGAAGTTCCGTGCGGGCGGCGGCCGGGTGTGCCTGATCACCAATGCGCCGGTGCCCGAGGCCCAGGTTGTGCGCTATTTTGAGCCGCTCGGCGTGCCGGGCGGGGCCTTTGACGCCTGCGTCTCCTCGGGGGACGCAACCCGCTATGAACTCGCCCAGCGCCCCGGCCAGACCGTCTGGCGCCTCGGCGGGGATGAAGGCTGGGAGCATGACCGCCACCTTTACGAAGGCCTCGACCTGAAGTTTCAGGATGATGCGGGCGCCGATCTCTTGCTGTGCATCGGCCTGCGCGACATGGCGAACGACCAGCCGGAGGACTACCGCGCAGAGCTGCGCGAAGGCGTGGCGCAGGGCTTGCCGATGCTGTGCGCCAATCCGGACAAGCAGGTGCGCGTGGGCGGCAAGCTCTACTGGTGCGCCGGCGCGCTGGCCGATGTTTACGAGGATCTGGGCGGGCAGGTGATCTATCCCGGCAAGCCCTATGCGCCGATCTACCGGCTGGCGCTGGAACGGGTGGCCGCCATGGGCGCCCCGGCGCGCAATATCCTGTGCATCGGCGACAGCCCCGCCACCGATGTGCGCGGCGCCCGCACCCAGGGCTTTGACAGCCTCTATGTCGGCACCGGCCTCAAGCAGCATGGCGCTGATTTTGAAGCAGAAGTGACCGATCTGCTGGCCGATTACGGGGAAATGGCCACTTATGCGATGACAGGGCTCAGATGGTAAGCAAACCCTGGGCACCGCAGCGCCTCGCAGGCGAGCAGGGGTGACGGCGGCTTCTGCCCCGTGTAACGCACTTCAGGACACAGAATCAGGGAGTAATCCGGCCGCATGACCCAGTTCACCGGTTACAAATATGAAGACCTCCAGATCGGCCAGGCGCACGAGACGGTGCACACGATCACGGAGAACGACATCCAGCGTTTCGCAGAGGTTTCGGGCGACTATAACCCGCTGCACATGTCCGACGAGTTCGCCGCCAAGACGATCTTCGGCAAGCGCATCGCCCATGGCGCGCTGACGGCAAGCTATATCTCCGGCATCCTGGGCAACAATCTGCCCGGCCCCGGCGCAATCTTTGTCGGCCTCTCCATGCGCTTCAAGCGCCCGGTTCATATCGGCGACACGGTGACCGTGCGCGCCGAAGTGGCCGAGAAGCAGGACCGCGGCAACCGCGTTACGCTGAAGGTCGAATGCATTGTCGAAGGCAAGCGCGTCATCACTGGGGAAGCCGACGTGGTGGCCCCCAGCCGGGAGAAGTGATGGCAGTCTTTGCCGAATATCGCGGGCTGCCGGAAACGGCGCGGGGCGCGTCGATCGCGCTTGGCAATTTTGATGGCCTGCATGCCGGCCACCGCGCCGTGATGGACGCGGCGCGCATTGCCGGCCATGGCAGCTTTTCGGTGGCGACCTTCGAACCGCCCCCGCGCGCCTATTTCCGCCCCGGCGACCCGCCTTTCCGCATCCTGCGGCCAGAGCGGCGCAACGACCTGATCCTCGCTGCCGGCGCTTCCGATGTGTTCGAGCTGCCCTTCAATGGCGAGATGGCGGCGATGACCGATGAAGGCTTTGTCCGCCAGGTGCTGGTGGACGGGCTGGGCGTGTCGCATGTCTCCGTCGGCTTTGACTACCGCTTCGGCCGGGGGCGGATGGGCCATGCCCAGCGCCTCGCCAGCCTTGGCCGCGCGCTTGGGTTTGGCGTTACCATCGTTGAGGAAGTGTCCGGCCATGGCGGCAAGGCCTCGTCCACGGCCATCCGCCAGGCCCTGATGGCGGGCGAGCCGGAAGTGGCCGCAGACCTGCTGGGCGGCCCCTGGATTGCCGATGGCATCATCGAGCCGGGCGAGAAGAACGGCCGCACTTTCGGTTTCCCTACGGCCAACATGGCGCTGGGCGATCTCATCCACCCGAAGATGGGCGTCTATGCCGTCCGCCTGCGGATCGAGGGGGAAAGCGAGTGGCGCGACGGCGTGGCCAATTTCGGCCGTACACCGACTACCGGCCTGCGCGACCCGCTACTGGAAACCTTCATCTTCGACTTTAACCGCGAGATCTACGGACAGCGCGTCGAGGTTCAACTCATCGCCTATCAGCGCCCGGAACTGAAATTCCCCTCGCTGGACGCGATGATCGAGCAGATGCACAGGGATGCCGAACTGGCCAAGGAAATCCTCGCCACCCGCCGCTGAAAGGCGGGGCCGGGTGACCTGAGGCAGCAGGCCGGGTAACCCCCGGATGCACCATAAATTTTCCGTAATTTGCGCCGAGGGTGCCCCCTACACAGCGCCTGCAAACGCGCGCAGTCTGCTGTTGTTGGGACGCACACAGGAGGACACTTTGCGCCGTATTATCTCCACTCTGGCCCTCGCGGCCTTTATCGCCGCGCCGGCCTTGGCGCAGGGCGATCTCTCAGCGGATGTCAGCCTCGCCCGCGATGACCGGATGGTCCGTTCGGTGTTCCTGGCCGATCTGAAGGCCATCGTGGCTGATGCAGGCCATACCATTGATAGCGTCGGGGATGCGGGGGTGAACTCCGTCACAGGCATCACCCCGGATGGCCTCATCTATCACGTGGACGGTGCTGTCTGTGAAAACCAAGTCCGCCCCGGCTGCCTCGGGATCAACATCAATGTCCGCTATGACGGCGACGAGATGGTGACCTATGAGAAGCTGAACGCGGCAAATCTCGCCTGGAACCCGGTTTCGGTCGCCCTTGACGGCATTGTGGGCCAGGAGGGCTCCAGCCTCATCATCACCCGCTATGTCATCCTTGACGGCGGCATGACGATGGAAAACATCAAGGACAACCTCACAAACGCCCTGTCGATTGCGATGGATGTGGCTGACTTTGTCTGGGAAGTCGGCGACTATGCCACCGGCTATGAAGACGATTACGGCGATTGGTGAGCCCGCGCCGGCAGGGGTGACAGCCCCCGCCCGTTCATGCTAACCGCCCGGACCATGGAAAAGGCTCGGGCCCGCAAAATCATACGAATTAGCGGCCCGGCCGCCGTCTGAACCCTTGTTTCAGCGGTGGCCGGGTAAAGTTCGTTTGCCCCAATGATTTCAACCGGTGCCTCCGCTGCCCCCATCTGATCGACCAGACATCATGACCGACTCGACCGCCCCTGAACGCGATTACCGCGACACCCTGTTCCTGCCGAAAACCGAGTTCCCCATGCGCGCGGGCCTGCCCAAGGCAGAGCCTGAATGGATCAAGCGCTGGGACGGCCTCGGCCTCTATGAAAAGCTGCGCGCGGACGCAAAGGGCCGCGATCCCTTCATCCTGCATGACGGCCCGCCCTATGCGAACGGCCACATCCACCTCGGCACGGCGCTGAACAAGATCATCAAGGACATCATCGTCCGCTCCCACCAGATGCAGGGCTTTGACGCCTCCTACCTGCCGGGCTGGGACTGTCACGGCCTGCCCATCGAATGGAAGGTGGAGGAGGAGTTCCGCTCCAAGAACCGCCCGAAGGACAGCGTGCCCCCGGCTGAATTCCGCGCCGCCTGCCGCGCCTATGCCGAGCATTGGGTGGGCGTGCAGAAAGCCGAATTCCGCGCCCTGGGCATCGAAGGGGAATGGGATAATCCCTACCTGACGATGGCCTTCGAGAGCGAAGCGATGATCGTTTCGGAATTCCTCGACATGGCGATGAAAGGCGGCCTCGTGCGCGGCGCCAAGCCGATCATGTGGAGCCCCGTGGAACGCACGGCGCTTGCAGAAGCCGAAGTGGAATACCACGACCGGAAGGTTCCGGTGGTGTGGGTGAAGTTTCCTGTGCTAGCGATTCGAGAGCAATACTCCGTCAACGGCAAAGTCGAAGATCGTGCGCAAATGGTCTGGAGGAGCAACAATGACCTGCGCAATGCATCAATCGTCATTTGGACGACGACGCCTTGGACCATCCCCGCAAACCAAGCCATCGCCTACAGTCCTAATATTGAGTACTCATTATATGAGGTGCTTTCTGCCTATAGCAAAGAAGAGCTTAATTGGCCCTCTGACCCCTACGCCAAGGCAGGCGACAAGCTGATAGTGGCTGATTCTCTTGCAGCAAGTGTGTTTGATTCAGCCAAGGTGAAGGAGTATCGCAGGGTTCGGCCTATCGACCCCAAGACAATTCTTTATTGCAAGCACCCTCTTTCCAATCCTGGTTGGGCGGATGATGAAGCTAGCTCTGAATGGGAAGCTGGTTTCTTCGATTTCCCTGTTGGTCTGTTGGCCGGCAATCATGTCACTTCTGATGCAGGCACTGGCTTTGTTCACACAGCGCCTGCTCACGGTGAGGACGACTACGAGGTTTGGCAAACGGGGCAAAAAGGTCGTGAGAATGCCCACAAACTTTTTGGCGGTGAGCCTCTGCCGCCGTTTCGCACAGATGCTGTGGATATGTCGATCCGCCAGATCGTCGATGCCGATGGCAAGTACACGGACGAAGTTCCGGCCCCGCTCGCGGGCCTCGAAATCATCGTCACTTCCGGCAAGAAGCGCGGTGAGGCGGGCAAGGCCAATCAGGAAGTGATCCGCCTGCTCGCCGAGTCCGGAAACCTGCTGGCGCGCGGCATCACCACCATTCGCGACGCGCATTCCTGGCGCTCGAAGGCTCCGGTCATCCGCCGCGCGACGCCGCAATGGTTCATCGCGATGGACAAGCCCGTGCATGGCGGCAAGACGCTGCGCGAGCTGGCTCTGAAAGGCATCGCCGACACCGAATTCTTCCCGCCCACGGGCCGCAACCGCCTTCAGGCGATGGTGGAAGGCCGCCCAGACTGGCTGATCTCGCGCCAGCGCAACTGGGGCGTGCCGATCACCCTCTTCGTCAACGCCAAGGGCGAGCCGCACACGGCCGCGCTCAGCAAGGAGCAGGCTGACAAGCTCAACGCAAACATCAAGGCCGCCATCGAGAAAACCGGCGTAGACGGATGGTTCGCCACGCCGGACACTGACTTCTTCGAAGGCACCGGCGTCTCCCCCGAAGGCTGGGAGAAGGTGACGGACGTTCTGGATGTGTGGTTCGATTCTGGAACGACGCACGCCTTCGCCCTGCGCAAGCGCGGCATCATCGATAACGCCAAGGGGCAGGCGGACGTTTACATGGAAGGCTCCGACCAGCATCGCGGCTGGTTCCAGTCCTCCTTGCTGGAAAGCTGCGCCACGCGCGGCATGGCGCCTTACAAGAAGGTCGTCACCCATGGCATGGTCGTGGACGCCGAAGGCAAGAAGATGTCCAAATCGATCGGCAACACGATCGAGCCGGACGAGTTTCAGAAACAGTATGGCATCGAAATCCTCCGTATCTGGACTGCCTCGGCAGACTATTGGGACGACACCCGCATCTCCGACGAGATCATCAAGGGCACGGTCGAAACCTACCGCAAGCTGCGCAACACGCTGCGCTATCTCCTCGGCGCCCTTGATGGGTATACGGAGGCGGAAGCCCTGCCTGCCAGCGATATGCCGGGCCTTGAGCGCTTCGTGCTCCATCGCCTCGCAGAGCTTGACCGCGACGTGCGCGGCGCCTTCCGCGTGTTCGACTTCAAGCGCGCGATGACGCAGATCGTGAACTTCGTGAACGTCGAGCTCTCGGCCGTTTATTTCGACATCCGCAAGGACGCCCTCTACTGTGATCCGGCCTTCGCCACCGCGGCCGGCTGGGACGCGGCCACCGCAGAGTGGGGCAACCGCCGCCGCGCGGTGCGCACCGTCATGGCGCTCGTCATGGAACGCCTTCTCACATGGCTCGCCCCGGTCATGCCGTTCACCACGGACGAAGCCTTCGGCGAAAGCCACCTCAAGGGCGCAGCCCCCTCGGTCCACCTGCTGCAATTCCCCGCCACGCCCGAGGGCTGGCTCGCGCCGCAGCTGGCTGCCCGCTGGGAGAAGATCTTCGCCGTCCGCCGCGTCGTCACCGGCGCGCTGGAGGTCGAACGCCGCGAGAAACGCATCGGCGCCTCGCTGGAAGCGGCCCCGAAAGTCATCATCGCCGACAAGGCGCTGATCGACGCCTTCGAGGGCGAAAGCGCGGCTGACATCTTCATCACCTCCGGCGCAGATCTGGTTCTGGCCGCCGAAGGCCCCTCCGGCGCCTTCACGCTGCCCGATGCCCCCGGCATCTGGGTCGTTCCGGAAAAGGCCAGCGGCATCAAATGCCGCCGCAGCTGGAAATATTTCGACCCCGCCACGGCAGACCCGGCCTTCCCGGACATCACCCCCCGCGACGCCCTGGCGGTGAAAGCCTGGGACAAGGTGGCCGGGTAGGAGCAGGGAAGACCCTCACCTCCCATTGCTGCGCAATGGGCCCCTCCTCTCCCAGAGGGAGAGGGGTTTGGACTTCGCCTCGAGCGCAACGCTAAGCCCCTCTCCCGCGAAGTGGGAGTGGAGGGGCCCGCGGCCAAAGGCCGTGGGAGGTGAGGGTCTTCCGCCCCTTCCCCCTGCACAGAAGCGCTTGATCCGCCTGCCAGCCTCTGCAATCTCACCCCCATGAAACTTTCGCCGCAGACAATCTGGCCCTTCGCGGTGATTCCGCTCGTTGTCCTGTTCGATCAGGTGACGAAATGGCTGATCCTGGCGGAGCCACGCCTGAACGGGCTCTCCTGCCTTTCTGATGGGCGTCTCTGCGGCAAAATCGTGGTTCCCGGGCCTGTGGATCTCTCGATGGTCTGGAACCGGGGCATGAGCTATGGCCTCCTCCAGTCTGAAGGCATCATGCGCTGGGTGCTGGCGGGCGTCATGGCAGCCATCGCCATCGGCTTCTTCTTCTGGCTGCTGCGCGCCGAAGGGCGCTGGCTGAAAGCCTCTCTTGCGCTTGTTGTCGGCGGCGCCATCGGCAATCTGATTGACCGGGTGCGCTTTGGTGCGGTGGTTGATTTCGTTGATGTAAACGAGCTCACGCTCGGTTACTTCCCCTGGGTCTTCAACGTGGCTGACGCGGCCATCACCGTCGGGGCGATTCTCCTGTTTGTAGACCAGTTCTTACTTTCGCGCCCGAAACAGGCTAACAGCCTGAAGCAAGGTTAACCCACTCCAGTTCAAGCGGATCTCGTAAAGTCACATGAAAAAGACCCTCCCGCTCCTCGCCGCCGGCCTCGCTCTGGGTGTCACAGCGGCCTGCTCGTCTACCGGCAATGCCGGCACGACCACTCCCGACGAGTTTCGCGTGGTCACCAAGCCGCCGCTCTCCATCCCGCCGAATTACAGCCTGCGCCCCCCTGCGTCCGGCACCACGATCCCGGCAGAGGTCGAAGCGGCCACCAGCGGCGGCACGGCGGCGTTCGGGTCTGCTCTCGGTACGCAGGCCAGCGCTTCGGAACGCGCCCTCGTGGCAGCGGCTGGCGCCAATGCGGTCAGCCCCTCCATCCGCGCCCAGGTCGATTGGGAAGAGACCAAAGCCATCCGCAAATCGCCCACGATTGCTGATCGCATCCTCTTCTGGCGCAAATCCAATCCGGAAGACGCCGCCTCTGCCGCCACCGACAATGCCACCGGCGATCAGGCGGTGACGATCGAGCAGGCCGGCGGGGGCCGCCGTATCAAGCTGCCGGGCACCTGAGGCCACAACAGACATCTGATGGGGGCCGCGCGCCCCCATTTTCCTGCCCCTCCAGACCGGAGCTACCCCATGAAACGGATACTCGTCGCTGCAGGGCTCCTTGCCTTTGCAGTTGCTGGCGCTTCAGCCGAGCCGGCCACCGCGCCCAACACGCCGTCCAGCTTCACGCTCGACAATGGCATGCAGGTCGTGGTGGTGCCCGATCACCGCGCCCCGGTCGTCACGCATATGGTGTGGTACAAGGTCGGCGCCGCCGATGAGGCGCCCGGCAAGTCCGGCATCGCCCACCTGTTTGAGCATGTGATGTTCAAGCAGACCAAGAATATCGGCCCGGAGGAGTTCACCTCCATCGTCCAGCGTTCCGGTGGCCAGCTCAACGCTTTCACCTCCTGGGACTACACCGCCTATTTCGAGCGGGTGCATAAAGACCAGCTCGGCAAGATGATGGAGCTTGAGGCCGAGCGGATGGTGAACCTCATCATCAATGACGACCCCAAAGGCCCGTTCATCTCCGAGCGCGATGTGGTGAAGGAAGAGCGCCGTCAGCGGATCGAGAACAATCCCGGCGCGCTGCTTCAGGAAATGGTGCTCAACGAGTTCTGGAAGGGCCACCCCTACGAAATCACGGTTATCGGCCTGATGGATGAAGTCGCCGCGCTCAGCCCGCAGGACGGCCTCGACTTCTACAAGGAATATTACAGCCCGGAGAACGCCATCCTGGTGGTCGCCGGGGATGTCACCGAAGAGGATGTCCGCGTCCTGGCCGAGGAGCATTACGGCCCCATCCAGCCCACCGGCGAGGCCCATAGCGCCCGCAAATGGCAGCCCGTCGCCCCGCTTGCCGAGACCAGGCTGATCACCCATTCCGATCCCAAGGTGCGCCAGCCCGTCTGGAGCCGCTATTATCTGGGCACGTCCTTCAAACGCGATCCGGAAACCGCCCTTGCGCTGGAGGTCGGCCTTGAAGTGCTCGGCGGCGGCATGACCAGCCGGCTTTACCAGTCGCTGGTGGAGCAGCAGAAGCTGGCCATCAATATCGCCACCTTCGCCTGGACCACCCTGCATGATGAAGGCCCGGCTGTGATCTATGGCACGCCGGTCAGCGGCGTCAGCCTGGAAGATCTGGACGCTGCCGTGATGGCCGAGATCGAGAAGATCCTCGCTGATGGCTTCACCGAAGCCGAAGTCGTCCGCGCGCGAAACAAGCTGGCCGCCACCGCCATCTACCAGCAGGACAGCCAGTCCTCGATGGCCAACCATTATGGCGCCAATCTCGCGCTTGGTTTCACGCTGGAAGAGATCGCCGCCTATCCCGACGAGGTGCGGCAGGTCACGCCCGAGCAGGCCCTGGCCGCCGTGCGCGCCGTCTTCGGCGCCGACAAGAATTATATCACCTCCCATCTTCTGCCGGCCGAAGGAGACCTCTGATGTTGAAACTCCGGCTTTTCTCCGGCGCGGCTGCCGCGCTTCTGATTACCGCCTGCGCCGGCACGCCTGCGCCGCAGGCAACCCTCGATGCTGCCCCGGCCGCGCCCGCGCTCGCCGTCGATGTCTATGATGGCGACTTTGTCGACATCCAGCAGTTCACCACCCCCGGCGGCGTTTCGGTCTGGCTGGTGACGGAACCGTCGATCCCGATCGTCTCGGTACAGATGGCCTGGCGCGGCGGCTCGGTGGCTGATCCGGATGGCCTGGAAGGCCTCGGCCAGGCAGTCGTCTACGGCATGAATGAAGGCGCCGGCGATCTCGATTCGCTCGCCTTTCAGACGGCCATGGAAGAGCTGAACATGAGCTTTGGCTGCTCCAACGGCACTGAGTGGACCAGCTGTTCGGCCACCATGCTGTCAGAGAACGCGCCCGCCTCGATGGCGCTGGTCGCCAGCGCGTTGACGGCGCCCCGCTATGATGAGGGCCCGTTCCAGCGCTTCCTGCGGGAGCAGGAAGTCAGCCTGAAGACACGCGAAACCTCGGCGGGCTATCTCGCCTGGCGTGCCCAGTCGCAGGCGCTCTATCCCGATCATCCCTTCGCGCGGGAAGTGACGCCTGAAAGCCTTGCTGCGCTCACGCCGGAACTGGCCCGCAGCCATATGCGCGCCCTGATGCGCAAGGAGGGAATGCTCGTCACCGCCGTCGGCAACATCACTCCGGACGAGCTTGCCCCGCTGATCGACACCGCCGTCGCCGCCCTGCCGGAGACAAGCGAGATCCCGGCGGTTGCCCCGGTCACCCTGCCGGATCTGGCCGCTGCCGATCCGGTCATCGTGCCGCTGCCCCAGCCGCAGAGCCTTGTGCGCTTCATCGGCCCGGCCATGGACCGGGCAAACCCGGACTATTTCCCCGCCTATGTGCTGAACTACACCTTCGGCGGCGGCGGCTTTGAAAGCCGGCTGATGAAGACCCTCCGCGTCGATAAGGGCCTCACTTACGGCGTCAGCTCCAGCATCGACCCCAACCCCTCCTTCACCGTCTGGTCGGGTGGCGGGCAGACGAAGAATGAGAGCGCCGGCGATTTCATTACCGGCATTCGCGAGGAGATGCAGAAGTTCATCGAAGGCGGCGTCACGGAGGCAGAGCTCTCCGATGCCAAGGCCTATCTGATCGGGTCCTACCCGCTCGGCTTTGACTCCAACGCCAAGATCGCGGGCAACATCATGTCCGTCCGTCAGGATGATCTGGGCGTCGACTATTTCGACCGCCGCAATGCCCTGATCGAGGCCGTCACCCTCGAAGACGTAAACCGCGCCGCCGCCACCTATCTGGCGCCCGGCCGCTACAGCTTCTTCGTTGTGGGCGAGCCTCAGGGCCTGACGGCAGAGTAAGGCCTGTCTGAAGCAAACGTGCGCCCCGCTCCCGCGTGCGGGAGAGGGGCGCCGTCAATGGCAGAAACTGTCCCCAACCTGTCCGGTTTTGTCCGGAATTGTCCAAAACTGTCCGGAATTGTCCAGGAAGTGTCCGCGCCTGTCCGGCCCTGTAAGGGGGAAAGGCGCGCCCTTATCCACGCCCCTCGGCGGCCTGAAACCTCGGCCCCGCCGGCCATCCCGCCGCCGCCCAGCCGTCCTTATCCGCCAGTCTTTCCCAGCGGTTAGACTCTCCCCCATCAGAAACGGATTTTTCCGGCAAAGTTTCAGCCAGCAGTCGTTCGGGGAGGGAGCAAACCAGAGCCGCAAACCGCACTTGCCTTCCGGGCATGCTCCCGGCTAAGAGGGCGTCTCGGTGGGGCGATTAGCTCAGTTGGTAGAGCGCCTGCTTTACACGCAGGATGTCGGCGGTTCGAGCCCGTCATCGCCCACCATTTTCCTTCCGGTTTTCATTCCTTCTCCAGCCTCGGTGGCGACGGAAAAATACCCCTTAGGATTGCATGGAATTCTATGCTATGCGTTTTACCTATGCTGGGGATTGGACATCAGCAGGCTTCCTTTGGGGGGAAGGCATGAAAATCCGAGTGTCACGCTGGGGTGTTGTTCCGTCCGTTATGCTGATGGCAACAATGCTAGGCGCCTGTATAACCTCTGCGCGTTCGGACAATCTCTCCACTTTTGCTGACGCGGGAATTGCTTATGGCAACAGCGTTTCTGCGTTGTCGGAGTATGTCGAAGCTCAGCATGTCGATCATAGTAGCCGGAACATCCTCGCACAATATGATTCCGTGCTCGCCATCAAGGCGCAATGCTCCGCCAACGAAACTCCTTTGCTAGATGACTGCGAAGGTGAGCCGGATAAGTCGATAAAGGACTTACAGGAGCATCTTGCTGCTCAGGATCAGGAAATTGCCCAAACCAATCAGCTAAACGCTGATGTCCGGGCGCAGTCGCGCCTGCTTTCTGAGTATTTCCGTGGCCTAAAATTACTTGCGAAGTATGATTCTGCCGCCGCCGGACAAGACGCTTTCGGAGGGCTCGCCGGGGCCATAAATACGCTAACGGAGAGTATTTCGAAGAATAAACTCTTGTCAGATTCCAAGGTTGACGCTGCGGGTCAGATTGGTGGTCTGGTGGCTGATGCCTATAAGGGGAAAGTTCTCGGAGATGTTCTCAAGCGCGATAAGGAAGTGATCGGGAATGCGCTGGCCTGGCAAGGGGAAGTGCTTAAATTCTATGCTTCTACAGCGAGATCATTCACCAAGTCCGAACGGAGATCAGCGTATGCTGAGAAGGTTGAGAAGCCCCTTCGAGCGCTGACGATATCCGACAGAAAGGCGTGGATCGCCAGTCGCCGGGATCACTTGGTCTACAGCAACGAGATAGCCCTGCTGCAGAAAGCAAGCGAGGATGCCCGTAAGATGCAGGAACTCTGGGCTGAGTTGCTGCTGGGCGCTGATGATCCCGAACTTGCCATTGAAGTCCTTGATCGTTCTTCACGCTTGAATGAAGCGATCAGAAAACTGGCGGAGTGAGGGGGACATACTATGAGACTTGTCTACGCTGAGTGTATTGATGCGCTACTCATCGCTGAGGATGAGCTGCTTTACATTGACCCCGCCAGCCTGTCGCCAGCCGACAACAAGAAGAGAATGAAGGCGCTTCAGGAAATCGAAAATGCGATTACCACTATCCTGCGCCTCAGACTGGTTGAACTGAATCAGGCGGGGCGAAAGACACTGGAAGACATCCACAAGCGAACAACACGCTTGCGCGAAGACTTGAAGCGGGTTGAAGGCGTGTCGGATACTATTCGCATGATTTCATCCGCTATCAAATTCATATCCCCGCTCCTGGGATTGATCTGACATCGAAGGGCTTACGACCAGACAGGTTGAGGCAATTCGTGCCTGGCGTGGGCCGAGCAAGCACAAGATTGATGCGCGGCATCTGTAAGGCCTGCCCCGCGGGCACCTGTTGACGGCCCGGTCAGCGCCCAGCAATCCTGCCGGTAATTATGCGTGAAATCACGCAGCCAATGGGAGGATTTGCAGGCGATGGATACGACCGTCAGCAAGAGCACGACACGGATTGCGATACTCGGCGCGGGCATGAGCGGGCTCGGCGCGGCGGCCAAGCTGAAGGAGGCGGGCTATAGCGTTATCGACATTTTCGAGAAATCCGAAGGCGTGGGCGGCACCTGGCGGGACAACACCTATCCGGGATGCGGGTGCGATGTGCCCAGCCACCTTTATTCCTATTCTTTCGAACTGAACCCTGACTGGGATTACAAATGGTCCCTCCAGCCGCAGATCCTCAAATATTTCGAGGACTTTGCCGACAAGTATGATGTGCGCCGGCATTGCCGCTTCAATACCGAGATCACCGATTGCCGCTGGAACGATGCGGCCAACACCTGGACACTGACCGACAGGGCAGGGAAGACGTATACGGCTGATGTGCTGATCTCCGGCCTTGGCCAGCTGAATATTCCGTATACGCCCAATTTCCCCGGTCTCGACACTTTCAAGGGCGCCGCCTTCCATTCGGCGCGGTGGGACCATTCGGTGGACCTGAAGGGCAAGACCGTCGCCGTGATCGGAAATGGTCCGAGTGCGGTGCAGTTTGTGCCGGAGATCCAGAAGGTGGTCGGCAAGATGCTGAGCTTCCAGCGCTCGCCGGCCTGGTGCCGTCCGCGCGGGCAGCGGGCGTATGATGCGAAAGCGAAGAAATATTTTGCGGGCGCAGATTGGCGGATCAACTGGTATCGCTGGCGCATCCGGGCCTTTGCCGATTTCGGCTTTGGCGCATTTCTGCAGAAGTCACCCATGGGACTGGCCAATTCGATGAAGAAGATGTGCGAGAAGCATCTTGAGGATCAGGTGAAAGACCCTGTTCTGCGGGAGAAGTTGACGCCGGATTTCGAGCCGGGCTGCAAACGTATTCTGATCTCGGACGATTATTATCCGGCGCTCTGCCAGCCGAATGTCGAGGTGCTGCGCCAGGGCATCAGGGCAGTGACGCCCGAGGGTGTGATCGGCGAGGATGGCCAGGAATATAAATGCGATGTGATCATCTGGGCGACCGGCTTCCAGTCGACCGAGTTTCTCACGCCGATGGAGGTTTATGGCCGGGGCGGCCTCAGCCTCAACCAGGCCTGGAAGGATGGCGCCGAAGCCTTCAAGGGACTGGCGGTTTCCGGCTTCCCGAACTTCTTCATGCTGTATGGCCCCAATACCAATCTGGGGCATAACTCCATCATCCTGATGGTGGAGCACCAGATCCACTACATGATCCAGTGCATCGACAAGATTGCCGAGAAGGGCGTGGCGGCCATTGACGTGACGCCGTCTGCGATGACGGCGTATAATGTTCGTGTGCAGAGCGAGATTGCCAAGACCGTGTGGGCGTCAGACTGCCATAGTTGGTACAAGAACGAGGCCGGCAAGGTGACCAATAACTGGTATGGCAAGACCACGGACTACAAGAAGGAAACCCGGCATCCGGACTGGACGGATTTCGAGGTGGTGAAGGGGTAGGCCCTCACCTCCCACGCGCTTTGCGCGCGGGCCCCTCCTCTCCCGGAGGAGAGGGGTTTGGCGTTGTGCTGGCGGCGAAGTCCCAACCCCTCTCCCGCGAAGTGGAAGAGGAGGGGCCCATTGCAAAGCAATGGGAGGTGAGGGGCTTCCTCGTTACATCGGCTCGGTGCGGATGGGCGCGAGGTCCGGGTAGACCGGCTCGCGCTTTTCGGCGCGGGCGGCGAAGGCCTCGGCCATATGCGGCGGGGGGAACATCGCGGTGTTCCAGAGGCCGATATAGTCCAGCGTTTCGGCGGTGGTGTGGTCGCGCCCGTAATTGATGAGGACTTTCGAGCCGGTGACGGCGAGGGGATTTTTCGAGGCGATTTCGCGCGCAGTGGCCAGGACACCTGCAACGAGCTCTTCATGTGTGTCGTAGATGTCGTTGACGAGGCCGATTTCCTTGGCCTTCGCCGCGTCGATCTTCCGGCCGGTATAGGCAAGTTCCTTGACCCAGCCTTCGGGAATGTAGCGCTGGAGACGTGGGAAGGTGCCAACGTCTGCGGTCATGGCGATGTTGATCTCCATGATGCAGAAATAGGCGTCCCGGGTGCACCAGCGGATGTCGCCGGCCGTGATCATGTCGATGGCGCCGCCGATGACCGCGCCATGGCAGGCAAAGAGGACGGGCACGCGGGCGTCTTCCAGGCAGTTGAAGGATTGCTGGATGGCCTTGACATTCAGCCGGAAGGCCTCGGCCATCACATAGCGGTCATGCTCGGCGGCGGGGCGGGGGCTGGTGAACACGGACGTGTCCATGCCGGCGGAGAAATGCTTTCCCGTGGACGAGATGACGATGACACGGGCGAGGGCGTTATTGTCGATCGTGCGGACGATCTCTGGCAGTTCGTTCCAGAACGCCTTGTTCATCGTGTTCATCGCCTCGGGGCGCGACATCTGGATGTGGGCGACCTTGTCCTCGATGGTGACCTTGAAGGCTTCGTATTTCTCTTTCAGCATGGGTGTCTCCTCCGTTGGGCGGGGAGTTTAGCAGGCAGGCGCGGCGCGGCGAGGGGTGACGCGGGGGGAATGGGAGGGGCTATTCCGGAGCCAGCCGGAGGATTTCGCAGAAGGCCAGCAGGATATGGTAGAAGGTTGAGGCGGGGGTTGTGGCGGTCTGGAGTCTTCCGTCCAGGGTAAAGGCGTCCACCCACAGGCCTTCCGGCACGCATGGGCCCAGATGGAACCGGAAGAGCGCGCTGCAGGCGCTTTCGACCTGGGGCCAGGGGGATGTTCCGGTAACCTCGTAAAGTCCGAGCCAGCCCTTGATCCGCTCCGTGTTTGGCCAGGTTCGCGAATGGGTGTCGAGCTGTTTTCCCGTATGGTCGATGGCGTTCAGGGTGAGGCCGGAGGTCGGGCAGACGCCCAGCGCTTCGGCGGTCAGCACCAGATCACGGATGAGGCCCGAATGATCTTCCCCTGTCAGAAGCTGATGCTGCGCCAGAATCCAGGCCCATTCGAAATGATGTCCCGGCTCAATCCGTATGGCGCCGGAAGCTTCGGCGATTGGCTGGAGGCCATCGGTGAATAATTCGGGGAGGGCTTTCAGCTGGGGCTGGTAGAGGCGCTGCATGAACAAATCCGTCAGTTCACGCGCAATACGGATGTGACGGCGGGCGGGGGCGACGGTTTGAAGTTTCAGGACCGCTTCGAGCAGATGCATATGCGGGTTCTGCTGCCGGGGAAGAGTGGGCGGAAAAGTGTTGTGGAATCCCGGTTCCGATCCATGCCGGAAGAGAATTTCCACAAGGTTCAGCGTCTGGTTGACATACTCCAGAGCGATCTGTCTTCCCGAGGCTTCAAGATACCAGGCCAGGCCATAAAGGCAGAATGCGAAATCGTAGAGGTCGGGGGTGAGGTCGAGAGGTAATCCTTCAGCGCTCGCGGTGCGGCACCAGCCTCTGTCCGGGCCCATCCACAACTTCGTGGTCAGATAGCTGAAGACCTGATGTGCGGCGTCCAGCGCGCCGGGGATGCCCAGCAGATGCGCTTGGCTGAAGACGTAGAGCTGTCGGCCGCACACCCGCGTCCGGCGCGTGGCGGGAACTTGCTTCAGGGCGCCGCCGCCATATCCCAGCAGTTCGGCCGGGCCGCCAAGTAGCGGGTCGATGCCGTGCGCGACAGGAAAGCACAGGATTATGACAGGAAGAAGCAGCGCCAGGCCCGCCCGCGATCCGGTGGCCCATACGCCAGCAGCCAGGAGGAGAATGGCCGCCAGCAGCACAAAGCGGCGCCCGGTATTGGCATCGCCCTCATCCCTGTCGGTTGCTTGGAGGCTCGCCAGCGCGGCGGCCATCGGCATACAGACCAGCAGGAGGGTCGCTTGATGGTTCTGGTTGGCAAACAGGCCTGAAGCGGTGCGGGGCGGGCCGAGCTGGTGAATATCCGGAAGGGTCAGTTCAGGCGCCGCCAGCTGCAGCAGACCGGCCACGCTGGCGGCGGTGCCCGCGATGACGATGAACCAGACCAGCCGCAGGATGGCGGATCGGCGGGTCACCGGAACGAGAAGGAGCAGTATTGCCATCGCCGGAAACAGCCGGAGGAGGCTATCGAAGGTGGCTTCCGGCGAAAGGGTGAGGGGCAGGCGATCCGGCGGGGCCGCGCCGAGAAGGTCAAAGCCTTGCAGAAGCCGCTCTCTAACAGCCAGCGCAGACCAGAGATCGGCCGGCAGAGGGATCAGCTGCAGAGCTGCCAGAGCCGCAAAGAGAAGCAAGACCAGGAAAGGGCCAGAGATGGCATCTGACCAGCGTAAGGCAAAGCCCGGAAATGACAGGAGCAGTACCAGGACAAGACCGGTATAGCCAAACCAGACCGGAGGCCAGGGTGTGGCTCCGCTCGCGCCGCCAAAGACCAGGCAGAGCGCCAGATACGCCGCTGCAGGAACAAATGCGAGAAGAGAGAGGGCAGGTTTCACGGCAACCGGGCGGCGGGAGGATCTCGCGTGACGGTCACGCGGGAAATGACGGCTTGCAGGGGCGCAGGGAACGTGCCTCCTATCCCGCTGAGGCTGAGGCGCTGATAGGGGCAATCAGTCTGCGGAATGTTTACGGGGACCGAATGGTGCCGGGTCGCCGATGACAGGTCCTGGATGTTGAGGCGCTGCAGGCTTGGGCCCGTGGCGCAACGTATCTCCCATCTGAGGTATCCGCCGTCAGGGGTGCTGCTTCCGGAGAGTTCCGAGGTAAGTATATAGGACCCGGGAGACAGGGCCAGAATCTGCCAGGCAAGCCAGGTGTTGCTGCGGCCGGCGAACCGGACGGCCAGGCCGCCCTCCGGCTCAAGCCGTGTTTGAGAGCGATTGGTCGTCCAGCTGAAAGGCGAGGGCAGGTCCAGCCCGCGGAACTCGCCATCGACAGGGGTGGTCAGCGCGGTCCGCATTTCCGGCGGTACGAAGGACAGGAAGATGATGTAGGCCTGATCCCAGGCGCCCCCGGCTATCAGCCGGTTGAGGAGACGGCTTTGCCGGCTGGGAAAATGCGTGAGAATGGCGGCGAGGTGACGGGTGTTTACCGGCGTCTCCAAAAGCCGGTCCGCCACTTCCCGCCCCCAGGCCGGCTGCTGAGAGAGGGCAGGGAGAAATGCGCCGGCATGGGCTGGCTCCGCTCCGATCTGGGTGATCAGGTCCAGATAGATGCTGCGCCGGGCCGGATCGAGGACGTAGAGGCGCGTGAGCGCGGTCAGCAGGCCGGGCACATCCTGCCGGCTCTGGGCGATATCCAGCCGGATAAGCCAAGCGGACCGGCTACGGGGATTGCGCAACTGGATGGCATCTGCCAGCCGGCTGGCTTGCTCTGTCCCTGCAACGGATATGGCGAGGGCGATATAGGGACCGGTATCCAGAGGCTCGGCAGCCGCAAGGGCGACGAGACGATCCGTATCCTGCGCATTGGCGGGCCCTGATGGGGGCAGTTGGCGTGCGCTCTGTCTCAGCTCGGCCATGCGGGGGCTGGAAAACAGGGCAAAATGGACCGATACCAGCGCCAGAATAAACGCTGAAGCAGCAAGGGCGAGCCGCTTAGTCAGCATCGGCAGGCGGGGCCCCGGTTCCGTTCTGGCGCGTCTTGAACCAGCCTATCTCACGCACGCGCCGGCGGGAGCCGCGGGTGGAAGGGGCGTAATCGAAGGCGCCAGGGCCATAGGTGGTGTAGTAGTAATCATAGTCATACCCCACCTTGCGCGCATCGAATTTGGTGAGGATGGCGCCCGTGATCCGGGCGCTGGTGGATTTCAAACGGTCGAGCGAGCGCAGGATGGCAGTCCGGCGTGCCCGGCCGGCCTGCACCACAAACACTGTGGCATCACAGGCATTTGCAAGGATCGGGCTATCAGCAAATCCAAGCACGGGCGGGCAGTCGACGATAACGAGATCAAAGGATTGGCGGCTCTCGTTCAGGATGTCGAACAGTTTCTGACTGGACAGAAGTTCCGCCGGATTTGGCGGAACACGTCCAGCGGGAAGAAGGAAGAGGTTTTCCTCTTCACCCGTAACAATCTGGGAGGGCAGTGTGGCATTGGAGGCCAGCAGGCCGGAGAGCCCGACCGAAGTTTCACTGTCAGTGGCGAAAGAAGGCCGGCGCATGTCTGCATCAATGATCAGGACACGGTAGTCTGAGCGGGCAAAGGCCAAAGCGATGCCTACGCAACAGGTCGACTTTCCTTCGCCGGAGCTGTTGCTCGTGAGGGCAATGCTTCGTGGCACACCTGCGCTGGTGCTGAACAGGAGGTTGGCACGTATGGAGAAGAACCCTTCTGCCAGAGGATTTCGCGCATCCTTCAGCAGCTCGGTGATCAAGTCTGCCTTCCCTCTGGCCGACGGCACGATGCCCAGGATGGGCAAGCCGAGCTTGTCAGCAAGCTCCTCCGGAACGCGGATGGTGTCGTCCATATAATTGAGAAGGAAGGCGAGGCCACATCCCAGAAGAAGCGCAATTGTCCCCGCCAGAAGCAGGGAGCGATGCAGGCGCGGTTCGTAGGGATTGCCCGGGGGTGTCGCGCGATCGACGATCGAGATCTGGCTGGCGCCGATCCCTTCTGCGGCCGTCAACTCCTTGAGGCGCGTCAGTAAGGCTTCATATTGAGAGCGGTTGGTATCGACCTGACGCTGGAGAATGTCGTACTGCACATTGCGGCCCCGCAGATCAATAAGTTGGGCCTTGAGCTCATCGATCCGCTGGCTGAGTGAGGCTTCCTTCTCCCGCGCGGCCAGGTAGTTGGATTCAAGCCCCGAGACAATCCGGGCACGTTCGGCAATGATTTCGGCATCCACCAGTTCAATCTGCTGACGGAGCTTCATGACATCCGGATATTCCGGTCGGTATATCAGCAGCTTGTTCTCATATTCGGTCTGCAAGTTGAACCGGTGCTCCCGGAGCTTCTTTAGTTCCTGACTACTTTCGATTTCGATGCTGCTGGGATTGGCGCTTGCCTGAGCAAACTTTTCATAAGCGGCAATCCGCTGTCCCTGGGCATCTGCAAGTTGCTGATTGAGGCTGATGACGGTTGATCCGTCCAAGGCATAAATGGAAGTGTCGTTTCCAAGTTCGATGAAGCCTTCGCGCGCGGCGTATTCGGTGAGGCTGGCTTCGGCATCTTCCAGTGCCTGGCGCGCGGCGATCAACCGGTCTTCAACGAAATGGCGGGCATAGGCGGTGGTGTTGTAGCGCCGCTCAAGGCTGGATTCTATGAAGTTCTCCACCAGCGCATTGGCAACACGGGCAGCATCGAGCGGATCAGTGGAAATATATTCGATGCGCAATATCCGCGATCTGCCTTCCGGAACGATCCTGAGCCGGGAGAGGATCCGGTTGGTGGCCGCCTCGGCACGGAGGGCCCCAGGCAGCGACGGGTCGGCATATTCGGGACGGTCGGTGAGGCTCAAGCTCTCGGCAGTCCTCGCAGCCAGTTCCCGGCTCTTTAGCAATGTAGACTGAGTTGCCATAAACTCGTCGTCTGCAATGATCTGCGGCTCCGCCATGCCCTGATCGAGAATGCGCGCAGATTCCTTGGCAATCTCAATCGTAGCGCTTGCGCGGTAAAGGGGCTGGGTTCTCAGAGTGTTGATGTACCCGATCGCCAGACCCAGAAAGACAATGCCGAGGATCATCCATTTGCGCTTGAAGATCGTGTTGAACAGCTGCCGGATATTTACATCGCTCTCATCCTGCCAGTCGGCTTCTCGCGCGAGGATATCGGGCGAGATATCGAGAGGCCGGTTTCCGGTCAGGGCGGCGCCACCCGGTGGACGTGCCGGGAGTTCGGAATTAGGTGTGCCAGGGGCCATGACTCTACTTGATTTAAGCTAGAAGAGGGGACGGAAGACCGCGATAATGGGGCTGGTCCGCACGATATCAAGGAACACGCTTCGGACACGTGATCCATCGACGATGATGAGGTCATTGCCATAGATCAGCGGGTCGGCGGCTGAACCTTCCCGGATGGCAATGAGATCGAATGCGGCCATCTGTCTCTGACCATCGATTGTACGTACAATGATGGCCCGTCTCTGATTGGCTGTCTCGGACGCCCCGCCGCTCAAGGCAATTGTTTCAAGCAGGGTCAGGCCAGGCTTGGCGTCATATGTCCCCGGCTTCCTGATGGCGCCCTCCACCGTGACCTGTTCGATAAAGGCCGGTTTAAGGGAGACGACAACGTCCGGAGACTGCAAGTAGGTAGCAGACAGCCTTTCCTCGATTTGCGCTGCGATTTCAAAGGATGTCTGCCCGGCAAAGTCCATGTCACCGAGCATGGGCAGCTTGGTGCGTCCGTCCAGATTGAGGTAGTAGGTACCGTTCAGGTCGCTCATGTCTCTGACACGAATCTGGACTTCATCGAACGGTCCTGCCCGGAACTCTGCCTTCCTTGCCGTATAAGTTGTGTCCGGAGGCGGAAGGCTTGTCTGCGTTGCATTCAGACCGTTGCTTGAGGAGCAGGCTGTGGTGGCAAGCAGGAACGGAATGGAAATCCAGAGCATTCTGGCCATAGTATCATCTCGCATTGAAAACTGCCGTCAACGTCCCCCGCGGACCCTGCGATAGACAAATGGATGCCCCTCTCAACAATGGCAGTTGCTGAACGTCAGAGCATTCCCCATTTGGGTAGTATGAGAGGGGGGGGCTAGCGGTCGAGGAAGCCTTTTTCGCTCAACCAGTCGAGTATCAGGCCGGCTGCCGCTTCAACGTCCACCCGGGTGGTGTCAATTCTTATTTCCGGGAATGCAGGTGGCTCGTAGGGGCTGTTGATCCCGGTAAAGTTCAGGATCTCGCCGGCGCGGGCCTTTCTGTAGAGCCCTTTGACATCGCGGCCTTCCGCGACCGCAAGGGGGGTATCGATGAATATCTCGACGAATTCACCCGCCTGCATAAGGCGCCGCGCCATCTGCCGTTCGGCTTCGAAGGGAGAGATAAAGGAGACAATCGTGATCAGGCCGGCATCGCTCATAAGCTTGGCGACTTCCGACACACGGCGGATGTTTTCAACCCGGTCTGCATCTGTGAAGCCGAGATCGCGATTGAGCCCGTGACGGACATTATCCCCGTCCATCAGGAAGGTGTGTTTTCCTACCGAATGCAGGCGGCGCTGAAGGGCGTTGGCGATGGTGGATTTGCCGGAGCCGGAGATGCCGGTGAACCAGAGCACAGCCGGACGCTGGGATTTCAGATCAGCCAGATCGTCGCGGCTGATATCCAGCGTCTGCCAGTGAATATTCTCTGCCCGCCTCAGACCGAAATCAATCAGGCCCATGCCGATGGTGTCGTTTGTGTTCCGGTCAAGGAGGATGAAGCTTCCCGTTTTCCGGGCAGCCGTAAACGGATCATAGGCGATGGGTTGTTCCAGCGACAGGGTGCAGACGCCGATATCGTTCAGGCCGAGTGTTCTGGCCGGACGGTGCTGCATGTCGTTGACGTCGATACGGTATTTGGGGGCGTTTATGGTTGCCGTTACCGTCTGTGTGCCGATCCGCATTAGATAACGCCGGCCGGGCAGCATGTCGGCCTCGCTCATCCAGAGGATATGGGCCTGGAACTGATCCGACACTTCAGGAGACGCCGTCGCGCAGGCAAGGATGTCGCCGCGCGAGGTATCAATTTCGTCAGCGAGTGTCAGGGTGACGGCCTGGCCCGCGCAGGCTTCCGGAAGGTCGCCGTCATAGGTGACAATCCGCGTCACTTCGCTTTCACGCGCGGAGGGCAGTGACCGGATACGGTCCCCAACCTTCACGGCCCCGGACGTGATCGTGCCGGAAAAACCCCGGAACTCGGAATCGGGCCGGTTGACCCACTGCACCGGCAGCCGGAAGGGTTCGCTATGATGTTTTGGATCGAGGCTGACGCCCTCAAGATGCTGAAGGAGTGTCGGGCCGTTATACCATTTCATCCGCTCAGAGGGGAGCAGCATATTGTCCCCGTTCAGGGCCGAGAGAGGAATGGCCTGAATTTCCAGATCGCCCGCAAGCTGGTGCGAGAAATTGTAGAACTCTGCATCGATGGCATCGAAGACTTCCGGATCCCAGTCGACAAGATCCATCTTGTTGACCGCCAGAACCAGCTTCCTGATGCCGAGCAGTGTGACGATGAAGGCATGCCGGCGGGTCTGGGTGATGATCCCCTTGCGGGCATCAACGAGAAGGATGGCCAGGTCTGCCGTTGACGCGCCTGTCGCCATATTGCGCGTATACTGCTCGTGTCCGGGCGTGTCGGCGACAATGAATTTCCGTTTGTCGGTGCTGAAGAAGCGATAGGCGACATCAATCGTGATACCTTGCTCACGCTCGGCCGCAAGACCATCGACGAGCAAGGCAAAGTCGATGTTCTCGCCTTGCGTTCCCATCTTGCGGGAATCCGCCTCAAGGGCGGCAAGCTGATCCTCGAAGATCATCTTGGAGTCGTAGAGAAGCCGGCCGATCAGCGTGGATTTCCCATCGTCAACCGAGCCGCAGGTAATGAAACGCAGCAAGGACTTTTCTTCCTGCCGGGTGAGGTAGGCTGCAATGTCTGTGGTAATCAGTTCGTCTGTCAGGCGCATCAGAAGTAACCTTCCTGCTTTTTCTTTTCCATGGATGCCGACTGGTCGGTGTCGATCACGCGGCCTTGCCGCTCGGATGATCTGGCGAGCAGCATTTCCTGTATGATGGCGTCGAGCGTGGTAGCTTTGCTTTCGACCGCGCCTGTCAGGGGATAGCAACCGAGCGTCCGGAACCGGACTGATTTCAGGGTCGCCTTGGCGCGCAGTTCCGTAGGCATGCGGTCATCGTCCACCATGATCAGGGCCCCATTCCATTCGACAACAGGGCGCTCGGCAGAGAAGTACAGAGGAACGATATCGATCCGCTCCCGTCTTATATATTGCCAGATGTCCAGCTCGGTCCAATTGGAGAGCGGGAAGACTCGCATGCTTTCTCCCGGCCGCGTGCGGGCATTGTAGAGGTCCCATAGCTCCGGACGCTGGCGTTTGGGATCCCATCTGTGGCCGGCAGAGCGGAAGGAAAAGATCCGCTCCTTGGCTCTGGATTTCTCCTCATCCCGCCGGGCGCCGCCGAAGGCTGCATCAAAACGGTAGCGATCAAGAGCCTGGCGTAGCGCCTGTGTCTTCATCACGTCCGTATGGTGGGCTGAACCATGCGTAAACGGACCAACGCCTTCGTCAACGCCTTCCTGATTGACGTGTACAATCAGGTCCATGCCTATCTCGGCGGCCTTCCGGTCCCGAAATTCGATCATCTCCCGGAACTTCCAGGTCGTGTCGACATGCATCAAAGGAAAGGGGGGGCGTGAAGGATAGAATGCCTTCGCGGCAAGGTGGAGCATTACCGCAGAATCCTTACCGATTGAATAGAGCATTACCGGGTTTTCCGCCTGAGCAACCACTTCCCGCATGATGTGGATGCTCTCTGCTTCGAGGCGATCAAGATGGCTGAAGGGTCTGTTGGTAGGCGGAGGGTGTGAGGAGGTCATGGGGACGCCTTCTTCTGGGAGAGACAAATAGTCGGCACTGGCGCGGAGCCAGTTGTGTTGGGAATGGAGAGGTTTAGCTACACGCCGGCCTGTGGCTCGGCTGGCGGGAGAGGGGTAATGCCGGTCAGCGCTTCAATTGCCGCGGGGATGCTGATGCTGTGTTCGTTCGCATAACGGCGAATTTCCATGACCTTCGCATCGACCAGCGTGCGATACCAGAATCCCTGAAGCACATGGAAATACCATCCGGGCCTTCCATCCAGAAAGCCGAACCTGAACACATAACGCCAGATGAAGTAGAGCGCTGCGCGCAGACTTGCCGGAATGCGCCTGTAAAGATGATGTTTCAGGAAGCGTTTACGGCGGGCCTGGGCACTGGCCCCGGCCCCTTGCAGCGTGCTGACCGGGAGAAAGCCATGAACTTCGTTGAGCTGTTCGATGGCTTCCCGGCTGGCATAGCCATTGTGCTTTGCGGTCCACCAGCCAAGAGAATTGAGATTGACGTCTGCAATCACGATGCCGGAGCGGTCTACCCGGCCCCGCACAAGGATATGCTCGTCCATCCATCGCTGTTCACAGCGCCCCGCATCAGCCCGCCAAAGACGCAGCTGCCAGCTTGGTTCAACAGCACCGTGACGAATCCGCCGGCCAAGAAAATGAATCCGGCGCATGACCACGAAAGCCTGCACCTCCGGCGCCGCGCGAATGACGGCCTCTCGCAGGCTTTCGCGGCTGTCCTGGGACAGCACTTCGTCGGCATCTATACGGAACAACCAACCTCCGGAACCGGATACCTGGTCGATGGCGAAGTTCATCTGCTGGGCATGATTGATGAACGGGTTGACGATGACGCGGGCGCCGAGATTTTCGGCAATCTCGCAGGTTCGATCTGAAGATCCGCTGTCAACCACTGTTACTGATGCGCATTGGTCCGACAGGCTGCGGATACACCGCTCAATGTGCATTTCCTCATTCAGCGTAAGGATTATGGCGTGGATGTCGTTCATTGCAACAGCTCGGATTGAGCCAGGACGCGCGCTTTGATGGTGGCGGCCGGATTGCCGCCAACAACTGTCCAGGGAGGCACGCTTTTCATGACCACGGCGCGGGCTGCTGCGACGCTGCCCTCGCCAATCTCAACGCCTGGTCCGATCATCGCTTCGGCGCAGACCCAGGCATGTTGCCGGATATGGATGGGCGCGTGTGTCAGAGGGCGGGCAAGCAGGCGGATGTCATGGGATGCGGAACACAGGTATGAACGCTGGCTGATAGTGACGTGATCGTCCAGCCTGATCAGGGCGACATTGTAGCAATCGACGCCTGCTGCGAGGCAGACATAATTCCCGACCTTCAAATTCCAGGGAGCCCAGATGCGGCAGTCTGAAGCGATCTTGCATCCATGGCCAATGCGCGCTCCAAACAGCCTCAGGACCATAATCCGCCAGCCATTGAATCCGTAATCTGGCGTCCAGCTGAAAAGCAGGATGCGGGCCAGCCCCCACAAGCGGCGTGAGACCTTGTTGCCGATCGACAACCGGTCCTTATACAGTCGTTCTGTCGATGTAACTGTCATGATCTCCGCCCCTTTGAAAGAATATGCCGGATACGAACCGAAAGGATGCGGGGGGCTGCAGACACCAGTTCCACAAATCTCAGCCGCTGCATCGCCCGGCGCACGGAGCCGGCATAAATCCCGAAGTCTCCGGCGCTCCGGGCCCGGACGAAGGCCTCCCGGGAGATCAGGGAGACCCCCTGACGCAGCGTATAGATGAGGCGGCGCAGGGGGGAGGGAGGGCGGACATTGAATGACCGCTTGACTGGATGCCACTCGCCCCGCGCCTGCTTGCCTGCAAGGCGATAGGCGAGCCCTTCGCGTCTGTGCCTGAAGCCGCCGGATTGGGCGTCTGCTGCCTGCCGCGCGCTCATCGGTGTGAGGCTTAGCCGGCCCGCATCGAAGGCTGCGTGAATCAGGGCCTCCAGATAGGTGCTCCGGATAACAATCATGTTCTTTCCCCGCCAGTCAAACTGGTATTCGGGGAGCCATGCATCGCCTACGGTGAGGTCGGCTGTCTCACCGACGACATCGTCACAGAAGTCGCAGGCACGCAGCATCATGGCGCCGGTATTGAACCTTCCTCCGGCGATGCTGGCGGCATCGCGGACAAGAAAGTCATCCGAGCCGCGTGCTCTGACGGCGAAATGGTAGGACTTGGCGGGAATATCTTCGCCCTTTTCTCTGAACCGGATGGCGGCGAGCTCTTCAGGTGGGATTCCAGCGCCCCAACCCAGGGAAAGAGACCAGTTGACGCTCTTGAGGTGGCCACAGACCAGCCCGATCGTGAAGGCGATCCGCTCGTTGAGACGGGGGTCAAGTGTCTGCAGGCGCCGGATTGCCTTGACGAAGCAGGGGACGCCGATGAACAGGTAACGTCCGGGGGTTTTCAGGACTTCCTCCAACACCCCGGACATTTCCACCACATGATAATGAGAGTGCGCGGCTGCGGCGACGTCTTCCACGGTCCGGCTTATGCCGTAGGCATAAAAAGGGCCCCCTGGAGGGGCGGGAGAAACAGGCCGCGCATGAATGATGCCGTCTATCTGGCCAGTACGAAGCAGTTCCGCAGCGAGCCACGAGACCATGCCTCCGGAGCTGCCATTGGCACGCCATTCGGCTTCCTCAACATGCGCAGCGGAGATGGAATTGTAATAACCCAGTTCGCGGCTCGACTGTTGGCGGCCGTCGAGAAATGTCTCGGCAAGGTGGTCCTCATCAAGCTCAGGGGCAAGGAAAGGGCAGGCCTTTTCAAGCTGTGACGGGGAAGCGGCGGCCGCAAGATCGGGTTCATACTCACCATAGGGGGTAAGGCGCATTTTTCCGCCCGGTCCACCGGGGAGGGCGCAGGCACCGCAGCCGACGCAATATCCGCCATCACGGACTTTTTTCAGATCAGTCTGGGCGTCGCTCACGATGCCGGCTCCTGTTCCGGTGACCGGGCGCGGAGAGCGGCGGCAAGCTGCATCTGCAGGAACTGCTCGCCATCCTTTCTCTGCGACCGGAGGCGCTGCTCTGTCTGTAGCCAGTTGATGGGCGTCTGGAGAAGCTCATCAATGCGGTGTTCGTTATATTCCGTAACCAGACGATCTTCCAGACCGGCAAGCATCAGGAGGTTCCGGATTCGCTCTGACAAACCCTGCTTGGCGCCAGGGAGGGACGCGGCAATGAAAGGCCGTTGCAGGATAATCGACAGGGCGATGCCGTGAAACGAATTTGAAACCACGAGCGCAGACCGCTCAATTCCCGCCAGCCAGTCTATGGGCGAGGGGTAGATGGTCTTTCCGATCTTCGGCCATCGGCGGGCGGGGTTGAAGGGAGAAAGGACTTCAGCTTCGAGCCGGGAGGCAGCCTGGCGGCAAATGGCGGCCACCGGTTCGCCTGCGCGCAGCGCATAGCTGAATATGTGCCCGCTAGGACCGGGGCCTGCATGGGCGAGCAGGCTGGAAAAATCGCCAAGCAGAAGTGTCGGGTCGGGAACACAGACGGCATTCCTGCCGGAAATGGCGCTCACAATGTCGATCCCGCTCTGCTCACGGACGGAGATGCCATCGAGGCCGGCCAGCAGCCCTTCCGCTTCCGCGTGAAAGGCGGGATCGAGCGTGGCCCGTCCGAAGCTGGCGGCATAGGAGAACCTGTAGCGGCGACCCGCACCCGGAATCTGAAGGAAATATACCGGATCCAGCCCCCGCTGGGCGGAAGGGTTCCAGATCTGATCACTTCCGCAGACCAGAACATCGGGCAGATCTCCGCCCGCCACGTCTTCCATGGTTTCGAGGGAGGGACCGGATACGCCGAGATGATCCTTCCGGAATTGTTCGAAGCTTTCAACATAGGGGCGATTGCCGAACAGTCGTCGCTGCAGGGCGGTCAGCCGCATATAGAGGATCGTCGCATTCTTCTTCCATTTTCGCAGGTCCCAGGGAGCATCAAAGGGGCCGCCGCTCTCAACATAGGCCGGGTGATAGTTTACGAATTGGGCATCGTGGCCCTGGCCGCGCAGCCATGCACGCAGCGCGTAGGCCTGCATGAGCGCGCCATAGCTGTCGGCAAAATGATATGTCAGTATACCAACCTTCATGGATCGGCTCCGGAATTGCTTGTTGAGAGGGGGCAGTTGAGAGCAGACGGGTTCAGCTTAAATGGACGTGGCTCGGCTTGACGCCCTCTCCGCTCACCCAGCGGTAAACATCGATCATCATTTCCGCGAGTTTGGGCCAGGCGAACTCATTTTCCATCCAGGCCCGGCCGCGCATCCCGAGTTGCAGGCGGTCCTCGTCGGGCACGCTCATGGCCGCCAGCAAGCTTTCAAAGAGCGGCTTTTCGCCAACTGAATGCCACCATCCGCATCTGTGTTCGATAAGACCGCTCCAGGGCGCGCCTTTCGAGCAGACTACGGGTGTACCTGCAGCGAGCGCTTCAGCGACGGTCATCCCGAAGTTTTCGTCGAGTGTGGGGAGAACGAAGATGTCTGCCTCACTATAGCATTTCTGTTTTTCATCGCCGAAGACCGGACCACTCAGACGGGCGCGGGAGAGGCTGTGGCGCGCAATAAATTCGCGGCACTGCCTGGCATAGTCTCCCTCGTCGGGGCCGGCGATCTTGAGGTGCCAGTCCGGAAACAGAGGTTCGAGCATGGCCCATGCCTTGAGCAGGGTGTCGACCCCCTTCTTGGGGTGAATACGGCCGAGAAAGAGGAGGGTCCGCTCCCGCTCTGCCGGCAGCCGTTTGGCCATTACCGGCATGTCGATGCCATTGGGAACGATCGCGATTGGCTGCTTCATTCCGAAGGCGCGGATATCTTCTGCTTCCTTTACGCTGGTTGCGTGCCAGCAGATTACGGCATCGGCCGCAGCCCTTTGCCAGAGCGACCAGAAGACTTTCTTTTTCTGCTTTGAGAAGTTCAGGGCGGATGCTCCGAGCATTCCCCGCGGCGCCATGATCAGAGGATTTCGGCTGCGCCGGGCTGCGTCTCCGACATAAACATTCGGCATCATCCATAATCCGTGTCCGTGCAAAACTGGTTTGGGGTCACTGAGCAGATAGGTTCGCATGGATGATGATGCGCCGAGCGATTTCAGGACGGGAAGAGTGGCGTAATCTCTGCGGAACTCGTGGCAGATCACCTTTTCTTCCGGCATCTTGCGGGCACCCAGGGTAACGATATCGACCTGCCAGCCCTGCCTGGCGGTCGCCGCGGCCATGGAGGGCACGGAATAGGCCAGCCCGTTGGCCTCGTCCGTTATCGAAGTTACCACGTGACGTACGGATCGGTATTGCGTGTCCATCCGCTTGGCGCTCGCTTATTCTTCTGGTGTTTGAACCGGTGGCGGTTGGCCTGCGCTCAGGCCGGTTGGCTGGGCGCTTGAGCGGCGGCGTCCGTGTCTGGCGGCACCGTCCCGACCTGACGGGCCGGACAGCCCGCCATGATGGCGGCGGGGGGCACGTCGCGGGCGACAACGGCGCCGGCAGCCACGATGGCGCGATCTCCGATAACGCGGCAGGAAGGCAGGATGATTGCCCGTGTGCCTATCCACACGTTCTGGCCGATTACCTTGGGAATGGCCATCGGAACAGACCGCGGATCATATCCATGGTCATGCGTATATACGATGGAGTCGGATGATATCAGCGTGTTGTCCCCGATAGTGAGGCCGCCGGAGCTATCGAGATTGACCCGGCTGTTGATCTGCACATTGTTTCCCAGCTCACAGCGGCTGTCCCGCAACTCCCCGGCAATCGTCACGCCTTTCTGGAGAAAGCAACGCTTGCCGAGAGCGACGTTGCGCGGATCGCGTATATAGACACCGCGCGCGATGATGCTGCCCTTCCCGCAGCGTTTGAGAGCGGGGGCGTGGGTGAGGGTTGAAACCCTGTCAGCAACGCGCCGGCCGAGCGCCCTGACGCCATAAGTGAGAAGATAGAGAAGGGACATGGAGGGATCTTTCTGGCTGAATCAGGCCGTGGGACTCAGGTGTTTTGTGTGCGGGGCAGGGCGCAGGGATCGCGGGGAGGAGCGGCGTTTGGTCAGGCGCAGGACACCCATGGAAAGCACCAGCACCGTCAGCGTCGAAACCACCACGCCCCCGAAGGTGCTTTGCAGGCAGCCGGTGATGAAGGGCATGCCGATCACGGGGTAGATAACGAGGCCGTAGCGTTTCAGCAGGCCCTTACCGCTCAGAAAGAACGCTTCGAACCGCCGGAAAATGATGCCGAGGCCCACACCGACAAAAATTCCGCCCCAGCCGAAGTTCAGGAAAGCCTCGCCCGGCCCGGTCGGGTTGATGCCGCCAATGGTGCCCGCCATTCCGAGAACTTCCTGTTTGACGAAAGGTCCCAGGGAAATTGCCGGCTTGTCTGGCCATATCTCCCTGGGAACAAACCCTATGATCCAGTTCACGTAAGACTGTCCACGGAGGATCAGGTCCGTGTCAAACCGGTCAATAATGATGGCGGACATACCGAAATCAAAGAAATAGGTAGACAGCAGAATTTGCCCCACCATTACCATGGGATCGAATGCGGCTTCGGAGAGATCACCCTTGGTGCTGCGCAGGACTGTCAGCAAGGCGAAGATGGCGAGGATGGCACCGGCGCCGCAAAGCCCATAGAGGACAAATTTCCAACGGATGCGGCCACCCAGTATGAAATAGATACTGGTCAGGCACATGGCGATGCTGAGCAGCTCAAGCCGTTTGCCCTTTACCAGGATGCTGATCAGGACGATGGCCGCAATGATCACAAATCCGTACAGATATATTTTCCGTTGGCGGATGAAAAGTAAAGCAAAGAATACCGCTAGGGCGACCCATGCCAGTTTTCCAAATACCTTGATGGCGGCATTGCTTGCGCCATACCCTTCCACCCCTTCGATCCTCTGTATCTTGGTCTGGTTCATGGTGTGCAGCGTATCAAGGGAGAGCGTTACTTCTGACGGATCCTCGAACCTGCCGGTGACAAGTGTTGAGACCGTGACGAGCGCTGCGAGCCCGCCAATCAGGAGAAGCAGTCTGGGGCGGCCAATCCGCGACATGGACAATCGGGCCAGCGAGGCCCCATCCTGCGGAGTGCGCTCGCGGATGGCCAGCACGTATCCAAGGCAGATACAGACGGTGAATCCCAGTGTGTAAATATAGCCCAGATAGAGAGAGCTGTCCGAATAGATGAAGCGGTACATGAACGCTTCTCCAGGAAGGATCAGCATACCAATGGATTTCAGAAATGTTCCCATGAAGGCGTAGAATGCAAGCAGGTGCAGGGGCGAGAACCACTTGATCATGCCGTACCGGCTGGCCACGCGCAGCGGGATCAGCCAGATGGGCAAGGCCAGCAGGATGAAGAGGATGCCGCTCATGCTGTGGGCCTCAGGTCCGGTAGCCGGCGAGTTCGAGCGCCTTGCCGAACCTGCCGGCGAACTTGTCCTGCAGACCAGCGGGCATTTCGTGTTTCCAGGCGCCGGCCAGGCCCTGGCGTTTCGTGCTGGTCTCGTCGGTTTGTCCCGGCTTGCGTCCGGTCTGGACTTCAAAAGTATTTCGCCAGACGGCGAAGCGGATGACTTCGTCCGGAGCCGGGCTACCCTTGAGCTGCGCAATGCCAGCTGCAAGGGCTGCTTCAGGTGTTGACCGCAAGTCCTCATAGCGGAACAGCGTCACGTTTGGGGGAGTATTGGTCAGCCAGGCAGTGACATGGGTGGCCCAGTTCGCTCGGGAGCCGGATGCGCGCCGGGTCCATTCTTCAAAGAAGGCGTTCATCTCCGCTTCGTCCGAAAGCTTTCCGTTCAGGGACGGGTGGAACCTCAGTATGGACGCTCTAATTCCCGGATCTGCGCTGCGCGCCGCGTTCCGGTTCTTGAAGTAGTGGGACATGAAGCAATCCCTCCCATCGCGCAGAACGTAGATGGCCTTGTGGTCCCGGATGAGGCGGTGATCATGGCTGTGAATGACTGCGCGGAAGGTGATCGGAAACATGGAGAAGCGCGGCGCCGGAACCTGGAGGGCATCTGCCACCATGTCGCGCACCCAGTTCCCACCGGAGCGGGGGTATTCTGTGAGCACAATGAAGGGGGGCTTCCCAGGCCGCCGGAGCGCCCATTCATAGTTTACCTTCGCCGATGTGGCGCGCATGGCCCACGCAATCCGCCCACGGATCGCAGGGCGGGCCGGCAGGTTCAGGTCAGGTTTGGTCATGTCTGTGTCCGGTGGCCGAGAAGGGAAAAGATGGAAGTGTCAACGCCAAGCCTGCGCTGGACATCCAGCCAGATGAGGACATTCATTAGGATCGTGGATGTTGCCATGGCCACGGCCACCCCCGTGATGCCCAGGGCGGGAGAGAGGGAAACGAGAAGCGCGGATCCGGTGACCAGGGCAATCAGGCGCGCCCGAAGGGCCAGATGTTCAAGGCGGCATTGGGCGGCAATCAGGAAGTTCGCACCAAACCCGACATTCGCCAAACCACCCATCGTCAAAACAAGGAAGGTCATGAGAGACTGGGTATCAACGGGAATGTGATACCAGGAGAACAGCGCCGGTGAGGCTAGGAGAAGGGTAACGCCCAGCGCGAAGGCCGGGACGAGCGCGATCGTCAGGCCTTCCTTGGCTGACTCTTTCAGCGCGATGCGGTCGCCCGAGGCAAACGCTTTGGACGCTTCTACGGCGATACTCCAGTTGGCAATGATCTGGGGTAAAGACAGCAGGTTCGCGGCTTTCCGCAGGATCTGGTAACTGCCAAGATGGGCGGGCGTGAGGAATAGACCGCCAATCAGAATATCAATCTGGGCGGCAAGCATGGCTGTCAGGCCTGATCCCCAGAAAGCAAGACTGAAAGGTTGCTTGCCGTTGCCAAAATAGGCGGCCCTGCGTGCACGAAAGGCTGCGATCAGAAGGCCAGCCCCCACCACAAGCACAGCGAGCACGCAATACCCTTCCAGTACGCGCAGCGCGCTGACGGCAGAGTCAGTTGCGGCGACGGCAAAGCCGGATGCCAGAACGATGAGGTGTCCTAGCCCGTCCCGGTAGAACATGGCAGTATTGGCTGCCCCGGAGACCCGGATGGGCACGGCGATATTGGCCACAAGATTGTTCAACCAGCCGCCAAGCACAATAATGAAAGCGAAGTCCGGCGAGGCAAGCGGAAGCAGATCATGGCTGATCAGACTCCGGATGATGAACCAAGCGCCAAATGCCAAAACAGCCGGGCCGGCCGACGCGATCAGAATAACCTGCAGGAGGGCGGGGCCATGCTCGGGCCCTGCCTGACGGGCGGACATTTCTCTCAGCAGATAGCCCGGCCCACCCAGTGATATGAGCGAGCTGACCAGTTGGATGGAAGCCCAGCCATACGCAAAGGCTCCGAACTCGGACCGTTGCATGAGACTGGCCAGCACCAGAAGGACAAGGAGCTGCGCCCCAATGACGCCGAACCTTATCAGGAACAGCCCTCCGCGCCGCTGGAGCGTCTGAAATATCCTGTTCAAGGCGTGCTGTCCTGTAGCGCAGGGGAAGCCGGATCGACTCCGGTGAGTGTCCGGAAACGTTCCATCGAAGGGCGGAGTTCTTCGGCGAGCCCCGATATCATCTCAGAAGATAGCGCAGCAGGCGGAATATCTTTGCTAGTTGTCAGATGAAGCCGCAGGCGGGTCAGGAGTTTTCGCGGAATCAGCCGCCGCAGCTGGCGGCGGTAGAAGGGGCTGGAGATGACGGATCGCACTATGGGCGAACTTGTTGCCCGAATGGCGGTTCTGGGATTGCTTGCTCTGGCTCCCACCTCCACCAGGCCGGGCTCTGCGCCGAGAAAGCTGATCACCCTGTCGATCACCCCGGCGCGATCGCGGGAAAGCTCGTCGAGCGTCAGGACCAGAATTGCGTCGCGGCCAAAGGCGTGGAGCCACGGCTCTATCTGTCTTGCGTAATCACTGATCGAGATAAAGCGCTCATGTGACCGCACAATTTTGTCGAAATCCGTATCCGAAATCCTTCCTGCCATGTAGTCATGCATCAGATGACTGCTGATGCGATCGATTGGATTACGGACAATATATATCAGCTTCAGATGTGGTCCGGCCACCTCCCTGGCAAGGGCGGAGACATCGCCGAACCAGGGGATCATCGTGTACATTGTCGACGCTTCGCCGCACAGCTGATTGTCTGCGGCTCCACGAAAATGGTTCTGATAAAGTGATCGCGCCCGGTTTGCATCCCCGGCCGCATGGTGGAGGATATCCGGTTCCTTGTCGTCCGGCAGAAAGATGCTTGGGTGACGCGCAAGGTCATCGTACAGGGTCGTCGTACCGGATTTCATTGATCCGATGATCAGGAAGTCAGGAGCTCTGCTCATATGATCCCCGGTCAGACGTCTGTCGCTGCGGGATCGGCCGGGACATCGCGTACCATCCTCGGGGGGGCGCCAAGGAAAGCACGATATGCGTCTGCCAAGCCTTCGCGCAGGCTGATCGTCGGTTCCCAGCCGAGCTGCCTCAGGCGCGCCGGGCTCATGAGTTTTCGCGGCGTTCCATCAGGCTTGTCGGAATCGTAACGGATGGTTCCCTCAAAGCCAACGATCTCCATGATCAGTTTGGCCAAATCGCGGATGGATATGTCTGTGCCCGATCCCACATTGATATGTTCGTCTCCGGAGTAGTTTTTCAGAAGATGTACAAGCGCATCCGCGCAGTCATCCGCATGAAGAAATTCCCGCTTAGGCATACCGCTTCCCCAGATCGTCAAGGAATCGGCCCCCGACAGGCGCGCCTCATGCGCCTTGCGGATGAGCGCAGGGATCACATGCGACGTCTCAAGGTCGTAATTGTCGCCCGGTCCGTAGAGGTTTGTCGGCATCGCGCTGATATAGTCGGCCCCATACTGGCGCCGATAGGCCTGACAAAGTTTGATGCCGGCAATCTTGGCAATTGCATACCACTCATTCGTCGGCTCCAGCGGGCCGCTGAGTAGCGCGCTCTCGGGAATGGGTTGGGGGGCATATTTCGGGTAAATGCAGGAAGAGCCGAGGAACAGGAGCTTCTCGACATTGGCCTTGAAGGATGAGCCGATCAGATTGGATTCGATCATCAGATTGTCATGAAGGAATTCTGCAGGCCGCGTGTCGTTGGCGAGTATCCCGCCGACGCGCGCCGCCGCGACGATCACCACGTCGGGCCGGTTGCTGCGCATCCAGCGTTCCACGCCCTGCTGGTCTCTGAGGTCAAGCACTGTGCGTGCGGCAGTGAGGACCTCGCAATCTTCCCGCTGCAGACGGCGAACAATAGCCGATCCGACCATGCCGGCATGTCCGGCAACAAACACTTTTTTTCCCGCTAGACTGAATTTGCTCATTATCTGGTCACGCTGATTTTGCCGGAGGACGCGCAGCAAACTGCATGATCTTCCGGGCGGGTTTCATGAGAAGGGCGAGGTCGACAGGGCCGCTTCCCAGCCAGCGCCGGCGGGCGGAAAGCGATTCCAGATTGTGATGGATATGGGCGGCGAGGCTGCGCGTGCTTCGCCCGCCCACCGCCATGTTGATCAATACGGAATCGATCCGTTTCAACTTGAAGTCCTGCGTTTCGATGGCCCGTAACATCCAGTCATAATCGGCCGCCGTCTGAAGACTGGTGTCAAAAGGGCCGATAGCTTCGATCACTTTCCGTCTGACATAGAAGGTGGGATGCGCTGGCATCCAGCCTGTGCGAAAGCCCTTGTGGGGTCGTTCTTCCGCCCGCCATTTGCGAACTGTCCGTCCGCTTTCGTCAAGAAAGTCCAGATGTCCGTGTGTGAGATCTGCCTCTTCCAACGCTTCTGCAATCTTTGAGAGCGCTGTCGTGTCCGCATACGCATCATCGGAGTTCAGAACACCGGCCGCGTCGCCTGTGAATAGCCGGAACCCCTTGTTGAGTGCGTCATACATGCCCGCATCGGGCTCACTGAAGAGAAATATATTTTCCGACCTGTAGGCCCTTGCAATCTCCTGGGTTTCATCGCTCGACGCGCCATCCAGAACAAGCATCTCTCGGTCAGGCCAGTCCTGCGAGCAGAAGCTATCCAGCGTTCTGCGCAAAGTCCGCGCGGAGTTGAAAGTTGTGGTCAGTACCGAGATCTTCATGACCGGTTTACTCCGCTGCGCTGAGCGTTTGCTCTTCATCGGGGCGGCGAAGACCGGATTCCAGGGAGACCGCGCGCAGGTCGCTTTCAACCATCTCCGCAACCAGATCCTCAAACGGCGTGCTGGCGGTCCATCCCAGCACGCGGCGCGCTTTTGACGGATCACCGAGCAGCAGATCGACCTCTGTGGGGCGGAAGTATCTTGGATCGATTTCGACTAGCGGGCGCCCGGTTGCCGCATCAAATCCTACCTCGTCGATGCCCTGACCTTTCCAGGCAATGGAGATCCCGATGTGCGAAAATGCGAGCTCTACGAAGGCGCGTACGGTGCGCGTGGTTCCGGTTGCGAGGACATAATCATCGGGCACCGGTTGTTGGAGGATCCGCCACATGCCTTCGACGAAGTCGCGGGCATGCCCCCAATCTCTCTTGGCGTCCAGGTTTCCGAGGAAAAGTTTGCTCTGCAGTCCGAGATGAATTGCGGCGATAGCGCGAGTGATCTTTCGTGTGACGAAGGTTTCTCCGCGGGTGGGGCCTTCATGGTTGAAGAGAATGCCGTTGGAAGCATGCATGCCATACGCTTCGCGGTAGTTCACCGTGATCCAGTAGCCATAGAGCTTCGCGGCGGCATATGGGCTGCGCGGATAGAAAGGCGTTGTCTCCGACTGCGGAACTTCCTGCACCTTGCCATAAAGCTCCGAAGTGGAGGCTTGATAAAAACGGACTGACTTTTCGAGCCCGAGAATCCGGATTGCCTCAAGCATCCTGAGCGTTCCAAGGGCATCGGCATTTCCAGTGTATTCCGGCGTCTCGAAGCTGACCTGAACATGGCTCTGGGCCGCAAGGTTGTAGATTTCGTCGGGGCGGGTTTCCTGGATAAGCCGGATCAGGTTGGTCGCGTCGGTCATGTCCCCATAGTGCAGTTTCAGCCGGACATGATCTTCATGCGGATCACGATAAAGATGATCAATGCGGCCTGTATTGAAGGAGGAAGACCGGCGTTTGACACCGTGAACGATGTAGCCCTTGGACAGAAGAAGTTCGGCCAAGTAGGCGCCGTCCTGCCCGGTTATTCCTGTAATGAGTGCTGTCTTCTGTGCCATGATCCGTGTTTCTCCCGCAGGATGCGGGAGCTTTCGCTATCGGGTTATTGTTGCTGAGCCAGGGCTCGGGTGATCAGATGTCAGGCGAGTTCCATATTTCCCGAACTCCGGGAAAGTTCTTCGGGCCGTCCGATTGAGGAGTATTGGAAGCCGCGTTTGGCCATGTCTTCGGGGCTGTAGATGTTGCGCAGGTCGATGACGGTGTTGCCTTTCATGGCGGCCTTGATGCGGCCCA